>JBMOPM010000146.1:0-5527 GCA_049323575.1 Gemmatimonadota bacterium | reverse complement strand
GGCGGCCGGCCGCCGCCTCAGGATGACCGCCGCGGCCCCGACTGCGACGTCCCCACCATCGGTTCGCTGGTCACCCGGGCCAGTCCGGCGCGCGCGCGCTGCACCACCGGCCGGAGTTCCGGATCGGCGTTGCGGTAGAGATCGATGAGCTTGCCATAGTAGGTGGCCGCCTGGCTGCGGTCACCGCCCCGCTCGTAGAGATCCGCCATCCGTTCGTAGACCAGCGCCAGGTACGTCCCGTCCCATTTGACCCGCCACAGCGCCGGGGTGTCAAGGTAGGCGCGGTAGGCCGCCAGCGCGGAGTCGGGCCGGCCCTTGCGCTCGAAGGCCGTGGCCAGCCCGGGCAGCACCGCGTGCTTCATCTGACCGTTTGCGCCCGCCGCACGGCGGTAGGCCGCGATGGCGTCGTCGGCCCGTCCCTGGGCCAGGGCGAGCTCGCCCATCGTGCTCTGGATGTCGTACTCCTTGCCCGGGCTGAAGGCGGCCCGGACCTCGGCCGGAAACTGGTTCACCACCCGGTCGCGCTCGGCCAGCAGCGCGCGCGCGCGATCGGGGCGGCCGGCCCTGGCGTAGACTCCCACCAGCTCGGCGTAGGGCCGTTTCACCGGGTCGATCTCGCTGAGCGGCACCCGGGCCAGCGCGCTGTCCAAGGTCTTCGCGGCCCGGTCGCCCCGGTCCAGCTTGATCACATCGAGCCACGCCGACGTCAGCGCCTCGAACAGCGCTTCGAGCCTGGGGCCGTCCGGCGCCGGCAGCGGCATCAGCGCCCGCGCCTGCCGCCACAGGTCTCGCGCTTCGCCCACCCGGCCGCGGGCGAGCGCGATGTCGCCCATGTCGCTCAGGATCTCCATCTGCTGCGTGGCCGGCCCGTCGGAGCGGCCCCGCGCCCGCCGCAGCGTGGCTTCGGCCGCATCGTAGTCGAACCGGGACGCGTCGAGCAGCGCGCCCAGCACGAGGGTCTGGCCTGTGCCTGGGTACTTGGCGCTGAAGCGGCGATAGGTCTCGGCCGCGCCGGCCGTGTCGCCCCGGGCCACCTGGGCGTCCATGATCAGGCCGTAGCGGTTGACCGCGGTCGAGTCGAGGTCCAGGGCCCGGCGGTAAAGCTGTTCGGCGCCGACGTAGTCGCCCCGCTCCATGTAGAGCAGGCCGAGATTGTTGAGCGCGACGAAGTTGCCGGGATCGATGGCGAGCAGCGCCTCGTAGCTTGCCACCGCGCTGTCCGGCTGGTTGACGGCCCGCATGTAGTACGTGGCCTCGGCCAGCAGGCGTTCGCGCTCGGGCAGGCGATGGCGGAACCGGTAGGCCCGCCGCAGCGCATCGACCGAACGGCGCGGATCCTGGCCGGTGTTGGACAGAGTGATGCCCAGCTTGCGGTACGCCATCGCGAACGTCGAGTCGAGGCGGATCGCCTCTTCGAGCAACGGGATGGCCTTGGCGTAGTCGTGGTCGCGGTCGGCGGCGCGCAGCGCGGCCGTGTACTTCCGCAGCGCCTCGAGCGAGGGCGTGGTGACGTCGGCCAGCGGTCCGTCGGACCGGATGGTCCGCAGGGACTCGCCGATCCGCTCGCGCATCTTCTTCGACAACCGGTCGATCGCCGGAATCACCTCGGACGAGTCGGGCGCGGTCTCCCGGAAGGCGGCGAGCACATCGCCGCTTTCCGAGGCCACCAGTCGCGCCGACAGCACGATCCCCGGCCCCACCGAGGTGATCTCGCCGGTGACGATGGCCTTGATGCCCTCGCGCACGGCCACCTGGCGCGCGACGGTGAGATCCAGCGTGGTGTCGGTGCGCTGCATGCGGGAGAGGGCGCCCTGGATCGCGGCCGACTGCACCACCTGCACCACGGGCGACTGGGTGAGGTCGGTGCGGAAGGCTTCCGTCACCAGCTCGCCCAGCACCGGATCGGCGGTGCGGTCCCGGAAGTCCGCGATGAGGATCCGGTCGCGCGCGCCCAGCTTGCCCGCGGCCACGAGCGAGCCCATCGGTCCGATGCCGGCCGCCTTGAGGGCCACCCAGCCGCCGGCCGAGAGGCCCAGCATCGCGAAGGCCATGATGCCGCTCACCACGGCCCCGCGCCGGGTGAGCCAGGGGATCTGCCCGAGCGCCGCGAGGACCAGCACGAGGAAGTCGATCACGAGGAGCCCGACGCCCGCCGGGAACACCCAGTCGGGCAGGCCCGCGAGGACGATCACGCGCCGCAGCAGCCAGGTGATACCCACCGCGCCCAGCGCGTAGCCCGCCAGGGCGGTCGGCACGCCGAGCCGCTGGATGCTGCCGCCCAGCCCGCGGGTGGACACCGGCGCGAGATGGGCCGAGGTGCCCTGCGCCGGCGTGGACAGGACTTCGAGGTGGCGGCGCAGCTCTTCCGCGCTCTGGAACCGGTCGCCCGGCTTCTTGGCGAGGCAGCGGGCGATGGCATCGGCCAGGGCCGGCGGGACGTCGGGCCGGTAGCGGGCCAGCGGCTCGGGCGGCGTGGCGAGGTGCGCGGCCAGCACCTGGGCCGGCGGCAGGCTGTGGAACGGCGGGTGCCCGGCGAGCAGCTCGTAGCCGAGGACGCCGAGGGCGTAGATGTCCGCGCGGTGATCGGTCTCGGGGTCGGCCGCGGCCTGCTCGGGCGACATGTACGCCGGCGTGCCGATGGCGAGGCCCGCGGTGGTGAGCCCGGAACGGTCCTCGCCGCCCAGCGACTTGGCGACACCGAAGTCCGTCACCAGCGCATGGCCCTCGGCCAGCAGCACGTTGCCCGGCTTGATGTCGCGATGGACCACGCCGCGGCGGTGGGCAGCGGCCAGCGCGTCGGCCACCTCGCGCAGGATGTGGATGGCCATGGTCACCGGGAGACGCCGCTCGCGATCGAGCCTCGCCCGCAGCGACTCGCCCTCCACGAACGGCATGATGTAGTACAGCAGGCCGTTCTCGGAGCCGGCGGTGAGCAGCGGAACGATGTGCGGATGCTGCAGCGAGGCGGCGAGCTGGGTCTCGC
The DNA here is from genome assembly GCA_049323575.1 of Gemmatimonadota bacterium. GTDB lineage: Bacteria > Gemmatimonadota > Gemmatimonadetes > Gemmatimonadales > GWC2-71-9 > JBMOPM01. Next base: position 2,544 of record JBMOPM010000146.1, on the reverse strand, counting down.
GGCGGAAGCGCTCGAAGTTGACGCCCTGGGCCAGTTCGGGCGGCAGCACCTTGATGACGACTCGCCGATCGAGTTCGCGCTCCCGCGCCACGAACACGCGGCTCATGCCGCCACCACCCAGCTCGCGTTCGATATCGTACGTGTTGCCGAGCACGGCGTGGAGCTGGTCCCGAAGATCGGCCGTGGGGCCGGGAATCGTCATGCCGAATGGTCCGCTGCCAGGGACGCGGGGACCGATCTCACCCGTAATGATGGCTCTACGGGCAGGGGCGGCCCGGGTTTCATCTTGAACCCACGAGCTGGATGGCTCGGGGGAGGGCCTACCCCCTCGCCAGGATTTCCCTCAGGAAGCGCCCCGTATGGCTGGCCTCCACGCCCGCAATCTCTTCCGGTGTGCCCTCCGCCACCAGCCGGCCGCCGCGGTCGCCGCCTTCGGGCCCGAGGTCGATGACCCAGTCCGCCGTCTTCACCACATCGAGGTTGTGCTCGATGACGACGACGGTGTTCCCCTTGTCCACCAGACGATGCAGGACTTCGAGCAGGAGTCGCACATCCTCGAAATGGAGCCCGGTGGTAGGCTCGTCGAGGATGTACAGCGTGCGCCCCGTATCCCGCTTGGCGAGCTCGGTGGCGAGCTTCACCCGCTGCGCCTCGCCGCCCGAGAGGGTCGTGGCCGACTGGCCGAGGTGGATGTACCCCAGGCCCACGTCGTTGAGCAGCTCGAGCTTCTCCGCGATCCGACGCTGGGCACTGAAGAAATCCAGCGCCTCGGCCACGGTGAGATCGAGCACGTCGGCGATGCTCCGCCCCTTGTACCGGACTTCCAGCGTCTCGCGGTTGTAGCGCCGGCCCTTGCACACCTCGCACGGCACGTACACGTCGGGCAGGAAGTGCATCTCGATCTTCACCAGCCCGTCGCCCTGACACGCCTCGCAGCGGCCGCCCTTGACGTTGAACGAGAAACGGCCCGGCCCGTAGCCGCGGAGCTTGGCATCGGGCAACTGGGTGAAGAGTTCGCGGATGGGCGTGAAGAGCCCGGTGTACGTGGCCGGGTTGGAGCGCGGGGTCCGCCCGATCGGGCTCTGGTCGATATCGATGACCTTGTCGATCTGGTCCAGGCCGTCGATCCGCGTGTGCGCTCCCGGCACCACCTTGGCCCGATAGAAGTGGCGGGCCAGCGCGAGGTAGAGAATGTCGGTGATGAGACTCGACTTGCCGGAACCCGACACGCCGGTCACCGCAACGAACAGACCGAGCGGAATGTCCACCGTGAGGTTGCGCAGGTTGTTGGCCCGCGCCCCGATGATCCTGAGCCGCCGCTTCCGGTCCGGCGCGCGCCGCCCGCAAGGGATGGGGATGCGGAGCTCGCGCCGCAGATAGCGGGCGGTGAGCGAGGTCTCGTGCCGCATGAGCTCGTCCACCGGGCCCTCGAACACCACCTCGCCGCCGAAGCGGCCGGCGCGCGGCCCCAGGTCCACCACGTGGTCGGCCGCGCGGATGGTGTCCTCGTCGTGTTCGACGACGAGGACCGTGTTGCCCAGATCGCGCAGCTCGCGCAGCGTGGCGAGCAGCCGTTCGTTGTCGCGCTGGTGCAGCCCGATGCTGGGCTCATCGAGGATGTAGAGCACGCCCACCAGCCGCGACCCGATCTGCGTGGCCAGCCGGATGCGCTGCGCCTCGCCGCCCGAGAGCGTGCCGGCGGCGCGTCCGAGCGTGAGGTAGTCCAGGCCCACGTCGCGCAGGAACCGCAGGCGATCGCTCACTTCCTTGAGGATGGGGCCCGCCACGTCCGGGGCGAGGCCGGTCTTCCGCCCGTCGGTGCGGAGCGGGAGGCTCGCGAAGAACTCCAGCGCGCGCTCGACCGGCAGATCGACGACGTCGCCGATGCTCCACCCCTCCACCAGCACGGCGAGACTCTCCCGCCTGAGCCGCTTGCCGCCGCACGTCTGGCAGGGCTGCTCGATCATGAACTCCTCGAGCGACGCGCGGACCGCCTCGCTCGACGTCTCGCGATAGCGGCGCTCGACGTTCCTCAGCACCCCCTCCCACTCGGTTTCGTACTCCGCGCCCCGCCGGGCCCCGTCGACGTGGAACTTGAACGTGCGGCCCGACGCGCCGTAGAGAATGGCCTGCTTCGCGGCCTCGGGGATGGCGCGCCACGGGGCATTGAGGTCGAACCTGAACGCCCTGGCGAGCGTCGGCAGCACGACCTTGCGCAGGTAGCCCGTGGGCTCGCCCCAGGGCAGGATCACGCCCTCGAGGATCGAGATGCTGGGGTCGCCCAGGATGAGGTCGGGGATCACCTCGCGCCGGGTGCCGACACCGTGGCAATCGGGGCAGGCGCCAAACGGCGAATTGAACGAGAACTTGCGCGGCTCGAGCTCGGGCAGCGACAGGCCGCACACCGGGCAGGCGAAGCGCTCGGAGAAGACCACCGACCGGCGCTCGGCCCCCTCGCCGACCCGCACCACCTCGACCAGCCCGTCGCCCACGTTGAGCGCGGTCTCCACCGAGTCGTTGAGCCGCGAGTGGTCGGCCGCGCGG
>JBMOPM010000145.1:0-5552 GCA_049323575.1 Gemmatimonadota bacterium | reverse complement strand
GGGGTGCCCCGGCGCAGCGGCTCCTCCTGCCGGCCACGGTGGATCTGACCGACGAGGAGCTTGACGTGGTCGACAGCTTCCGGCGCGAGCTGGAGCAGGTGGGATACGACGTGGAGCCCTTCGGGGGCCGGTCGGTGGTGCTGCACACGGTGCCGGCGCCGCATGCCCGGTTCGATGCCATCGCCTGCTTCCGCGAGATGGTGGCCGACCTCGCGCGCGGGCGGTTCGGCGGCTGGCACAACCGGCTCGAGCGCTTCGCGGCCACCTACGCCTGCCGGGCGGCGGTGAAGGCCGGCGACGCGCTGGCCGATCGCGAGATGCGCACGCTCCTCGCCGATCTGTTCGCCACGGCGCTGCCGCCGCACGACGTGCATGGCCGCGCGACGATCGTGCAACTGCCGCGGGAAGAGCTGGAGCGCAGGTTTGGGCGGCGGTAGGACTCCTGTCATCCTCGGGCCCACGGCCGTGGGCAAGACCGCGGTCGCGCTCGCGCTGGCGGAGCGCTGGCCCATGGAGGTCGTCTCGGCCGACTCCCGCCAGGTGTACCGCCGGCTGGACATCGGCACCGCGAAGCCGACACCGAAGGAACTCGCGCGCCTGCGGCACCACGGCCTCGACCGCGTGGACCCGGGCGAGCGCTACAGCGCAGGCCGCTTCGCGCGCGAGGCGGCGGGCTGGATCGAGGACGTGCGCTCCCGGGGGCGAATGCCGGTGGTGGTCGGGGGCACGGGGCTCTACGTGCGCGCGCTCGCCGACGGCCTGTTCGTCGAGCCGCCACTCGACACCCAGCGTCGGCGCGAGCTGGACCGGTGGCTGGCGCAGCTCGACTCGCTCGAGCTGCTGCGCTGGGCCGGCCGGCTCGATCCGTCGTTCGCGGGCGGCGGTCGCCAGCGGGCCGCCCGCGCGGCGGAGATCGCGCTGCTCACCGGCCGATCGCTGTCCACGTGGCAGCGGGAAGCGCGGCAGCAGCGGGTGATCGACCCCTGGTACGTGGTGCTCACCGTACCGCGGGCGGTGCTGCATCAGCGCATCGAGCGGCGGGCCAGGGAGATGGTGCAGCGGGGGCTGATCGAGGAGGTCGCAGCGGTGCTGTCCGAGGGCCATCCGGCGCACGCACCCGGCCTCGACGGGATCGGCATCCGCGAAGCCGTGGAATACCTCCACGGCCAGCGGGAGCGGGACACGGTGGCCGGTGCGATCGCCATCAGCACACGGCAGTACGCGAAGCGCCAGGAGACCTGGTTCCGGCACCAGCTCGACGGGCCCGTGCTCGTGCTCGACGCCACGCGGGGGCCGGAGGCGGTCGCGGCGGAGATCGCGGCGGCCTGGGAAGACGTTCGATGAGGGGGCGGCCGCGCAGCGCGATGGCCGCCTCTGCAACCGCGACTGATGACTTGCGACAGGCCACATGAAGATCGGCATCACGTGCTATCCTACCTACGGCGGTTCCGGCGCCGTCGCCACGGAGCTCGGGCTCGAGCTGGCGCGGCGCGGCCACGAGGTGCATTTCATCACCTACGACTCGCCCTTCCGCCTGCGGGGCTACGCGGAACGAGTGTACTTCCATGAGGTGGACACGCGGATGGGGCGGTATCCGCTGTTCGACCACTTCCCCTACACGCTGGCGCTCGCCTCCAAGCAGCACGAGGTGGCGGTGCGCGAACGGCTCGACATTCTCCACGTTCATTACGCCATTCCGCACGCGACCACGGCCTATCTCGCGCGCGAGATGCTGGGCGGCGAGCTGCCGCTCAAGGTGATCACCACGCTCCACGGCACGGACATCACGCTGGTGGGGCAGGAAGCCAACTTCTACGCAATCACCAAGTTCTCGATCGAACAGTCGGACATGGTGACGGCCGTTTCCGACTACCTCCGCGACGAGACCTATCGCGCGTTCGGCTGCGTGAACTGCGACATTCGCGTCATCCCCAACTTCGTGAACCTTGGCGAATACCATCCCTCGGACCATCCCACCCGGCTCGCGCCGCCCGGCCACAAGCTCATCACCCACGTCTCCAACTTCCGCGAGGTGAAGCGGGTGAAGGACGTGGTGCGGATCTTCGCCCGGATCCATCGCGCGCTGCCGGCCACGCTGATCATGGTGGGCGACGGCCCCGAGCGCGAGGACGCCGAGAGCGAGGCGCGGGAACTGGGCATCGCCGAGTCGGTACGTTTCCTCGGGCGGCTTGATACCGTGGCCCCGCTGCTCCAGGCGAGCGACCTGTTCCTGCTGCCGTCGCAGATGGAGTCGTTCGGGCTTGCGGCGCTCGAGGCCATGGCCTGCGGCTCACCCGTGGTGGCCACGCGGGTGGGCGGCTTGCCGGAGGTGATCCAGGACGGGGTGGACGGCATCCTGGAACCACCGGGATCGGTGGAGGCGATGGGGCGCCGGGCCGTGGAGCTGCTGCGGGATCCGGAGCGGCACGCCGCCATGCGGCGCGCCGCGGTCGAGAAGGCCAGCCGGTACGCGGCGGACGCGATCGTGCCGATGTATGAGCGGCTCTACCGTGAGGCCGCCGGGTGATCGCCGGCGACCTGCTGAAGGCCGCCGTTCTGGGCCTCGTCGAGGGTGTCACGGAATTTCTGCCGGTGTCCTCCACCGGCCACCTGATCGTCGCGAGCGAATGGCTGGGCTTCCACGATGCGCGGGGCAAGACGTTCGAGATCTTCATCCAGCTCGGCGCGATTCTGTCGATCGTCTGGATCTATCGCGCCACGCTGCTGCGCACCGCGCGCGGGCTGCACCACGGGCAGGCGGCCGATCGCGGCCTGGTCCTCAACCTGGCGGTGGCGTTCCTGCCCGCGGCGATCGTGGGGTTCCTGTTCCATGACTGGATCAAGGCGCACCTGTTCAGCACGGAGACGGTTGCGGTCGCGCTGGTGGTGGGCGGTGTGGCGATTCTCGCCATCGAACGGCTCGCGCCGCGCGTGCGCTTCCCGGATCTGGAGCAGGTGCCGCCGCGCACGGCACTCGGGATCGGACTCGCCCAGGTGCTCTCGCTGGTGCCGGGCACGTCCCGATCCGGCGCCACGATCATGGGCGGATATGCGCTGGGCCTCTCCCGCGTCGCGGCGACGGAGTTTTCGTTCTTTCTGGCGATTCCGGTGATGGTGGCCGCGACCGTGTTCGATCTGCTCGACAGCCTCGACGCGCTCAGCGCCGCCGACATTCCGGTGTTCGCTGTGGGGTTCGTCACGGCGTTCATCAGCGCAGTCATCGTGGTGCGCGGCTTCCTGCGCTACGTCTCCGGCCACAGCTTCGCCGCGTTCGCGTGGTACCGGATCGGGTTCGGCCTCGTGCTCCTCTGGTTGGCGTCCGGAGGGTGAAGCGTGATGGTCCACCACTTCGCCTCCCTCGGCTCGACCCAGGACGTGGCCCACGAACTGGCCGAGCGGGGCGCGCCCACCGGCACGGCCGTGGTGGCCGACGAACTCACCGCGGGCCGCGGTTCGCGAGGTCGGCAGTGGCACGCCCCGCGGGGAGGTCTGTGGCTCAGCCTCATCTACCGGCCGGCGGCACCGCCCACGCTGTCGCTGCTCAGCATCCAGGTGGGGCTCGCGGTGGCCGGCGTGCTCGAGCGAGCGCTCGGCGTGGCCGGCGTGCGCCTCAAGTGGCCGAACGACCTGATGCTCGGTGACCGCAAGGCGGGCGGCATCCTGTGCGAAGCGCGCTGGCAGGGCGCGGAGCCCGCGTGGGTGGTCGTCGGACTGGGGCTCAACGTGAGCAACCCGCTGGCGCCGGAGATCACGGCCACGGCTGCCCGTCTCGCCGACCAGGTCCCCGGGCTGTCGCCGGCGGATGTACTCGGGCCGGTCCTCGCCGGCTTGCGGAGCATCCCGGTCGATCGCTCCACGCTCTCGGACGAGGATCTGGCCGCCTTCGAGGCGCGGGACTGGCTCCGCGGCCGGAGGCTGGCCGAGCCCGAGACGGGACGCGCCGCGGGGATCGACGCGGAGGGCTCGCTCAGGGTGGAGCGCCCCTCGGGCCGCATCGTGACCGTGCGGACCGGCTCCATCGTCCTCGCGGCCTGACCCAGAACCCCCAACCCGCAACCACAGACCGCCCACATGCTCCTGGTTCTCGACATCGGCAACACGGAGATCACCGTCGGGCTGTTCCGCGGCGATACCCTCGCGAGCAGCTGGCGGTTCACCACCAATCCGGATCGCACACCGGATGAATGGGCCACGGCCATCCGCAGTGTCCTGATTTACGAGGGTCACGCGCCCACCCACGTGCGCGGAGCGTGCCTCGCGTCGGTGGCCCCCGCCGTCACGCAGAGCGTGGTGGAGGGCGTGAAGGCGGCCACGGGCTGCGCGGTGGCCATCGTGGACACCCACACGCCGCTGCCCGTGGTGCTCGATGTCGACGAGCCCCACACGGTGGGGGCGGACCGCCTCGTCAACACGATCGCCGCGGTCGAGCTCTACCACGCCGACACCGTGGTCGTGGACTTCGGCACGGCCACCACCTTCGACTGCATCACCGCGGATTCGCGATTCATCGGCGGGGCGATCATGCCGGGGCTTCGCACCTCGTCGGATCAGCTCACCCGGAAGGCCGCCAAGCTTCCGGCCACCGAGCTCGCGCCCCCCACCCGCGCCATCGGCCGCCGCACCGAGGAGTGCATTCAGGCCGGCGTGCTCTACGGCGCCGCGGACGCGGTGGACGGCATGGTACGCCGCATTCGCGCGGAGTGGCCCGGCGGCGGGAACCCGCGGGTCATCGCGACCGGCGGCCTGGCGCGGGTCGTGGTGCCGTACACCACCTCCATCGAGCAGGTGGTCCCCGATCTGACGCTGCAGGGGCTCCGGATCTGCGCCCGGCTCCAGGGCCTCGTGTGGTGATGACAGGGCCCCGGCGCTGGGGCTACCGGCTCTTCGGCCGCGCATTCGACTACGTGCTCCATCTGCGTCCCGCCGAGTGGCCCATCATGGCGGGGCACACGGCGCTGGGCAGCCTGCTGGCGCTGACGGCCGGCGGCGGGTCGCTGCAGCACGGGCCCGGGACGACCCTCGCGCCCGTGGTTGCTGGCCTCGCGGCCTGGGTGGTCTGCCTCAACGGGGGCACGCTCGCCATCAACTCCGCCGTCGACCAGGACGAGGGCGATGTGGCGTATCTCCGCTCACCGCCGCCGCCGCCCAAGGGCCTCTTCGCGTTCGGCCTGGCGCTCATGGCCGTGGGGCAGGCGATCGCCCTCACGCTCTCCCGCGGATACGCGATGGCCTACGCCATCTGTTTCATCCTGTCGGTGCTGTACTCGGTGCCCCCGTTCCGGCTCAAGGCGGTGGCCGGCGCCGACTGGCTGATCAACATGTGGGGCTTCGGGACGCTCACCCCGTATGCCGGATGGGCGGCGACGGGACGGCCCCTGACGGCGGGCGCCGGCCTGCTGCTGCTGGGGTTCTGCCCGCTGTTTGCCGCGCTGTATCCGCTGACGCAGCTCTACCAGATGGAGGAAGATCGCCGCCGCGGCGATCGGACGCTCGCGCTCCGCCTTGGCCTCACCCGGAGCCTCGCCGTGGCCATCGCCTGCGCGCTGGTGGCC
>JBMOPM010000144.1:0-5690 GCA_049323575.1 Gemmatimonadota bacterium | reverse complement strand
TCCTCGTCGACGTAGAGCGCCACGGAGTAGGCGTGGCCGTCGCTGCCGCCGAAGGCGGCGGCGCGCTCATGCAGGGCCATGTAGCCGCCGAGCGTGACTTCGCTCACAGGCCCGCGACGGATTCCTTGACGACGTTCCCCATGATGAACACGATGTTGGCGGGGCGCTCCGCGAGGCGCCGCATGAGGTAGGGATACCACTGGGTGCCGAACGGCACGTACACCCGCATGTTGTAGCCGGCCGCGCGCAGCTGCTCCTGCAGGTCGCGCCGCACGCCGTAGAGCATCTGGAACTCGAATCGCTCGGGGCCGATGCCCTTGCGCCGGGTGAATTCACGCGCGTGGGCGATGATGGCCTCGTCGTGGGTGGCGATAGCGGGATAGTTCCCCCGCTCGAGGAGCTGCTCCATCAGCTCCACGTAGGCCCGATCCACATCCTTCTTGTCGGGGAACGCCACCGACGGCGGCTCCAGGTAGGCGCCCTTGCACAGCCGCACGCGGGCTCCCATCGCGATGAGCCGGGCGATATCGCCCCCCGAGCGCCGCAGCGACGACTGGATCACCACGCCGGTGTGGGCGCCGAAGCGGGGGAAGAGCCGGTGCTCGAAGAAGTCGAGGGTCCGCTGGGTGTAGGCCGAGCTCTCCATGTCGAGGCGCACGAACCCGCCGAGCGCCTGCGCCTTGCCCAGGATCAGATCCATGTTCTCGGCCGCCAGATCCTCGCCGATGTCCAGGCCCATCTGGGTGAGTTTGACGGAAGCGTTGACCTGGAGGCCGCGGTCGGCCATGACGCCGAGGATGGCGAGATACTGATCGCGGGCGGCGCGGGCTTCGGCGGGATTGGTCACGCTTTCGCCCAGCAGATCGAGCGTGACGTTGATGCCTCGCGACTTGAGCGCGAGCGCCGCCGCTGCAGCCGTTTCGATGGTCTCGCCGGCCACGAAGCGCGAGGCAAACTTCCGGGCAAGGCCGTTGCGTCGGACGAAATCGAAGATGCCCTGCTGGTTCGAGAGCCAGAGAAGGCTCGAGCGCATGACCATGAGCGCAGTGGTCTCCCGGAAGTCGCAAGTCACGAATCGCATCCCGCGAGTCCCGCATCACGCCCCGCGGTCGCCTGTCGGCGAGCGGGAAGCTAAGGATGCGGCAGACCGGCTACAAGGCGGCGGGGTCCTGCGAGCGGCCCGCACGCACCGGCCGCGACTCGTGAGTGACGAGTCGCAGGACGCACGGCGGCCTGCCCGGCCCCATCCCCTGCAACCGGAACCCGGTCATCACTACATTTCTGTCTCGTGGTGCCCGACCGGCAGTCGCCGAGCTTGCCTCCCCACAGCCCGTTCCTCCGCATTGCCCGGGCCCTTTTCCCGGAGCAGGGGTGGCGCAGCAACCTGTAGACCCTTGATGCATCAGGGGCCGAACCAATCGGAGTCCGAAGCCTGCGTACATCCTTCGCCGCCCTCGGGTTGTCGACCCTGCTGGGCGCCCCCCTCGCCGCGCAGCATCCTGCACTCGACCAAGCCGTCCAACGGGTGACACCGGAGATCATCGAGATCCGGCATCACCTGCACCAGCATCCCGAACTCAGCAACCGCGAGGTGGAAACCGGGAAGTTCGTCGCGGCCTACCTGACGAAGCTGGGGCTGGAGGTACGATATCCGGTGGCGCACACCGGCGTGGTGGCGATCCTCGAGGGCGGCAAGCCGGGCCCGGTCGTCGCCGTGCGGGCGGACATGGACGCCCTGCCCGTGACCGAAGACACGCCCTACCCCTTCAAGTCCACGGTGCGCGCCACGTATCTGGGCCAGGAGGTGGGCGTTTCCCACGCCTGCGGCCATGACATCCATACCGCAGCGTTGCTCGGCGTGGCCAAGGTCCTCACTGCGATGCGCTCCGAGTTACCCGGCACCGTGAAGTTCATCTTCCAGCCGGCCGAAGAGGGCGTGCCCGAGGGCGAGGAGGGCGGAGCACCGCTGATGGTCAAGGAAGGGGCGCTCGACCAGCCGCGGCCGCAGGCGATCTTCGGCCTGCACACGTGGGCCGGCTCGGAAGTGGGCGAGGTGAAGTGGACGGCGGGACCGGCGCTGGCCTCCTCCGACCGGTTCCGCATCGTCATCAAGGGCCGGCAGGCGCACGGCGCGCTGCCGCACCTCAGTGTCGATCCCGTGGTGACGGCGGCGCAGGCCGTCCTCGCGCTGCAGACCATTCCGTCACGCAACGTGCCGCCGCTCGAGCCGACGGTGCTCACGGTGGGCATCATCCAGGGCGGTACCCGGTTCAACATCATTCCGGACCAGGTGGAACTGGCCGGGACGGTCCGCACCTACAACCCCGCGATGCAGGATCTCATCGAGCGGCGCATGCATGAAGTGCTCAAGGGCATCACCGAGTCCGCGGGCGCCACGTACGAGCTGACATACGAGCGCATCAACCCCGTGACCATCAACGACACCACCCTCACCGCCTGGGCCGCGCCTCGGCTGGCCAGACTGTTCGGCCCCGGCCGCGCGGGGCCGATGGAGCCGTGGATGGCCGCCGAGGATTTTTCCATCTACGCCCGGCTGATTCCCGGCTTCTTCTTCCGGGTCGGCGTCGTCAAGCCGGGCACCGTCTCGGGCGGACACCACACCCCGACTTTCATGGCCGATGATTCCTCCCTGCCTGTGGCGATGCGGGCGATGTCCAATCTGATCGTGGAGTACCTGCGGAATCCGCCGAGGGCCGCGGTGAGCGGCGCCAAGTGAAGGGCCCCGGCGGTCAGGGTGGCCCCGGCGGGCGCGGAGGCCGGGGCGGTCGGCGAGGGCCCGGCGGGCGCGGTGGCGCCGGCGGGCGCACTGGCAGCGGCGGGCCGGATGGTCCCGGCGGGAAGAACCGGAACGGTCGGCGGAGGCGCGGTCGGCGGCCGCAGCAGCGTCATCCGGGCTGGCGCCCGCCAGAGGGGCACACGGAGGGCCTGAGCAATCACCCCAACAGCCCGGCGCCGGAGCCGTCGGCCCACGCCACCGAGGTGCGGGGCGTACTGGAGATCTCGCCGCGACGCTCCGGCTTTCTCCGGCGCCGTGAGGCAAGCTACCTGCCGCAGGACGGCGACGTCCATGTGGCTGCCGCGCTCATCGAGCGCTACGGGCTGCGCACTGGCGACGAGATCGCCGGCCGGGCGGAGCCGGCACAGGGCAACCGCTCGGCCGATCTCAGCTCCATCGACACCGTCAACGGCTACGCCCCCGAGGAACTCCGGGGCCGGCCTGACTTCAACCGGCTCACCGCCGTGCACCCGCGGGAGCGGCTGCCGCTCTCGCTGCCACCAGGCACCCGCGGCCCCGCGGTGGAGATCAACCGGGTCATCGACCTGCTGTGTCCGTTCGGGAAGGGCCAGCGGGCGCTGATCGTCGCGCCGGCCAAGGCGGGCAAGACGACGATCCTCCAGGCCATCGCGCAGGGCATCGCGACCAATCACCCCGATGCGACGCTCCTCATCCTCCTCACCGACGAACGGCCCGAGGAAGTAAGCGAGATGGAGGCGTGCGGCTTCGGCGAGGTGGTCAGCTCGAGCTTCGATCACGGCGCCGACCGCCATGTCGCGGTGGCCGAGATGACGCTGGAACGGGCGCGGCGGCGCGCGGAGCTGGGCGAGGACGTGGTGCTCATCCTCGACTCCATTACCCGTCTGGCCCGGGCCTACAACACGCTGGACACCGCCAGCGGGTCACGCACGCTCTCCGGCGGCCTCGGCGCCTCCTCGATGGATCGGCCCAAGCGTTTCTTCGGCAGCGCCCGCGCGGTGGACCCGTCACAGGGCGCGGGCTCGCTCACCATCATCGCAACCGCGCTGGTGGACACCGGCTCGCGGATGGATCAGGTGATCTTCGAGGAGTTCAAGGGAACGGGCAACAGCGAACTCACGCTGAGCCGCGAGCTGGCCGAGCGCCGCCTCTACCCGGCAATCGACCTCGCGGCGAGCTCCACCCGGCGGGAGGAAAACCTGCTCCCGCCCGACGAGCTGGCCGCCGCCCACGCCATCCGCCAGCGCGTGGCGGGACTTCCGCCCGCGCGCGCGATGCAGGAGGTGCTGAGCCTGTTCAAGGGGACGAAGACCAACGCGGAGCTGGTGCGGCAAGTCAACGCGGACTGAGGGCCGCGCGGTTTCAGCCGTGGAACCGCCGCCCCTCGCGCGCCATCGCCACCAGCGTCTCGCACGGCATGAACCGGGGGCCGTGCGCCGCGGCCAGCCGCTCCAGCGTCGCCACCACGTTCGCGGCGCCCAGGTCGTCCAGCAGCCGGAGCGGGCCGCCGCGGAACGGCGGGAAGCCGATGCCGAAGATCGCGCCGATGTCGCCGTCCCGCGGCGACCGCACCACGCCCTCGCCCGCGGCCATCGCGGCCTCGTTGAGCATGGCGTAGACCAGCCGCTCTTCCACCTGCTTCGCGTCGAACTCTGCCATCGGGCGGGCGCCGAATACCTTGTAGACCTTCTCGTCGACCCCGGTCTTCTGGCCGTCGACGTAGAGGTAGAACCCGCGGCCGTTCTTCCGCCCCAGCCGGTTGTCCCCGATCATCCTGGCCACCACGTCGCTCGGCTTGAGCCGATCGCCGAACGCCTCGTGCATCACCTGGCCGGCTTTCTGCGCTACGTCGAGGCCCACCTCGTCCAGCAGCGTGATCGGGCCCACCGGGAAGCCGAATCGCGTCATCGTCCGGTCGAGCAGCTCGATCGGCGCTCCCTCTTCGAGCAGCAGCCCCGCCTCGTTCATGTAGGGCGACAGGATGCGGTTCACCCAGAAGCCGGGGCGATCCCGCACCACGATGACCGTCTTGCCCATCGTGCGGCCGTAGTTCACCGCGGTGGCGATGGTCTCCGGGCTCGTGCTCGCGGTGGGGATCACCTCGAGCAGCGGCATGCGATCCACCGGCGAGAAGAAGTGCATCCCGAGCACGCGGTCGGGCCGGGCGGCGCGAGCGGCGATGTCGGCGATCGGAATCGTGGACGTGTTGGTGGCGAAGATCGTCTCGGGCGATGTGGCCGCTTCGACTTCCGCCAGTACCGCCCGCTTGACCTCCAGGTCCTCGAACACCGCCTCGATCACGAGATCGGTGCGACGGAACCCCTGATAGCTCGCCGTGCCCGAGAGCAGTGCCGTGAGCCGCTGGTGCTCCTGCGGGGTGATGCGGCGCCGCTTGAGGCGGCCGTCGATGATGCTGGCGGCCGCCTTGAGCCCCTTCCCCACCCGCGCGAGATCGGCATCCTTGAGCCGCACCTCGGTTTCCGCCGTCGTCACCGCGGTGCCGGCGATGCCGGCGCCCATGAACCCCGCGCCGATCACACCCAGCCGCCGGACGTCGCGCGGTCGAGCCACGGTGCCCGGTGGCAAACCGTCGTCCTTCTTGAGGGCGGTGGTGGCGAAGAAGATCTGCACCAGCTTGCGGGAGACGTCGGTGACCGCGAGCTGGCCGAACATCCGCGCCTCGAACGCGTAGCCTGCGGCCGCGCCCCGCTCGAGGCCGATCTTCACCGCCTCCAGCGCGGCGAGCGGCGCCGGGTAGTGGCCGCCGGTCTTCTTGAGCACCGTCTTCTCCGCCTGGCTGTAGACGATGCGCCGCCCGATCGGCGTGCCGTCCAGCACGGCGCCGGCCACGCCCCCGCTCTTCCGCTCGCGCCGGGGCTTCCCCTCGCGCGCCAGCCGCTCCGCAGCTTCGAGC
>JBMOPM010000143.1:0-5839 GCA_049323575.1 Gemmatimonadota bacterium | reverse complement strand
GTCGATCTCGTCCGGCGGGAGCAGGCGGATCGAAGTGAGCCGGAGCTGGCGCGCTTCGCGCCACGTCGTCACCTCGCCGGTCACGTGCACCACGTGCCCGCGTGCGATGCCCGCCACGCGCCGCCGCTCCTCGGGCCACACCGGCGCGGTGGTCAGCCGGCCCGTCCGGTTGCCGAGGGTGAGCACGGTGAACGGGCGGTCGGTGCCGCGCTGCTCCACGTCGAGCACCAGGAGCGTCTGGTCCACCCAGTCCCCGGGGACGAGCCGAGCCAGATCCACGGGCCCGATCACCGCGCGAACCTCGGTGACGCACCGCCGGCCGCGACCCGGGTTCTGGCCAGCCCGTGTCCCATGCCATAGCTTGCAACAATGGAATCGCTCCGGGTGCTGCTGGTGGGCAGCGACGAGCGCCGCGCGGCCGTCGCGGCCGCGCTTCGTGGGGCCGGGTTCCGGGTGGTGGAGACGTCGGACGGGCGGGAAGCCGCCGACGCGCTGCATGCGGCGACGGCAGACATGGCCGTCATCGATCTCCTCCTGCCGGGTCTGGACCCGAGTGCGCTCGGCGCGGCCTTGACGCCAGACCCGCTTCCGCCCGAATCGCTCGAGATGATCGAGCTTCGTCATATCCGCCGCACCCTCGCCCATACGCGCGGCAACCGCCGGCAGGCCGCCATCCTGCTCGGCATCTCCCGCTCGACGCTGCTGCACAAGATCCGGAAGTATGGATTGTGATCGGCGTGGTGGCGTGGTGCCGCCGAGTCGCGCAGGTGGCGTACTCGTTGCGCTGCTGCTGTTCATGCCCCCCGTGCTGGGGGCTCAGCAGGTGTTTCCGTCGGCCCGGGTGATCCGTGGCACGCTGAGCTTCGACGCGAAGGCCACCGCCGGTGATTTCACCGGCAGCACGAACGCGGTGAGCGGCGAGATGACGGGCGGAGAGCTGAGTGCGGTGCGCGGTTGGGTGGAGGCGTCCGTCAAGACGCTCGTGACCGGCAACGACCGCCGGGATCGCGATCTCAACAAGTCGATGGAATCGGGGAAGTATCCCACGATCCGTTTCGACGTCACCCGAGTGGAGCCTGCCGCGGGTGCCGCGTCGGCGAGCGGACCCGACAGCGTGCGCGTGACACTCCACGGCACGTTTCACATTCACGGCGTGAGCCGGGAGGCGAGCTTTCCGGCCACGGTCGTCAAGAGCGGGGATGAGGTACGCGTCCTGGCCACGCTGCCGATGAACCTCAAGGATTACCAGATCGGCGGCCTCTCGAAAATACTGGGGCTCCTCAAGATGGACCCGGCGATCGTGGTGCATGTGGACGTCACCTTCGGCAAGAGCTGAGGCGCCGCGCCCCACGCTGTCGGTCTCGCGAGTTGCCCTGCAACAATTCACACCACGCTGGCATTTGCGACGCAGATGCTCGGGGAGAGGCACGTCTGGTCGCATCAGGGCACGATCTTCACACGTCCCAGTCGAGAAACGATCACATCCATGCGGGCCCGTCCCTTGCTGAGGGTGAACGTGGCGTTCGAGACGCCGGTGGCGAGCCCGGTGGGAGCAAAGGTGATGACCCGCGCGGGGCCGCTCAGGAAGACGCCGTCCTCGACGCGCGGCCCCGGCCTGCGCCAGACCACCTGCGTGTCGGGTGGTAAGGTGGGGGTCACGACGCTGATGAGCATCGAGTCGGGTGAGATCGTGAGCAGCGCGACGCGGCCCTGCAGCACCGCCTCGAGACGGGCCCGGCCGTGGGCCGCGGCCAGGTCGTACCCGGAGCGCTCCACGGCCAGGCGGTCGAGCGGCTCGGCCAGCCGGGGGACCGCCATGGCGATGAGGACGCCGATGAGGACGACGGCCAAAAGCACTTGAAGGAGGGTGGTGCCGGATCGCATGGCGACAGACTAATGTCGCAATTCGTCCCGGATGGTACCCGAATGCGACGACGCGGCGCTGATTAGCGCGATGGAATCTGGCGGCGGCCCGCGTCTTGCTGCAGTTGCGCGCGATGGTTCGGGCCCGCATACACTAGCGGACCCTCGGCGATGCACATTAGTTACCGAGTCTCCCCCCGGAGCAGGAGTCGGATGCCTACGACGGACCGACTGTTCCCACCCCGTAATCCAGCCGATGATATCGGCGCCTATGCCCCTTTCCTGGCGCGCGCCCGGTCGGCTGGTCAACCCGGCAGCACCGACGAATCCGCCCGCTGTGCCTTGGGGGCCTATCTGGTCCTGCGGCTGCTGGAGCGCGTGCTCGCGACCGATTCCGGCGAGCCGTCCGAGGGGCTCGAGTGGCAGACGCAGAGCACGATGCGATTTCTCCAGGATCTCCCGTCGGAAGGCCCGGAGCCCGCGCATCTGCTCGGCCTGGTCGAAGCCGTGGCGCTGGAACCGCGTCAGCGGCGCGCGGTGGTCCGCCTGAGTCTCATCGCGTACGCCTTCTACCTCGAGCAGGAAGGCCGCTATGAGGAGGCGCTCGAGGTGCTGTCCGTGGCCGCCAATACCGGGGCGGAGCGGGTCGGGCCGAGCGAGATGGTCTCACTGGGGTTGCAGGTGGCGCGTCTCAATCGTCACCTGGCGCGGTGGGACGAGGCGGTCCGCTGCTACCGGCTGGCCCGGGCGCTGGCCGAGAGCGCGGGAGACGCCCGTGCCGTGTTCCTTGCCCGCCTCGGCGAGGCCAACGTGCGCCGCGGTCGGGGTGACCTTCCGGGCGCCCGCGAGGACGTCGAGGGCATCATCCGGGACGCCGGGAGCCTTCAACAGATCGACGTACAGGCCCGGGCCTACCACGACCTGGCCGCCGTGCTCGACCGGCAGGGACGGCCGCACGAAGCCGTACTGGCGGGCTATCGAGCGTTCGAGCTGTATCAGGATCCGCTCGATCGCTGCCGGGCCCTGGGCGACCTCGGCGTGATCCTGCGGAACCTCGGCTGCGTTGATGCTGCCCGGTATGCGTTCGAGACGGTCGCTCGTCAGAGCGAGAGCTGGCCGGTCCGGCTCAACGCGATTATCGGCTTGATGGAACTGGAGTCGGCGATCGGCAACGAATTGGGTTTCCGCCGATATGCGCAGATCGCCGGGGATGCAGAACGCCAGATGGCGCCCAGCGCGGCGATCGATTTTCATTATAACTTGGGCATCGGTTGGGCCCGCATGGGCCGCCTGACCCGGGCGAAAGCCGAGTTGCAGACGGCACTTGGCATGGCGGAGGCCCATCGGCTCCACGAGTGGTGCTTCCGGGTGGAACGGGTGTTGCTCGGGATCGGGGAGTGCGTGGCAGCGCTCGCGGCCGAGCGCGGCGTGGAGATTGCGCCTCCAGCCGAGCTCGGCCACGTGACGGAAGGGCTCAAGCGATACGCCGCCCTTAGCTACGCCTGATCAGGGTCAGGTGTTCGATCCCTGAGTCTCGGTCGCGTTGAGGCAGGTGTTGGAGCCCTGCGTCTCGCAGACCGCGTTGGACGACGGACCCGTCGCGTCCGAACAGGCGCTGACGAAAGCGGGAGCGGCCAGCAGGGCACTAAGCAGGGCGATGCGACGGATCGACGGCATGGTACTCTCCTGTGTGGCGTGTTGAAGGCAGGTGGCACTGACTACGACACGCAACATGGGGCCTGAGTCGTCTTTCCGATAGGACGCGTATACGTCATCTCGGGTGCCATTTGCGACAAATCCTGGTACTCGCCGCCGTTCCACCGATCCGGCTGCAGACCCTCAGGGCCGGCATCGGGGATCAGTGCGAGTTTGTCCCGGTAAGTCAGTGGGCCGAGGTCGTTGACACGATCCGGCACCGCCCGGTGGAAATGGCGGTGGTGGATCCATTGGTCAGCGGCCAGTCCCGGGCACACGAGATCGAACGACTCCGTATCCTCTTTCCCAGCTTGCCGTTGCTGGTCTACACCAGCCTGTCTCCAGAGGCGGCTGGTGTCCTCCTGGCGCTGGGCCGCATCGGGATCCGGAAGGTCATTTTCGCCCGGTTCGACGACTCCCCGGGCGGGCTCCGCGCCGCGTTCCGGGAGGAGTGGGCTCGAACTGCGTCTCAGCAGGTGCTGCAGATGCTCGCAGGGGTGCTTGAGGGATTGCCGGAGCAACTCCGCTGGGCGCTGGAGTCCACCCTGCATGCGCCGTTCGACGCGCCCACCGTCTCGGATCTGGCGCAGAAGGCGCAGCTCGGCCGCCGGACCTGCGAGCGGTGGTTCGCGCGGTCCGGGCTGCCCAGCCCGAAGATGGTGCTGGTGTTGGCACGGCTGCTCTATGCGCACCGATTGCTCCTCGACCCGGGCTACACCGTCGAGGACGTGGCGCTCAAGCTGGGGTACAGCAAGGCACGCACGCTGCAGCTTCATCTCAAGGAAGTGTTCGGGCTCACCGCCGGCGAGCTGCGCCTCTCGCTTTCGCCAGAGGAGGCACTCGACCGGGTGATTTCCCGATATTTCCCCGATCTTCGCCGAGTGGCTTCGTGAAAGCACGCGTCCTGATCGTCGACGACGAGCCGTCGGTCCGTCTCTCCCTCGAGCGGGCGCTCAAGCGCCGGGGCTACGAGGTAGTGGCGGTCGACAGTGCCGATGCGGCGTACGAGTGTCTCAGCGAGGAGAGCGTGGACGCGGTGCTGCTGGACGTGCGGCTCCCGCACGTCCGCGGCGAGGCGTTCTTCTTCGCTCTCATCCGCCGCTGGCCGGGGCTCGCCTCGCGCACCGTGCTGATGAGCGGTCATCCCTACCATCTGGAGGAGGGTTGGCCCGAGGCGCTCAGGGGGTGTCAGTTCCTGCTCAAGCCGTTCCCCCTGGGTGCACTCTACCGCGCGGTCGAGCTTTGCCTCGACCATGCAGTCACCGATCGGCAGCGCAACGCCATCAACGAGTGAGGCGGTCGTGTCCGCCTCGCTCTTCCCGCCGGACGCTCTCACCACCCTTCGTGCGTATCGGGCCCTCGCCCCGTGGGGGCTCAGGGATCTGACGGCGCTGGCCGGCGCGATGCTCGACGCGTCCGGCGTGTTCCCCTTGAGCGCCTCCGCCCGTCCCCGTCCCACGGAGCGCACGGTCCGCTTCTACGTCACCCGCGGCCTGGTGAATCCCCCCGAGGGGCGCGGGACGGCGGCGGTCTACGGCTACCGGCACCTGCTGCAGGTGCTGGCGATCAAGCTCCGTCAGATGGAGGGCGCGACGCTCGAGACCATCGAGCAGGAGCTGACCCCGCTCACCGGCGACCTGCTGGAGCGACGGGTGGCGCAGGCGCTCGGGGCCGCGCTGCCGATGCCGGACCAGCTCGTGCTGCGCGCCGACGGGCGTCCCCTCCGCGGCCGGGCGGGCCGGGCGCGTCAACATTGGCATGCTGCCTCCGCCGGGCGGGACATACCGAGCAGTCTGGTGCGGCGGATTCAGGTGGAGCCCGGCGTCGAGCTGCTCGTCGACGATCAGCATCCCCTGCTGCGCCAGGTCGATCCGGCCCGGCTTGCGGCGCTGATCCGGGAAGCGCTCGGGATGGCGAATCGGGCGGTGGAGGCTGGCGGGCCGCCGGCCGCGGGCGAAGATGCGCCGCCGGCGTCAGCGCCGCGCCCGCCTGGTACCGCCGCCGACGTGCTGGCACTGCCGCATTGAAGCAGGTCGCTGGTCGCAGTATCCTCCGACGTCCACGGTAACCGTCCCCCTTTCCCGGGCTCCCGTGATGGCATCCATCATCCTCCTCGTCGTGGTCGTGGGTCTCGTGCTCTGGGTCGTGAGCGCGTACAACGGGCTCATCGCGCTCAAGAACCGCGTGGCGAACGCGTGGAAGCAGATCGACGTGCAGCTCAAGCGGCGGCACGACCTGATCCCGAACCTCGTGAATACGGTCAAGGGCGCGATGGACTTCG
>JBMOPM010000142.1:0-5855 GCA_049323575.1 Gemmatimonadota bacterium | reverse complement strand
GGCGAGCGCCGCCGGCGGCTCGAGCGCCCCGTCCGCCGCCACGACGGGGATGGCGCGGCCCAGGCGTTCGTGCACGAGCCGGGCGATGGTTCCCGTTTCGTACGCCTGGCCCACGACGATCAACGCCGCGGGGTGATCGCGGGCCAGCGACGCCTCGACCAGCAGCGCGAGATCGCTCTGCCGGTCGAAGGGCATTTCGTCCACCAGAGCCACACCCCGCGCGGCCAGTTCGCCCGTCATCCAGTAGCGGAAATCGCGGCCATACGCGTTGTTCCCGAAGAACAGCGTGACCCGGCGCGCGCCGATGGCCTCGGACACGAACCGCGCCATGAAGGCGGCCTCGACCGAATCGTCCGGCGCGAGCCATAGCGACCACGGGCCGGCCTGCTTGAGCAGGCGAGCCGTGGCGGTCGGGATCACCTGGGGCACCCCGACCTTGTCATAGATCGCCGCGGCCGCGAGCGAGCCGCGACTGTCCGGATGGCCGATCACTCCGATGATCTCCGGCATCCCGGCCAGGGTTTCGGCCTGCTCGATCTCCGGATCGTCCGTCCCCGCGTCCGACACCTTGAGGCGAAACAGCCGGATCGGTCGGCCCCCCGCGGTCGCCGCGGAATCGAGGGCGTCCTGCGCCACGCGCATCAACGGATCGGGCCCCACGCGGAAGGCGTAGCCCAGAAAGACCGGCCGGGGATCGTCCCGACAGGCGGCGCCCAGCAGCAGCGCGCACACCACCGTCCTCCGGAGGAACCGGCGGTGCGCGAGACGCGGGGGACGGCTGGCGAGGGGAGGCACTACCGGAAAACTGCCAGCGCCGGCGGCGCATCGGAAGTCGGGGCTCGCCTCCTCCGCCGGCGAGCGGCTCTCCCGGCGCGCGGGCATCGGATTATCTTGCAACCGTTTGCACACCGCGGAGCAGTCAGTGGACCCGAACGTGTTCGAGACAGCCAACGCCGGCTTCGCCCAGGCGATGTACGAGGAATTCCTGCGGGATCCCGCGGGAGTGCCGACCGAGTGGCGGCGTCTCTTCCAGAGCGGAATCGTCGGCGAAGCACCCGCTGAGACGTTGCACCCGTCGATCGGCGTGGTGGTCTCGACCAACGGCGGTGACAGCGGCGCCCGTGCCGCGAGCCCGGCCGCCGCGCCTGCCAGCGCGCTGCCGGCCGCGCTGCCGGCCGCGCTGCCGCCTGGCGCCGTGCCGCTCAAGGGGCCGGCGGCCCGGCTCGTCGCGAACATGAACGAGAGCCTCACGGTCCCCACAGCGACCAGCTTCCGCGACATCCCGGTGGCCACACTCGAGGCGCGCCGCCAGGAACTCAACGCGGCACTCACGGCCGCCGGACGGCCGACCAGGCTCTCCTTCACGCACCTGATCGGCTTCGCGCTGGTGCAGGCCGTCAAGCAGCACCGTGTGATGTCGCACACCCTCGCCACGGTGAATGGCGCGCCCTACCGCGTGGAACCCGAGCACATCAACCTCGGCCTGGCGGTGGACGTCACCCGCAAGGATGGCTCGCGCGGCCTCGTGGTCCCCGTGATCAAGGGCGCGGAGGCGCTCGACTTCGCCGGTTTCCACGCGGAGTACGAACGCCTGGTGGAGAAGGCGCGGACCAACACCCTCATGCCGGACGACTTCGCCGGCGCCACCATCACGCTCACCAACCCCGGGGGCCTGGGCACCGTGGCCTCGGTGCCGCGCCTCATGGCGGGCCAGGGGACGATCGTGGCCACCGGTAGCATCGCATACCCGGCGGAGTTTGCCACCGTGGCGCCGGAGACGATCCGCGAGCTCGGCATCAGCAAGGTGATGACGGTCACGAGCACCTACGATCACCGCGTGATTCAGGGGGCGGAGTCGGGCGCGTTCCTCCGCACGCTGGACCAGCTGCTGCAGGGCGAGGAGCGCTTCTACGAGACCGTCGCCGCGAGCCTGGGACTGCCCGCCCTCGCCGCTCGTCCCGTCGCGCCGACGAAGAAGGCCGCCGCGCCCGCGGCGCCGGTCAGCACCGAGATGCTCCATCACGTGGCGGCCGCAATGGCGCTGGTGAAGGCGCACCGCACCCACGGCCATCTCGCCGCGCGGCTCGACCCCCTGGGCAGCGAACCCATCGGCGATCCGGCGCTGGACCCGTACGGTCCCCTGGGCCTCACCGACGAGGTGCAGGCCAGGATCCCTGCGTCCGTGCTCCGCGTGTATGTGCCCGGCGAGACGCTCGCCGAGGTGCTGCCGCGCCTCCGTGAGACGTACTGCGGCACCATCGCCTACGAGATCGAGCACATCTCCAGCCACGAGCAGCGGGTGTGGCTGCGCGAACAGATCGAGAGCGGCGCGCATCGCACCCCGCTGTCACCCGAGGCGCGCGCCAGGCTTCTTGCCCGGCTGACCGAGGTCGAGGCGCTCGAACGCTTCCTCCACAAGGCCTACCTCGGCCAGAAGCGTTTCTCGATCGAGGGTGTGGACATGCTCGTCCCCATGCTCGACGCGGCCATCGAGGGCGCGGCCGAAGCGGGCGTGCGCGAAGTGGCGCTGGGCATGGCCCACCGGGGGCGGCTCAACGTGCTGGCGCATACCGTGGGGCGGCCGTACGAGACCATCTTCGCGGAGTTCGAGGGCGGCCGCCACGTGGAAGGCGGGCTCCTGACGCCCGAGGGCGGCACCGGCGACGTGAAGTACCACCACGGCGCGGAAGGCGCGTTCCACACGTCGAGCGGCAAGGCCGTGACCGTGTCGCTCGTCCCCAACCCGAGCCATCTCGAGTTCGTGGGCCCCGTGGTGGACGGCCGCGCGCGGGCCAGGCAGACCCAGCGGCGCGGGGCGGTGCCCGTGCTGGACCCGACGGCGGCGCTGCCCATCGTCATCCACGGCGACGCGGCGTTCGCGGGCCAGGGCGTGGTGGCCGAGACGCTCAACCTGGGCGCGCTCAAAGGCTACGCCACCGGGGGCACGCTCCACATCATCACGAACAACCAGGTCGGCTTCACCACCGACATGGAGGACGCGCGGTCCACGCGCTACGCGAGCGACCTGGCCAAGGGCTTTGACGTCCCGATCTTCCACGTCAACGCGGACGACCCGGAGGCGTGCATCGCCGCCGTGCGGCTCGCGATGGCGTATCGTCAGCGGTTCCACCGGGACGTGCTGATCGACCTGGTGGGCTACCGGCGCCACGGCCACAACGAAGGCGACGAGCCCAGCTACACGCAGCCGCAGATGTACGCCACCATCAAGGATCATCCGACGGTGCGGCAGATCTACGCCGCACAGCTCGCCGCGGCCGGCCTGCTCACCACCGACCAGGCCGAGGCCCAGGCCGAGGCGGCCTACCAGCGGCTGGTCGACATCCAGCAGGCCTTCAAGGCCAGCACCGGGCGCAGCAGCGCGAAGGAGCAGGCGAAGGAGAAGGCGCCGCCGCCGGGCCCGGAGGTGGAGACCGGCGTGCCCGCCGAGCTGCTGGTGGCGCTCAACGAGCAACTGCTCGCGGTGCCGGAGGGCTTCACGGTCAATCCGAAGCTCAAGAAACAGCTGGAGCGCCGCCGCACCGCGATGGGCCCCGAGGGCGGCATCGACTGGGCGCACGCGGAAGCGCTGGCGCTGGCGTCCCTGCTCACCGAGGGCATCCCCGTCCGGCTCACGGGTCAGGACGTCGAGCGCGGGACCTTCAGCCAGCGGCATCTCGTGCTGCATGATGCCATCACGGGCCAGACCGTGACGCCGATCCAGCGCCTGCCCGGAGCGCTCGCGCCCATGGAGCTGCACAACAGCCCCCTGTCGGAGCTCGCGACCCTGGGCTTCGAGTACGGCTACAGCGCTGCCGCACCCGAGGCGCTGGTGCTGTGGGAGGCGCAGTTCGGCGACTTCGTCAACGGCGCGCAGGTGATCGTGGACCAGTTCATCTCATCGGGCCTCTCGAAGTGGGGGCTCACGACGCGCCTGACGCTCCTGCTGCCGCACGGCTACGAGGGCCAGGGACCGGAACACTCCAGCGCCCGGCTCGAGCGGTTCCTGCAGCTCGCCGCCGAAGGCAACATCCGCGTGGCCAACCCGACCACGCCGGCGCAGTATTTCCATCTCCTGCGGCGCCAGGCCAAGCGCACGCGCCAGCGACCGCTCATCGTGATGACGCCGAAGAGCCTGCTGCGCCTGCCGCAGGCCGCATCGCGACTGGACGAGCTGGCCGGCGGGCGCTGGCAGCCCGTGCTGGACGACGCCTGGGCATCCGAGCGGCAGGATGCGATCAGCCGGCTCGTGCTCTGCTCCGGCAAGGTCTACTACGACCTGCTGGCCGAAGCCGAGAAACTCGGCGAGGATCGGCCGGCGGTGGTACGGCTGGAACAGCTCTATTCGTTCCCCTGGAACGAGCTGCGCGAACTGCTCGGCCGCTACCGCCAACTGGAGGAACTGGTGTGGGCCCAGGAGGAGCCTCGCAACATGGGGGCCTGGCGCTACGTGGAGGAGAAGCTCCGCGAACTCATCACCGGGCGCGACGTGATCCTGCGCTACGCCGGGCGGCCCGAGCGGGCGAGCCCGGCAGAGGGCTACCCGGCGGCACATGCCGCGGCGCAGAGCCGGCTGGTGCAGGAGGCACTCCTCGGGGCCAATGTGGTCAAGGAGCCGGCAGCGGTGTGACCGGCGCCGTGGCCGGGCACCACGCAGGATGCCAGAACGACGCGACCCTCCGGGTGCACTCACCGGAGGGTCGCGTTTCACCAGCCCTTGCAGCGTGACACCCGGCACCGGGCCGCTATTCCTTCGAGAGCATCGGCCTTTCCGATGCCTGCCGCGCCAGCTCCTTGATGCCTTCGGAAAGGTGCTCGCCGTAGTGCAGCAGGAACACACCGCGGGAGCGTTTGGCCATCAGGAACGCCAGAAACGGCATGTCCGCCTTGGCCGCATTGCAGGCCCGGCAGGCCAGCACGAGGTTGTCGGGCCGGTCATACGCGGTCTGGCCGCGCCGCGGGCGGACATGGTCGAGGGTGATCGCCTCGGGAGCCGTTTCGGTGCCGCAGTAGGCACAGACGGGCCCATGCTGGGCCAGAAGCCACTCCCGATGGGATTGCATCGAGCGTCCGGGAGACCGCCGAAGGGTGGTGGATGCGGTGGACGTGGACGATGCACGCCGACGTCGATTGGGAGAACGAGACACGACACTCCAAGCTGCGAGAACGTTCACGGGCCCCATGCCCGTGTGGGTAATTTCGCCCAACCCAATAATTTAGCCACAGGACGCCCCAGATGACAACCAATCAGGCCCCGGCAGGGGACCCGGCCCCGGTCGGCAGGCCAGCCGCCATTCCGTTTCCCCCCGAGCAGCGGGCATCCTTTGCCGAACAGTGGAGCAGCCTTCCCGGCATGCAGCATCTGGGCGCCCGAGCAGACTTTTCCGACGCCCGGGTCTGCCGGGTGATCATCGACCCGGTCCAGCCGTTCCATCGTGGAGGGACGGGCACGGATGCGGTCAACGGTGCCGTGATCGCCGGACTCTGCGATGCGGCGGTGGGCATGGTGGGCCATTTCCAGCACGCCGGGAAACGCGTGGGAACCGCCCAGCTCAGCATCCAGTTCCTCCGCCCGCTTCGCGGGGATCGCGTGGTGGTCGAGGCCTGGCCCACCAGGGCCGGCGGGACGCTGGTCTTCGCGCGCGCCGAGGCACGCGACGCGGAAGGAGTGGTGTGCGCGGTATGCGACGGAATCGTGGCGGCGATCGCCGCTCCAGCCGGTGGCGGCCCGGTGCTGTAGCGCAGGGCAGTCCCCACCAATTGCTCGACACCCCAACAAACGAACACCCGGTTTTCCCATTGCATCGGGGCCTTGCGATCCGCTGCGCGGCTTTCGGCCACCACGTCGCGGGGCGACG
>JBMOPM010000141.1:0-5871 GCA_049323575.1 Gemmatimonadota bacterium | reverse complement strand
GCTTCGCCTTCTTCCTCATCGTGCTCTTCTTCGAGTTCTTCTACGCGATGTTCGCGTACGCGATCGACCTCTCCGCGAAGGGCCACTTCCCCTTGGGAACGGCGCTCGCCGCCAACCTGCTGGCGATCGGGATCATCGGCCTGTTCCTGTGGAAGCGCCATCCCGCGCTGAGGCGCGCTATCCACCGCGACCCGTTCGGCCTCGAGTCCACCGAGCACGTGGAATACAAGCTGACGCCGGATGGAACGCGATCCAGATCGACCGCGTGATGGTGGTCCGTGATCCGTAGTTCGTCTCTCGTGCCTCGTGAGTCCCGAGCTCGTGAGGCGCGCGTAGCCGCTGAAACCCTGCTGCGCCTCGTGCCGTACGATATATCGTGCGAGCTGTCGTGCGACATATCTTCCGATTTATCGGCGGAGGCAGCCATGCGACGCCACAAGCGGTGGGACTGGGGCTTCGGGGATTTCGTCTTCGGGATGGACGCGGGGTGGGGGCCGTCGCGCGGCCGGCGGCGGCGGGGCCCCATGTTCGAGTCGGGCGAAATGAAGTTCGTCATCCTCGAGCTGCTGCGAGAAAAGCCGATGCACGGCTACGAGATCATCAAGGCACTCGAGGAGCGCATGCACGGCTGCTATACGCCGTCGGCCGGCACCGTCTACCCGACCCTCCAGTTGCTCGAAGACCAGGGCTACGTGCGCGTCGTGGAGAGCGAGGGCCGCAAGGTCTATCACCTCACCCCCGAGGGCGAAGCGTTTCTCGGCGAGCACAAGGATCTCATCGACGAGATCTTCGACCGCGTGCGGGATACCGTGCGTGAGTTCGCCGGCGGCTCGATGGGCGACCTCAACGCAGCCTTCGCCCGGCTTGCCGCGGCCACCTTCCGCAAGGCCTGGCGGCACGGACCCGACCACCCGGTTACGTCGCGGCTGGTAGAAATCCTCCGCCGCGCCACCGCCGAGATCGAGGAGGAAGGCCGGAATGTCTGACCGGCGCGCCGGTCGGCGAGACGCGCAGATCGACGGGCTCGAGCTGCAGGCCTGCCGGCGAGAGGCTTGAAACGGTGGCGTGGAAGCGCCGCGAACGCTACATCACGCGCCGCATCAGCCACGCCACCAGACTGAGGACCACCGAAATCACCAGGCACGAGACGATCGGGAAGTAGATCCGCGTCGTCTCCCGTTCGATCCGGATGTCGCCGGGGAGGCGGCCGAACCACGACAGGCCGCCACCCCACGCGATGAGCCCGACGATGACCAGCACGGCGCCGAGCCCCACAAGCACCCGCCCAACGTCGTTCCCCTGCACGGCATTCCACCAGGTTCAAGTGCGTTTCATCAGCCGATAGACCCACAGCACCAGTATGGCACCCGCCACCGACGCGATGAAGCCTGCGGGCTGCCCCGCCTGGTACCAGCCCACCGCTCGGCCGAGAAAGCTGGCGATCAACGCACCGGCGATGCCCAGCAGCATGGTCACGATCCAGCCGCCGGGATCCTTCCCGGGCATGAGCAGCTTGGCGATGCAGCCGACGACGAGTCCGATGATGCACGTCCAGAGCAGGCCGATCATAGGACCTCCCCGATAGGGTCGCGGAAGCCGCACGGGTGCGGCGCCGGCTGCCGCAGATACTGATGCTCGCCGCGAGCCGCGGTTACATCACCCCTCCTCCGCCGCCCTTCATCGCTTTGACCTCCGCCCTGTTCACCAGGATCCGGATATTGTTGCTCTTGGGGTCCGCCGGCAGGATGAAGAAGAACGGCCGGTTGGGTGGGTAGCGGTTGGTGAGCCCCACCATGCGCTCGCCGTCCTTGAACGTGATCTCGATGAGAAATGCACCGCGCCGTCGCGGGTCAGCGGGGTCCGGCGCGGACGCCTCCGTGCGGGCGGGATCGCCGGTGAGGTCTCGAACGAAGAATAGTGCCTTGAGCTTGTTGAGCGCCACCGGTACCGTCCTGCCGTCGGCGGTGCGGACGTGGCATCGTGGCTTGCCGGGATCGACGTCGAGACTCGTGCCCTTGACCAGTTGTCCGTCCGCAAAATGGGCGACCACCTCGTTCGGCATGCGGACTCCTCCGGGGCGGATGGTTCCTTCAAGATGTGGCGGACGAGGCTTTTCGCCATAGCCCTGCCAGCTACCCCCGCCGCAACAGCTCGCTGATCGTCGCCAGGTGATGGTCGTCGTGCTCGGCGACGAAGAAGGCCAGGTCGATCAGCCGGATCGGCGTACCCAGCCGGGGATGGCGTGCCGCGCGGATCACGAAGGCCATATCGGCCGACTCGAGCAGCTCCACCAGGCGCGAACGCGCCAGTCGGAAGTCCCGCAGCAAATCCGACAGGCGGCGGCTGTTGTGCCCCCCGGCGTGCGTCGCCCGGTTGCTCACGTCCGCTGCGACCAGCTCCGCCGCGCCGGCCCTGAGCTGGCGGGCTCGCTCGAGCCACAACGGCTCGAGGTCCAGCAGGTGTCCCACGTTCTCCTGGATGGACCATGCCGCGCCGAGGCGGCGCGTGAGCGTCGCGGGGCTGAGATGCGCCACCCGTTCTTCGAGGCGCGCCGGGGTGCCTCGCAGGCGCTCGACGACATTGGGGAACAGCGTCGGCGAGAGATCGAAGGTGAATCGGCGCTCGAACCATGGCTGACGCGGGATCACGAACCGGCGCTCCTTTCCAGGGACAGATCGCTCATCGCCACGAGTTGTTTCACCATCACGGTCGTCGGCTTGCGCGGCCGGAGAATCGTCTCCACCGCCCTCCAACCGAGTCGCTCACCGAAGCGCTCGGCGCCGACGGTCCAGGCATAGAGATGCGTGACTCCCAGGCGGGCCGCCTCCGCGGTGACGCGCTGCACCAGCCCGGTGCCCAGCCCGCGCCGCCGCACCGCCGGCACGACGTACACCGCGGTCAGCCACGGGCCCAGCTCGGGGCGCTCGTCGAGATCGCGCTCCACCAGCGACGCCGAGCCCAGCGGTGCGTCGTTGTCGACGAGAACCCACGTGGCGGGGATGCGATCCAGGTTGAGCCGCTGCCGGAGCGCGGCGACCCAGTCCTGCAGCCGGGTGCCCGGACGCCAATGGCCCCACTCGACGAAGTGCCAGGCGGCGACGGCCGGCACAAGTTCGGGACGCTCACAGAGGGGAACGATGAGGGGACCTGCGCGTGCGGCATCGCGCCGCAACTGAACGTGCGTTGGCGTGGCGCCCACGATGCGGAAACCTGCCCGCTCGAACAGCCGCCGCGCGGGATTGCCCTGCAGCAGCTCCACCAGGATGGCAGCGGGACGCACATCCGCTTCGCGGATCAGGTGCTGCACCAGCGCAGTGCCGATCCCTCGGCGCTGGAACGCCGGCAGGAGACCCATCTGCACCAGGACCAGCTCATTCCCCCGGTCCTCCACCTCGAGCACGCCTGCCGCCCGGCCGCGCTCCTCCACGACGAGGATGCGCGCGGGATCGAACCCGCGATCGAACGCGGCGCGCTCCGCCTCTTCATCCCAGCCAAAGACCCGCTGGAGCCACGGGCCCATGGCCAGACGGCGCACCTGCCACGCGAATTCGCGGTCAGCCGCGGCAGCGGGCCGGAGGGCGATGCCGGTGGGCGTGCTCATCACTTGGAACGTGGGGCCAAATTGCCGAAAGGTGAAGCCGGACGGGTCAGCCGAAGTGGACGACCTCCTGGACGCTCCAGCCGGCGAGCTGGCGCCCGCCGGATGCCGCGAAGGTGCCGCGGCCGAGCCACTTCGCAACCTGCACCGAGCGGAGCGAGGCCGGCAGGACAGACCGAAGCTGGCCGATCGAGTCCGCGACGTCGGCGAGCGAGCCGCGGGCCAGGTCGTGTTCATGGCGGAGCTCGAGGTCCCAGCCGGCGCCGCGCAGCCGGTCGGCGGTGACGGAGGCCGAGTCGTCCGGCACGCCGTTGACCAGCATCCAGCGCTTCGCGTCGCGGCCGGAACAGGCCACCCACACCACTGACCGCTCCTCCGCGAGGTTGAGCCAGCGGCCCCAGCGCAGTTCGTCGACCGGCAGGTCCCACGGCGGAATCGTGAGCTCGACGCCGTCCACGTAACCGGTTCCTCGGATGGGTCCACGCCCGGCCACCTGGACCGACACGTCGGCGAGAGGTGTCTCGCAGAACCAGTCGAGATGCCCCTCGCGGGAATGGAGCAGGCGGTACGATGCGGCCCGGTGGCGCGCGCGCCTCGAATCGCGCCTTGAGCGGCGATGCGCGCCAGATCATCACGGCGCTGCCCGGTTCGGGCGCTGGCCCCCGGACCAGGCTGGTGCGCCGCTCGGGCGTGCGCCCCGGTTCGTCGATGGTGATGGCCTGCCAGGTGAACGAGACCGCGTGCCACGTGAGCGACACCCAGTAGCCGGTCACCACGCCGCCGTCGGCGGTGACGCAGTCGAGGTACCAGCGAGTCATCGCGAAGCGGTCAGCGATGCTCATGGGACCGGACGTCGGGGATCAGGTGGCCGGGACCGATGCCACGCCGTCGTGCTTGGCGGCCTGGTACGCCATGCCTTTGAGCCGCGCGATCCGCAGCCGCGCCGGCGGATGGCTCGCGAACACATCGCCCGCCAGCCCTTCCACGGCCGAAATCCTCCGCCCCAGGGGATCCACGATGCACATGTGGGCGGCGCCCCGGGTAATGCTGCGGGTGGGCTGCGCGGCGCCCTCCAGCTTTTCCAGCGCCGAGGCCAGCGCCAGCGGATTGCGAGTCAACTGCGCGCCGGTCGCGTCGGCCAGGTATTCGCGATTCCTGCTGACCATCATCGCCAGGAGCCGCGACAGCAGCGGGGCGAGCAGCAGCGAGATCACCCAGACCACGAGGAGCACGATCGCCAGGTTGCCCAGACCGCTTCCCTTGCCGCCCGCCTTGCGGCCGCCTCCGCGAGGGAGGAACCCGCCGCGTACCATCCGGGTCAGCCCGTCGCTGACGAGAGCGAGCGCGCCGACCATCGCGGCGAGGCGGGTCATGAGCAGCACGTCGAGGTTCCTGATGTGGGCCATCTCGTGCGCCACCACACCCTGGAGTTCGTCACGCGAGAGGACGTCGAGCAACCCTTCGGTCACGGCGATGTGCGCGTCTCGCGGGCCGCTGCCGGCCGCGAAGGCGTTGGGATCCCGGTCGGGTACGATCCAGACCGTCGGCTTCGGCACGCCCGCCGCGATCGCCATCTCCTCAACCACGTTCACCAGGCGCTGCTGCTTCTCGTCCGCCGGCTCCACCACTTCCCAGGCCTGCGTGGCCCAGAGCACCTGCTTTGCCCCGTGCCTGAGCGAGAACGACGTCATGCCAAGGGCGATCAGCGTCGTGATGATGCCGAGGAACGGGAAGTCGTAGCGGTGATCGGTGTTGAGCCAGAAGACGAAGTCACCGCCGAACCCTACCCAGGCAAAGAACAGCACGAAACCGGCGACGAGCCACGCGGATCGCCGCCGGTTGGCCGCCTGCTGCTCGAAGAGGTTGGCCGGCGCGCTGCTCACTGCGCCGGAGGCTTGCCGCCGAGCGAAAGATCGACGGTCGGCACCTCACGCTCGGCCGCGTTCTCGATCTCCCACAGCTCCGCCGGCGTCGCCTTGGCCAGCCCGGACACGAGGTTGGTGGGAAACTGCGCCTGGCGCGTGTTGTAGAGCGTGGCCTCGTCGTTGTACAACTGTCGAGCGAAGGCGATCTTGTTTTCCGTGCTCGCCAGCTCCTCCTGGAGCTGGGCGATGTTCCCCGTCGCCTTGAGATCCGGATAGGCCTCGGCCAGCGCGAAGAGCCGTCCGAGCGCCTGCGTGAGCTCGCCTTCCGCCTTCGCCGTCGCCTGCACCCCGTGCGCAGACATCGCCCGCGCCCGGGCCGTGATCACCGCCTCGAGCGCGCTCTTCTCG
>JBMOPM010000140.1:0-5894 GCA_049323575.1 Gemmatimonadota bacterium | reverse complement strand
TTTCGAAGAGTGCGCGGAAGAAGGCGCCGAGCTCTTCGGGGATGGCGTAGCCGACGGAGTCGGGGATGTTGATGGTGGTGGCGCCGGCATCGATGCAGCGGCGGACGATTTCGAAGATGAAGTGGGGGTCGGCCCGGGTGGCGTCCATCGGGCTGAATTCGACGTTGCTGGTGTAGCGGGCGGCGTGCTTCACCATCTCCTCGGCCTGGATGAGCACCTGCTCGCGGTCCTTGCGGAGCTGGTGGGCCATTTGGATGTCGCTGGAGTTGATAAAGACGTGGATGCGGGGCTCGGAGGCTTCTTTGACGGCCTCCCAGGCGGTGTCGATGTCGGCCGGGACGGCGCGGGCGAGGGCGCAGATGGTCGGCGTGCGGACCTCGCGGGCGATGGTGCGGACGGCTTCGAGGTCGCCGGGCGTGGAGCAGGGGAAGCCGGCTTCAATGATGTCGACGCCGAGCTTTTCGAGCTGACGGGCGATTTCGAGCTTTTCGCCGGGCGTGAAGGCGACGCCTGCGGACTGTTCGCCGTCACGGAGGGTGGTATCGAAGATGTAGATCTTTTCGGGCATTGGGACGGTACTCCTGCGGGGATGGTTGGCCGGGCGGCCGGGGCAGCCGGCGCCGGGATGATTCGTACGAAATTCTTATGAAGAGTTTCGACGGAGCGGTGAGGGAGGGCCAGAGGGGAGGGCGAAGGCCGGGCTGCCGGCCGTGCGAGTCGCCCAGGGGGCCGCGGTCCGCCGGCGCGGCGCTAAAGGACGCGCCCCGGTGAGTCCGGGGCGTTCACGACCTCGCGAAGCAGTGCGTCGGAATGGCGCATCGAACGTAAGGATAGCAGAACGGCTGCGGCTGCCAAGACGGGGGCGCCGGGGCGGGGGCCGGGGAAGATTTCGCTTGCAGCGAACGATCTATCCGTGCGATATACTGCGCCAATCAAGAGTGCTGGAGGTGCCCCGATGACGTCGCCTGCATTTGTGGACGTTCCTGGGCTGAACTTCGACTGGCTGAACCTCGACACCGAGACCGGCGCGCGGCTCCAGGCGAGCCGCCGGGGGCTCACGCTCGAGCAGATCAACACGCTCACGCGGTACGGGGTCGTCGACCTCGACGAAGCGGGGGCGCCGGTCTTCAAGCCGCGGGGCGCCGTCGCCGACCCGCGGTCGCCGCGGCACGCGCGCCAGTACCGTTCGAAGGCGGACGTCTGGTCGGAAAGCGCGATGCTGCTCTACGAAGAGGCGAACCAGCGGCAGTGGTCGAGCGCGGTGGATATCCCGTGGGAGACGATTCAGCCGCTGCCGGATGACCTCGAATGGGCGATGTGCACGCTGTGCACGTTCCTGACGCAGGTGGAGTTCATCGCGGGCGACCTGCCGGGGCGGTTCATGGAGCAGGTGCACCCGGACCACTTCGAGTCGCAGCTCTTCCTAGGCACGCAGATTATGGATGAGAGCCGGCACCTCGATGTGTTCCGGAAGCGTGCGCTGGTGAACGGCGGCGGGATGGTAGATGCCGGGTTCGGCGCGATCAACCTGCTCTCGGTGGATGACTTCACCGAGATGACAGCGCTGCTGCACCTGGTGGGCGAGGGGTTCGTCCAGACGCTGTTCCGGATGGGCGAGCTGATTGCGCAGAACGAGGCGGAGAAGAAGATTTTCCGGCTTGCGGCGCAGGACGAGAGCCGCCACCTGGCGTTCGGGGTCACGCACATGAAGTACGTGATGGACACCGAACCGTGGCGGAAGGAAGAGATGCACCACTACCTGGACATCCAGGAGGGGGCCCTGGCGCAGAGCCAGCAGGCGAGCCTGACGACGAACCCGACGACCGGCGAAGCGCTGGCGATCCTTGCCGGCGGGGGCATCGAACACATCGACGAGGGGTTCGCCAAGCTCCTGCTGATGCGGAAGCGGCAGGTGAACGAGTACATGCACCGGCTCGAAGTGATTGGGCTGGGCGACCGGCGCGAACGGATGGCGCCGGGCCTGCGCGAATTCCTCGACCCGGTCAACTGACGGGCGGCTCCCGGACCGCACCGCTGAACCACGCAGCACCCGGAAGGATGGAACGATGCAGCTGAGCACCGCGACGAAGACCCGCGCCCGCGAACTGGGCTGGAGCGAAGAGACGATCGCCCGCATCGAGGCGTCGCCGCTGAAGGACGTGACGGTGGCGAACATCGCCATGATGCGCATTCCCGAGGAGCGGGTGCGCGGGTTCCTCGACCTGGTCGATCGGGACCCGGAGCGGGTGCCGAACCTGACGTTCAACTTCATCCGGACCCGTTCGGAGCGCGGCGTGCGGGCGAAGCCGAGCGAGCGCGGGCTGCTGCTGAAGGACATCAATATCGGGACGTACGGGCAGGTGCCGGACCACTGGCCGTACGAGAACGACACGCCGCGGGGCGCGCACCCATCGCCGGACAACTACGCGCCCGGGAGCTACTACATCTACGACAAGGTCGAGGTCTGGGCGGAGGGCGTCGACGAGCTGTACGAGGACGCGATCCGCGACCGGTGGGCGCCGGCGACGGAGCTGGACTGGAACGAAGGGCTGGCGGAGCTGCCGGCCGAGATCGAGAAGGCGGTGTGCCAGCTGGCCACGCTCTACAGCGGGCACGGGCTGGTGGAGCAGAAGATCCTCGCGAAGTGGCTGGAGCCGATCAGCTACGGCTTCCACGACGTGAAGCTGTTCCTCGGGACGCAGATTTACGACGCCGGGCACAAGGTGGAGGCGCTCCGGAAGCGGGCGCTGGCGAACGGCGGCGGGCTCGGGCAGGCGCCGCTGGGGGCGCTCTACCGGGCGTGGTACGGGGCGCTGAAGTTCACCGAGATGATCACGGCGGTGGATGTGGCCTACAAGTCGTACGAGCTGACGCTGTTCGAGGCGTACGGCGACTTCGCGAAGACAGAGGTGGAGCGGAAGCTGTTCTCGCTGCTGGCGCGGGATTCGCGGCGGCACCTGGAGTACGGCAAGCGGCATCTGCTGTGGTACATCCAGCACCACCCGCGCGGGCGGGAGAACGTGCGGTTCTGGCTCGGCCGGGCCGAGGCGGCGCTGAGCATCGAGCTGCGCTACAGCCATGCGGAGCGGGAGGCGCTGGCGCTGCTGTTTGCGGGGGACATGGAGCGAATCCAGGCGGGCATCGAGCGGCTCGGGAAGCTGCGGGAGAAGCAGCTGCACGACTACATCGGCGTGCTCGACGAGGTGGGGATTGACCGGCTGCCGCAGGTGAGCCCGCACCTGGTGGCGATCGCGGAGAACCCGCTGGCGGTGTAGGCTCGGGCTGCGGCAGGGCTGCTGCCGCAAGGAGCCCCTGTGTCGAGGCGAAGGCTGCTGCTCGTCGCATTAGACGCGATGGAGGTCGCGTGGCTCAGGCGCCTCATCGCGGAGGGCCGCCTGCCGAACCTGGCGGCGTTTTGCTCGGGCGCCCTCGAGCTGCCGGTGCGCTCGAGCGGGGACATCCTCCACGG
The DNA here is from genome assembly GCA_049323575.1 of Gemmatimonadota bacterium. Classification (GTDB taxonomy): domain Bacteria; phylum Gemmatimonadota; class Gemmatimonadetes; order Gemmatimonadales; family GWC2-71-9; genus JBMOPM01. The sequence continues at coordinate 2,425 of JBMOPM010000140.1, read as the reverse complement.
AGCGATCTGGCCCACCTTTGCGTCGGCCATGGGGCCGGGGCACCACGGGCGGTACTGGTGGCTGCAGTGGCTGCCGGAGGAGATGCGATTCGTCCGGAGCTCCCATCCGGCGTTTGACTATCAGCCATTCTGGCAGGGACTGGCGGAGGCGGGGAAACGGGTCGCAGTGGTTGACGTCCCGTATGCGCCGCTGGCCCGGCACCCGCTTGTCCAGCAGATCTCCGGTTGGGGTACCCACGACGAGGTCGCCCCGGAGAGCTGGCCGGACGACGCGCTGCCGCAGCTCCGACGTGCCTGGGGCGCGCATCCTCTCTCCCTCGACACGGTGGAGCCGCACTCGCCGCGCGACCTGCTCAGGATGGCCGAGAAACTTTCGAAGGGTGTCGCGATGCGGGCCCGGCTGCTGGAGCAGCTGGCGGGGGATCGGCAGTGTGACCTGGTGGTGGTCCTGTTCGGCGAAACGCACAAAGCGGGGCACTACCTCGCGGAGGAACGGGAGGTCGTCGCGGGAAAAACCAACCTCGACCTCATCGCGGAGGTCTTGCAGCCGCTGGACGAAGCATGGCCGCGCGTGCTGGCCGCCGCGGGGGAGGGGACGACCGTGGCGCTTTTCGCGCTGCACGGCATGCAGCACCAGGTCGACTACAGCGTGCTGGGGCGACAGGTGCTGGCGATTGCGCTGGGGCGTGACCTGGCTTCGGCGTTGGCGAGGCCGGACCTGCTCCGGCGTGTGCGCGACCTGGTGCCCGACCCGGTCCACCGGTTCGTCTGGGAGCGGCTGCCGCCAGGCATCCGGGCGGCACGGCAGGGCGCACTCGACGGCCGCGGCGCGCACCCGGGCGCCGACCCTGTCTTTCCGGTCGGCCACGATGGCGACTTCGCAGCCCGGGTCAGCATCGCCGGCCGCGAGGCGGCAGGGGTCGTGAACCGGGAGGACGCAGATGCATGGCTGACACGGCTGGAGGAGGCCGCGCTGCCGTTCCGGAGCCCGGAGGGCCTGCCGGTCTTCAGCGGGCTGCTGCGGATTGCCGAACGGTTCCCGGGACCGCGGGCGGATTACCTTCCCGACGGGCTGCTCGTCAGCAACCGGGAGCTTGCCCGTGTGCTGGAAGCAACAGACCCGGCAGGCCGACGCATCGTGAACCCGATGCAGGAGCGGCGGAACGGCATCCACACCGGGCGGGGGTTCTGCTTCATCCGCCCGGCGGCCGGGGTGCCGCTGCAGCCCGCGGGCGAGGTCGACGCCCGCGACTTCGCCCCGACGTCGTACGCACTGCTCGGGCTGGCGCCCCCGGGTGGGTTCGAAGGGCGGGCCTTCGCGCCGGTGGTTTGAGATGGAAGTCGCCGGGCTGCGTCCCCTCCGAATCGGGCTTGCGGGGGCCGGGCGGGCGTTCGAACGGCTGTACGGCCCGGCGCTCGCGCGGGTCCGGGGGCTAGAGGTTGCGGCCCTGGCCGACCCGCGGCCTGTCGCTCTGCCGGGGGTGCGCCGCTGGCCATCGGTGGAGGCGATGCTGGCCGCTGCGCCGCTTGACGGACTGCTGGTGCTGAGCCCCCCTTCAGCCCATGCGACACAGGTCGAGGCAGGGCTCGCGGCCGGGCTCGCCGTGCTGACCGAAAAGCCGGCGGCGCTTGCGGCAGGGGAGGTTGACCGGTGGCCGGAGGGCGGACAGTTCGCCGCGGCATACACGCGGCGGGGCTGGGAGGGCTACCGCCGCGCGAAAGGTGCCACGGCGCCGACGTGGTCGTTCGTGCTCGAGACGGACCCCGCAGGCTGGGGTGCGGTCGACCAGCCGCGGCTCGTGCATGACCTGCTGCCGCACGCCATCGACCTCGCAGAATGGCTGACCGGGTCCGAGATTCGTGACGTACGGGACGTTCGCGGCGACAAGGACCGGCTGGAGGGGGTGTTCGAGCTGGCCGACGGACGGACCTTCGGCTGGCGGGTGGCCTATGGGCAGCGGTACCGGGAGGAGCTGCGGGGTGACGGGCGCGTGCTCGTGCGGCGGCCTCCACGGCTGCCGGTCCCGGGGCGATTCCGTCGGCGGGAAGACATCGACGGTGCGGCCCGCGTGTTGCGGGCGTGGGCAGCGCAGCTTCGCGGGACGGCCGAAAGCGATGACCTCCTCGCCGGCCGGGCAGCCGTGCAGCGGCATGCAGCCATTCTTGAGGCGGTGGAGCGCCCGGCAGGGGGCATGCGCGTGTGACGCCGCGACGGGTCTCCGTGGTCGTACCGGTGAAGGACGACCCGCGCGTCGCCGCCTGCCTGGCGTCAATCCGGGAGGCCGCGCCGGCGGGGCTCGACGTGCAGGTTATCGTGGTCGACAACGGTTCGAGCGAGGAGTTCCGGCGCTGGCTGGCAGAGGAGGCCTCCGGCTACGACGTCCTGCTCCAGGAGCCGGAGCCGGGAGTATACCGGGCGCGGAAT
>JBMOPM010000139.1:0-5896 GCA_049323575.1 Gemmatimonadota bacterium | reverse complement strand
GCGCCTCGATCGAGCCGTGCGGCGAGGTGAGCCGGAGAATCTCACCTTCGCGGACGTCGAGTTCCCTGGCCGTCTCGGGATGCACCTCCACCCACGACTGCCAGGTGATCTTGGTGACGGGGTCCGGGTTCTCCAGCAGCCACGGCCGGTTGGCGCCGCGGCCGTCGTAGAGCAGCGACGTCGGGTAGGCCGAGAAGAAGAACTCACCCTGCCCGTCGAACGCGGGCCTGGTGTACGACACCGTGGTCGACGCCAGCCGGACCGGTGCCGCCGCGGGGGCCGGATCATAGAGGCCGCCCCGCTGGAGCGCCTCGCGCCAGAACGTCTCGGCGTCGGCGGCGCCGCGGGTCCTGGCCAGCTCCGCCCAGCGCGCCTTGAGGTGCACCTCGTAGGTGGCGGCCGGGTAGCGGCTGGCGAGCGCCGGCACCGCCTTGGCGACCTTGAGCAGCACATCGCCGGTGTGCATGGTCTTGAAGACCGGCTCCATCACCGGCTGCATCAGGCCCGTCACGCCGGCGCGCGGGCGCAGGTCGTCCCAGCGCTCGAGCGCGTGATGGTTGGGCAGAAGCAGGTCACACTGGGCCGCGGTCTCGTCGAAGTAGAGCGAGGTCGAGACCTTGAACGGCACCTTCTTGAGCCGCTCGACGAACTGCGCCTTCTTCGGCAACGTGTAAGCCGGGTTGGCCTCGTGCACGAGCAGGACCTGCACCTGACCGGCGTCGATCGCCTGCCCCAGCGCCTCGATCGCGCCATAGCCATCCCCGGCGGAGAGGGCCGCGCCGAACTTCACCGTCTGGCCGACGTTGCCCGCCACGTAGTTCAGGATGTTGACCGCGGCGCATACCTCGATGGCGCCCCGGTGCTGGCTGCCGATGCCGCCGGCCACCGCGAGCGAAGGCTTCGCCGAGGCGAACTCCCGCGCCACGGCCTGGATGGCCTCGGCCGGCACCCCCGATTCCTGCGAGGCCATCTGTGGCGTGTACCTGGCCAGCGCGTCCTTGAGCCTCAGCGCGTCGGACGGAACCCCGGCCCGTTCGCTCAAGATCACGTTCGCCATCGCCAGCGCGATGACCGCCTCGCTGCCCGGCGCGATGATCCAGTGCTGGTCGGCGTTGAGCCCCGTCATCGACATCCGCGGGGCAAACGACACGAACTTCGCCATCTCGCCGTCGTGGTACCCGTGCGATTCGGCGAATCCGCGCTGGTTTTCGATGGGGCTGAGCCAGGTCTCGAGGAAATCGGCGCCGAAGGAGACGATGTACTTCGCCGCCGCGAAGTCGTGGGCCGGCAGCTCGTCCCGGCCGAAGACCTGCTGGTTGGCGGCCCGGAGCGGCTCGTGGTCGAACGGCTCGTAGCGCACGAGCCGCCCGCCCAGGGCGCGGGTCCAGTCGGCGAGGAGATCGTGGAAGGTCCCGGCGCCGGCGCCGGAGATCACGGCCACCTTGCCCTGGGTCGACCCGACCTTCTCCGCGAGGAGCTTGATCGCCTCGTCCCAGGTGATGTCCTGGAAGCCGGAGCCCGTCTTCTTCATCGGGCCCTTCACCCGGCCGGGGTTGTACAGCCCCTGGAGCCCGGCCTGGCCGCGGGCGCAGAGCGTGCCGGCATTGATCGGATGCTCGGGGTTGCCCTCGAGCTTGATCGCCCGGCCCTCGCGCGTCTTGACGTGCAGGCCACAGCCGGTCGCGCACTCGGTGCAGGTGCTCGCGTAGTAGGTCGGGATGCCGGGAACCTGGTCCTCCGACTGGACCAGATACGGGATCAGCTTCTCGATCTTCTCCGTCGAACAACCCGACAACGCCGCGGCCCCACCGCCCGTGACCCCGAGCACGGTGAGGAAGCGACGGCGATCGATCGGAGTCGCGAGCCGCGCATCGCGACTCGCGGACGGGTCCTCAGGGGCCGCCACGTCAGCCGTCTCATTCGCCATCAATCGGTTCTCTCGACTCGTGACTTGCGACTAGTGACTCGCAACTAGTAATGGCACACCGTGCAGTCGCGCACGACCTTGCGCTCGACGTGGCACGAAATGCAGAAGCCCATGTTGTTCACGTTGTTCACCTTGAAGACCTGCGGCATGCGGGCGACATCCCCGTGGCAGGTCTGGCAGGCATTCGGCCCGAGCGCCTTGATGTGCCGCTGGTGGGGGAAATGGGCGTGCTTCGCCAGCACGTGGATGCGCACCCACTCCACCGGCTTCTTGTCCGCCCAGGCCTGCCGGAGCTTCTTGATCTCCGCCTTGTTGCCCTCGGACTGCCCGCCCACCACCAGGTGGCAGCCCATGCAGGTCTGCATCGACGGGATGCCCGGCTCCGACGACGCCGCCACCGAGTAGTGGCAGTACTGACACTGCATCTTGAGCTGACCGGCGTGGATGTCGTGGCGGAAGAAGATCGGCTGCTTCGGCCCCGCGAGCGACGCCGAATCCGCGGCACTCAACTCATAGGCCTTGGAGGGAGCGGAGGAGGCACCGGACGCCGTCTGCTGCTGAGCGCCGGACGGCTCACCCCGGAGCGCAAGCCCGCCAAGCCCCAAGACTGCCACCGCACCGAGAGCGATTCCAAGCTTACGCATCATCCAGAGACCAGGATCTGAGTTGAGTGACGCCCAAGTTTGTGAATTTATTCACGAGATTGCAAGACACACGGATACCTGCCCGCGCAACCGGCGCGGTAAGATACCCAGCAGTCGACATTCATCAAGCCGGTCCCCGCACTTCTACCTACCGGGGGACCGGGTCGGACCCGGGGGTGGCGTCGGGACTGATCCCGCCGCCCCGTCGCCGCGCCGCGCCAGGAACTTGACCACCTCGATCCCCATGGCCCGGAGCAGCCTGGCCTCCCGGTCGTCCAGCCGCGCCCGGAAGACGATCTCCCGGAACGACCGCATCACGTTTTCCGGCTGGCGGGTCTTGAAGAAGTCGATGGCGTCGAGCGCCCGCGCCCAATCCGTGAACAACAGCTCGAGCTGGCCCATCTCTGCCGGCGGCGCCTCCCGGCGCGGCGCCTTGAACGGCTGGGCACTTCCCCCGCGGGCGAGCCACAGCTCGTAGCACATGATCGCGATGGCCTGGGAGACGTTGAGCGAGTTGTACTCCGGATGGGCCGGGATCGTGACCAGCACGTCGCAGCGGTCCAGCTCCGCGTTGGTGAGGCCACTGTCCTCCCGCCCCGCCACCAGGGCCACCGATCCCTCCCCCGCTCGCGCCACCATCTCCAGGGCAGCCTGCCGCGGACGCTGGATCGCCCGCTTGGCGGACCGTTCACGGCCGGTGAGCACGTAGGCGGCGGTGCAATCGGCCAGCGCGGCGTCGAGCGAGTCGAGGATCTCGATCCGTTCGATCAGGTCCGCCGTGTTGTGGGCGATCCCCTCGATGCGATAGGGATCGAACACCTCCGGGTTGACCAGCCGGATGCGGTCGATGCCGAAGTTCTTGGCGATCCGGACCGCGCTCGCGATGTTGACGATGTCCTGCATCGCGACGAGCACGAGGACGGGAGCGCCGGGGAGGGAACGGAAGTCAGTCAACTGCGGCTGCCGGCTGCCTCGAGCGCCGGACCCTCCAACCGGTACGGCTGCCAGTCGCTGAGGGGACTGGCGCCCGCCCGGTCGTAGAAGTCCATGGCCAGCCGGTTCCAGGTGAGGACCATCCACTCCATCCGCCCGCAGCCATCCTCCAGCGCCTGCCGCGCCACGGCGCGGAACAGCGCCGAGCCCACGGAGCGGCCGCGGTAGTCGGGAAGGACGAAGAGATCCTCCAGGAACATCGTGGGTCGGGCGAGGAACGTCGAATACGTGTGGTAGCAGACCGCGTATCCGGCGGCGCGGCCGTCCACAAGGCCGAGGAGGGCGCGGAAGCGCGGCTCGGGGCCGAAGCCGTCGCGAATCAGGCGTTCGCGCGCGTCGGCTGTGGGTCGGGCCAGCCGCTCGTAGTCCGCGAGCGCGTCGATGAGGGCCAGCAGCGTCTCTGCATCATCGGCGGTGGCCCGCCGGACGATCGGCTGGGTCATGCCCTGAGCTCGACGCCGGCCTGGCGCTCGTGGAGCTTGATGGCCTCGAGATAGTCGGCCTCCTCGCCCAGGGCCCTGCGCGCCGCGGCCATCCGGTCCTTCACCGCGCGCAGTACGGGACCCTCCACGCCGGCCTCCTCCAGCACACCGAGCGCGATGCCCACATCCTTGTCCAGGAGCGCCAGCCGGAAGGTGTTGGGCCACAGCCGGGTGAGCACGCGCTCCGGCACCAGGTTCTCGCTGACGAACGAGCGACCGCTGGAGGCGTTGAGCACGTCGAAGGCCTTTCGCGCCGGTACGCCCGCCTTGACCAGCGCGGTCATCGCCTCGCCCAGCGCCACGATGTTGGCCGCGAGGAGCGCGTTGTTGATGGCCTTCATCGCGTGGCCGGACCCCACCGGCCCCATGTGCTCGATCCGCTTGCCGAACGCCTCGAGATACGGCCGGGCCCGCGCGAACGCGGCGTCGGTGCCGCCCACCATCACGGTGAGGGTACCGGCCTCGGCGCCGTTGGTCCCTCCGCTCACCGGTGCGTCCACGAAGTCGATGCCCCGCTCGGCCAGCCGCTCGGCGATCCGGCGGGAGGTGGCGGGATCACCCGAGGTGCAGTCGATGAGGATCGCGCCGGACCCGAGCCCGGCCAGCAACCCATCGGGGCCGTCCAGCAGCGCCTCGACTTCGGCAGAGGTGGGCAGGCAGGTCAGCACTGCGGTGGCACCGGTCGCCGCTTCGCGGGGCGTGCCGGCGGCCTTGGCGCCGCTGGCGGCCGCAAACGCCTCCGCTCTGGCCGCGGTGCGGTTCCACACCACGAGCCCGCCGCGCCGGGCGAGGTGGCGCGCCATCGGCGCGCCGATGGCGCCGAGGCCGAGGAAGGCGGTGCTCAGGCTTCGTCTCCTTCGTCATCGGATTCAGCGCTGCGGGCACCGAGCTCACGGTCGAGGAGCAGGAGGGCGGAGCGGTTGTCGCCCACCATCCTGAAGTCCTCCACCACCTGGCCCACCGTCTTCTCCTCCTCCACCTGCTCCTTCACGAACCAGTCGAGCAGCCCTTCCGCCGCGAAGTCCTGCTCCTGCTGCGCCACGGCATAGAGCGCGTTGATGCGTCCCGTGATGAAGCGCTCATGCTCCAGCGCCTTGCTGAAGACATCGAGCGGTGAGGCAAAGTCCACATGGGGGCCGTCGATCGGCTGGAGCTGCACCCGTCCGCCGCGATCGATGATGTGCTCGAAGAACTTCATTGCGTGCTTCACCTCTTCCCGGGCCTGCACCCGCATCCAGTGGGCGGAGCCCGGCAGGTGGATCGACTCCAGGTAGGCCGCCATGGAGAGATACGTGTAGGCGGAGAAGAACTCGTGCTTGACCTGCTGGTTCATCGCGTCCTGCATGACCGCGCCGATGCTCATGGTTTGCCTCATGTGAGAATTGACGGGGGAAGTTGGGGCGGAGGCGGAGAGCGGGCAAGGTGGTCATCGCCAACCACCTTGCCCGCCACCTGGCGCCGAGGTACGCTACTGCCCACCGATGGTCCGTCCCGCCTCTCCTCGCCTCGGCGTCGCGCTGCTTGGCGCGGTGCTCGTGCTCTTCATCGTGGGCCCGCTGCTCCGGCTGCTGGTGCACGCGTCGCCGGCGGACGTGGCCAGTGCGCTCGGCGACGCGGAGCTGCGCGCGTCGATCGGGCTCACGGTCATGACGGCCACCATCGCGACCCTGGTGGGTGCCACGCTCGGCATCCCGCTGGCCTACACGCTCGCGCGCCATCGGTTCCCCGGGCGCCAGCTCATCCAGGGCGTGCTCGAGCTGCCGGTGGTGATCCCGCACCCGGTGGCGGGCATCGCGCTGCTCCTCTTTCTCGGCCGCAACTCGGCCGTGGGCGGGCCGCTGGCCCGCCTC
>JBMOPM010000138.1:0-6050 GCA_049323575.1 Gemmatimonadota bacterium | reverse complement strand
CTGTTCGAGCGGCTCGTGACGGAGGCGCTCCGCGATCACGTCTTCTGGCGCCGGAACTACCGGCCGGAGGATGGCTTCACCATCCGGGAGGCCGACAAGCGCCAGGCCGGCTACGAGGAGGCCGTCGCGACGCTGACGCAGGAGCTGCTCGGTCTGCTGGCGCGGCTCAAGCAGGACGTGCCGTTCTTCAGCGGGCGCTACAAGGGCCACATGGTCTACGAGCCGACGATCGCGGCGCAGATCGGGTATTTCGCGACCATGCTCTACAACCCGAACAACGTCACCGTGGACGCGGCCCCGGTCACCACGCGGCTCGAGCTGGAGGCCGCGGCGGAACTGGCCCGGATGATCGGGTATGACCCCGCGCAAGCCTGGGGGCATCTGACCTCAGGCGGCACGGTGGCGAACTTCGAGGCTCTGTGGCTGGCGCGGAACATCCTTTACCTCCCCGTCGCCGCGGCGGGCGCCGCCCGTGAACTGGGGCTCGATCTCTCGGTGGCGCGGCTTGACGGCACGCGGGTGCGCCTGGCGGACGCGGAGCTCTGGGAACTGCTGAACATCCGCGGGCGGCACGCGCTCGACCTGTGGGACGAGCTGCACCGCAGTGCGCCGGCGGCCGACGTCTATCGCGCGCTCAGCGAACATTCCCTCGCCACCCGCGGCTACCAGGGCTACTCCAGCTATCTCGAGCGGGTCTACGGCGATGCGCTGCCGGCGAGCGTCGTGCTCGTGGCCTCCGCGGCCCACTATTCGTGGGACAAGATCGTCCGCGCCCTCGGCATCGGATCCAACCAGCTGGTGCAGGTGCCGATGGACCGCGCGTTCCGGCTCGACCCGGAGGCGCTGTGGCAGCGGGTTCGCGCGCTGGCCGCGAGCCGTACACCGATCCTCGCGTGCATCAGCGTGTGCGGGACGACGGAGGAAGGCGCCGTGGATCGGCTGGATCAGATCGTGGCCGTGCGCGAGCGGGCGGAGCGAGAGCTGGGCGTCACCTTTCACCTCCACTCCGATGCGTGCTACGGCGGCTATGCGGCGGCGATCACGTGGCGGGCCGACGGCAGCCGTCGCACCGCGGCGGAGATCGCGCAGGCCGTGGGCGGGCCGTGGCTGGACGAATCCTGGCTCGGCGCGATGCGCGCCCTCGCCGAGGCCGACTCGGTGACGATCGACCCGCACAAGATGGGCTACGTGCCGTATCCCGCCGGGGCCATCGTCCTCAAGGACCGCCGCGCCCGGGATCTCGTGTCGGTGGACCCGCCGTATCTGCTGCCCGCCCAGGGCCGCAATCTTCCGCCGGACGAGGCGATGCTGGGCCGCTACATCTTCGAGGGGTCGAAGCCGGGTGCGGCGGCGGCCTCGGTGTGGCTGAGTCACAAGGTGCTGCCGCTCGACGAGCGCGGCTACGGCTACCTGATCGGGCGCACCGTGGCCGGAGCGCGCATGCTGTACGACGCCATGGCCCGGGCCGACTTCAGCCCCTTCCGTGTGGTGCAACTGCCTCCGCCGGACCTCAACATCCTCTGCTTCCTGCTCGCGCATCCGGCGCTCGAGGATCTGGCGTCGCTCAACGCGTTCAACGAGGCCATCTACCGTGAGCTGAGCCTGGGCCGGCCGGGCGGCGCTCCGGAGTACATCATCACCCGCACCCACCTCTGCAGCCCGATGTACGATGGGGCGGTCGATCCCTTGCTGGAACGCATCGGCGTTGGTACGGTAGAAGAGTGGCGCGCCGGTGGTTCGGCGGGGCTCGTCGTCCTCCGTTCCACCGTCATGGATCCATTCCTCGCTGCACCACCTCCGGCGCCGGACCACATCACCGGCTTCATCCGGGCGCTGCGTTCGGCATGCGAGGTGGCGATCGGTCCGTTCGATCGCGACCGCTGGTGAGGGGAAGACATCCTCGATCGAGGCGCCAGGCTCCCCTGCCGGGGCCCGGGCGCGCGCATCCATGCGCATCGTCCCGCTTCCGCTGGTGCTCATCGCGCTGGTCTCGACGCCGTCGCCGGCCTTCCGACTGGCGGAGGCGCAGGCTCCCGTCGCGAACAGCGCGCCCGCCGACTCCGGCCTCGAGCTGCTGCGCCGTGCCCGCGGGCTCCTTGCGGGTGGCAGCACCTCCGGCATCGCGGCATACTACACCGGCGCGGTCTCCGACGACCCCGCCACGGTGGCCGAGTACCTCAAGGACCTCTCCTACATCCTGAGCCCGGGCGAGCGCGACCAATTCCTGGCGCTTCGCGGAGCAGAGCGCGTGGCCTGGCTCCGGGCGTTCTGGTCCCGGCGGGACGACCAGGCGCTCCGGGACCAGGGCGAGCGGCTGATGGAGCACTACCGGCGGATCGCGTACGCCAGGGAGCACTTCCCGCTGCCACCGGGTCCGCGCCAATACAAGCCATGGGACAACGTGCGCACCGGCGCCACGGAGTTCGATGACCGCGGCGTGATCTACGTGCGTCACGGGCCGCCGAGCATGGTGGCCGGCTACGAATCCGATGGTCCCTCGCTGGTCGGCAGCTCGAGCACGAACATGCTGCCCAACACCACGTGGCGATACGTGCGGCCCGAGGGCGATCTGATCTTCACCTTCCGCGCCTGCGCCACCCTCGGTGCGCGGGGGCAGACGTTGGTGGGTGGACCGTGTCCCCACCCGCGGGATTACCGGCTGGTGGAGAGCCCGCTCGATCTGCTGCACGTGAATCCGGACCTTGCGATCAGAGTGGGCCAGTTGCGCCTCGACCCCGCGCCGCTGGAGACATCCGGGGCGCTCTCGCTGCCCGGCAGAGCCGAGCCCGACCCGGTGGGGCGGCCGCCCACTTTCCTCTGGCAGGGCGCGCAGACGGCGTTGCTGAGCCGCCGCAGGATCTCACCCGAGTTCGCCCAGTTGCTGGCAGCCGATCGCTACACCGCCCCGCAACTGGCGGGCGAGGTGCGGGAGGCGGGCAAGCGCTGGCTTGCGAGCGGCCTCTCGACCGACAGCTACGAACACGAATATCAGCGGACGCTTGCAACTCTGGTCGAGGTTCTTGCCGCCGGTCGCGAGGCCGACAGCACCTTGCTCCATGTCACCTGGGCGATCCGCGGCAAGGAACTGCTGTACACGCGCCGCGGCGCCGATTTCCTGCTGCCGCTCCGGGTGAGGGTTCTCGTCACCACGCCGGACAGCCAGACCGTCCGTCGCTTCGACACGACGACCACATTCCGCGCCTCGGCGCCCGTGCCCCGGAACGAGTCGATGGTGGGCCGCGTGGCGCTGCGCGTGCCGCCCGGCAACTTCCTCGTGCGGATCCTGCTGGAGAACGACCCGCTGGAAGGCATCGTCGCGGGCGCCCGCACGCCGTCGATCCCGGTGGACGTTCCCGCCACCGACGGCGCCGACCTCGCTCTCAGCGACGTCATCCTTGGCGCGCAGTCCGTCCCGTTGATGTGGCGCCGGCCCGATGCCGACACCGTCTGGTTCAACCCGACGGGCCGTTTCTTCCGCGACGAGCCGCTGCAGTTGTTCTACGAGGTCTACGGCCTGCCGGCGGGCGCGGAATACCAGACCGAGCTCGCGATCTCCCGCGTCAAGGGCGGCGAAGCGAGCGGCGAGCCGGCCCTCCGCCTCGGGTTCATCGATCGGGTTCCCGGGCCCATTGCTCCGGTGGCCCGCACCGTGGACCTGACGCGGCTCGAGCCCGGCGACTACGAGCTCACCGTCACGATCACCGACGGCCTCGAGCGCGTCCGCAGCGAGAAACGAAGGTTCGGGGTAACGAGCGAGCGGTGAGACGTGCGAGGTGATCGGTGAGCGGGTCGTCCCCGGGGCTGTTTGACACGGTGCTACTTTGCAGGTCCTTGGACACCGTCACTCAACCTATCACCGATCACGCCATGCCCTGGTCCGACGTCCGCGCTCAGTTTCCCGCCCTCGACCGGCTGCACGCCGGCCAGCCCGTTGCCTATTTCGACGGCCCCGGCGGCACGCAGGTGCCGCGGCAGGTGATCGCCGCGATCGCCGACTACCTGGCGCACCACAACGCCAACACGCACTGGGCCTTCCCCACGAGCGTGGAGACCGACGCGGCGCTGCTGGCCGCACGCCGGGCCTTCGCCGATTTCTTCAACGCGTCGCCCGACGAAGTGGCGTTCGGGGCCAACATGACGACGCTCACGTTCCACCTGGCGCGCGCGCTCGGCCGCAGGTGGGGGCGGGGCGACGAGGTCGTGATCACCGAGCTGGACCACCATGCGAACGTGGCGCCGTGGCGCGCACTGGAGCGCGAACGCGGAATCACGATCCGCGTGGCCGCGCTCGATCCGGCCACGGGCCGACTGGACTGGGGCAGTCTGGAGCGGGCGATCGGCCCGCGCACACGGCTGCTGGCCATTGGCGCGGCCTCCAACGCGCTCGGCACGATCACCGACGTGCGGCGCGCGGCGGACCTGGCTCATGCCGCCGGCGCGCTCGTCTTCGTCGATGCCGTCCACTACGCACCCCACGTCCTGCCCGATGTTCGCGCGCTCGATTGCGACTTTCTCGCCTGCTCGGCCTACAAGTTCTACGGTCCGCACGTGGGCGTCCTTTATGGGCGCGTGGCGCTCATCGAGTCGCTGGATGCGCCGAAGCTCGCCCCGGCGCCCGACACGGCCCCGGAGCGGCTCGAGACCGGCACCCAGAACCACGAGGGCATCGTCGGTGCGATGGCGGCGGTGGACTTTCTCGCCTCGCTCGGCGCCGGCAACACCCGGCGGGAACGGCTGGCCAGCGCGTATGCCGCCATGCAGGCCCACGAGGCGGATCTGCTGCGGCGGATGTGGGACGGCCTCTCGCGCATTCCGGGCGTGCGCCTCTTTGGTCCGCCGCCGGGCGAGCCGCGCACGGCGACGGTCTCGTTCGTCCTGGAGGGACATCCGGCCGGGTCGGTGGCCCGCGCCCTGGCGGAACGCGGCGTGTACGCCTCGCATGGGGATTTCTACGCCACCACGGCGGTGGAACGGCTGGGCTACGGAGCCGAGGGGTTGGTGCGCGCCGGATGCGCGTGCTATACGACCGCAGACGAGGTGGACCGGCTCGTTGCGGGCGTAGCGGCCCTGGCCGACTAGCCCGTCGTCGATCCCGGTGCCCGATCAGCGGACGGCTGCGTCGGGCGCCGGCCACCCGCGCGCCGCGCGGCGGGCATTCTCCTGGCGGACGATCTCCCTGATCCGCGCCCGACCGAGATAGTACAGCGCGGCCCCGTAGCAGAGGCTCATCGAGCCGAGTACGCCTTCGGCGACGCTGGCTCCCATCACGGGACGGAACCCGCGCACCAGCTCCAGCACCACGACCGCGATGCCGCCCGGCACTGCGGTGCCGCGCAGGATCGCCCGCCACTCCTCCTGGCGGCGCCCCCGGGACTCGGCGATCACGTAGCCCAGGAGCGTCATCGCCGCCGGGAACTCGATGCGCTGGAGCATCACGCTGGAATCGCCGAGGAGCGGGCTCGTGGCGAGGGTCCAGGACCAGTGCCACGTCCGCTGCAGCGCGGTCGGCGGCCAGGTGACCATCACCGCGAGATAGCCCAGGAACCAGGGCGCGGCGCGGGCCAGCGCGAGCCGCTCGAATCGGCGTTCGCCGCCCGCCGGCACCCGCTCGCCGCCGGCCAGCCACACCAGCGCGACGATCACGGCCGTACAGAGCGCGATCACTGCCGGCCGCACGACCAGCGCGGGCAACGCCCCCAGCAGGAACCATCCGCCCGCGATCCGCGCCGCCTCTCCGCGCGACATGAGGCCCCGGGGCCCGAAGTACCGGCTCTGCAGCGTGCCGAGAATCGCGGCGCCGGAGAGGCCCAGCATCAGCGTCAGCACCTGACGGCCACGCGGCTCCGTTCCCGCAGCGATGCCGTCGAGCCAGAGCAGGGGGATGAGCAGGTACACCACGCCCATCAGCGGCAGCTCGAGCGCGAGCCGCTCCACGGCGTCCGCGCCGAGCACGCGCTCGCGGGTGAGCCGGTCGTTGAGCAGCGCGCCGAGCCATGCGCCGGCGCCGTTCGCCAGCACGTCCATGAACGAGGAATACCGCCCGATCTCGA
>JBMOPM010000137.1:0-6072 GCA_049323575.1 Gemmatimonadota bacterium | reverse complement strand
TTTAAAGTAAACATTACCCGCATTCGATTCGGCTTTCTCCTCACCGTCGGCGGCGTGGTGCTGGTGGCGCCGGCGCACGCGCAGGCCGGCGGCACGGCGCTTCCCCCCGGCGTCACGCCGGAGGTGGTCGAGAAGGGGAAGGCGATCTACAGCGGCGCGGGCCTCTGCTATGCGTGCCACGGCAAGAACGGCGAGGGCCTCCTCGCGCCCACGACGAAACTCGTCGACCACGACTGGATCCACTCGAAGGGCACGTATCCCGAGATCGTGGAGTACATCAAGAAAGGCGTGACCAAGGAAGAGTCGAAGAGCGGCATCCCGATGCCGCCGCGCGGCGGGTCGAAGATCTCGGATGAGGATGTGAACGCCGTCGCCGCGTACGTCTACACCATCAGTCGCAAGAAGAGTTGACCGGAGCTCACTGCCGAGTGAGAGGGGCGGCCCGACGGGGTCGCCCTTTTTCGGTGCGCCCATTCACCTTCACGCCGTCGAGATCACGGATGAAACTCGTTCCCGTCCTCGCCCTTGCCCTCGTGGCCGCGCCGCTCGCGGCTCAGACCGAGGCCACGCGTGCCGCCCGAGCGGTGAGCGCCGACGTCTACCGTTCGCATCTCGGGTTCCTCTCGGACGATCTGCTCGAGGGGCGCGCACCGGGCCGTCGCGGCGGGCTCCTGGCCGCCCGGTACATCGCCGCGCAGTTCGAGCGGCTAGGCCTTGAGCCCGCGGGCGACAGCGGCACGTACTACCACCGGGTGCCGATCATCGCCCTCGATCCGTCCCCGACGC
Source organism: Gemmatimonadota bacterium (assembly GCA_049323575.1). Classification (GTDB taxonomy): domain Bacteria; phylum Gemmatimonadota; class Gemmatimonadetes; order Gemmatimonadales; family GWC2-71-9; genus JBMOPM01. Next base: position 5,286 of record JBMOPM010000137.1, on the reverse strand, counting down.
TCCAGCTGGGTTCGGCCGCGCCGCTCAGCTACAAGGACGACTACGTGCTGTGGTCGATGCGGGACGAGCCCGCCGTCACCGTAGAGGGCGAGGCCGTCTTCGTCGGCCACGGGATCGTGGCGCCCGAATACCAGTGGGATGACTACGCGGGCGCCGACGTGAAAGGCAGGATCGTCGTGGTGATGGTCAACGACCCCGGCCTGCGCGACTCGACCATCTTCCGCGGCAGGATTCTGACCTATTACGGCCGCTGGACCTACAAGATCGAAGAGGCCGCACGGCACGGAGCCGCCGGTATCCTGCTGCTGCGTACCACGGAGACCGCCACGTACGGGTGGCCCACCGTCGCCGGCTCATGGACCGGCCCGCAGGTGCGGATCGAGAAGCCGGCCACCTCGCTGGTCGTGGCCGGCTGGCTCTCCGGGAAGGCCTCCGAGGCCCTGTTCGCGGCCGCCGGCAAGGACCTGAACGCGTTGACCGCCGCAGCCTACCGGCGCGGGTTCAAGGCCGTGCCGCTGGGCGTGACGGTGAAGGCAGAGGTCAGGAGCACCATCCGGCGCTCGGAGACCGCCAACGTCGTGGCGCGCCTGCCGGGACGCGGTCCGCTGGCCGACCAGGCGGTCATCATCGGCGGGCACTACGATCACCTGGGCACCGGTCTGCCGGTCAAGGGCGACTCGATCTACAACGGCGCCGAGGACAACGCGTCGGGCACAGCGGGCGTCCTCGCGGCAGCCGAGGCACTGGTGCGGAGCGGAGTCAGGCCGGCCCGGTCGATCGTCTTCATGGGCATCGCCGCCGAGGAATCCGGCCTGCTGGGTGCCCAGGCGTACGTGGAGCGGCCCACCGTACCGCTCACCAGGATCGCCGCGATGCTCAACATGGACGTGATGAACCTCTACGGCCGCACCCGGGACATCGCCGCCCTGGGCACCGACCTCTCGAGCCTGGGTCCGGTCTTCCGTCAGGCGGCCGCGGCCGAGGGAATGCGGGTCTCGGTCAACGAGGGCGCGCTCATCCGGGGGGCCTTCTTCCGGTCGGACCACTTCCCCTTCGCCAAGGGTGGCGTGCCGGCGCTGTCGGTGGAGCCGGGGACGGACTTCGTGGGCCGGCCGGCCGGCTGGGGGGAGAAGCAGCGCGACGAATACGGAACCAACCGGTACCATCAGCCGGCCGACGAACTCCTGCCCTGGTTCAGCATGGACGGGGCGATCCAGCAGCTCCGCGTGATCGTCCGGACGGCGCTGGCCGTGGCGAACACACCTGCCATGCCTAAGTGGAATCCTGGCACGGAGTTCAGCGGGGTCCGGCGGTAGGGACGATGGCCCCGCCCGCGCTCGCTGCCGCCGCCGGGCCGCTTTCCAGTCGCAGCGCCTGCGGCTATTTTTGCGCGTCTTTTGCCCATCTGATGCCGTCGTCGCGACACTCGGGCTAGCACGGGAGCCATTCTGGATCTGCCGAATCAGCACCGGATTCCACTCGCCTGGCTGGTCCAATTCGGGAGCGAGTCGATCCGGTACCGCACCCTGCGCGAGCTCGCTCCCGCCGGTTACCCCGGCACAGCCGAGCTCGGCCAGATGCAGGCGGCGTTGGCCGACTCCAAGGCCGCGCAGGCCGTCATCAAGAAGCAGAAAGACACCGGCGTGTGGGGGGCCAACATGCTGGGCCTTGCCCCGTCGGTCGCCGCCGGCATCAAGGACGTGGGCACGGTACCCCAGTACCGCCGGTTGCTCCAGTTGGGGGTGTCGCACGCCACCCGGCCGTTCAAGCTGGCCGATCGCGTGCTGTTCCGGCTGCTCTCGCGGGACGAAAACCCCGCCCTCCTGTTCGAATACCAGAAGCTGGTGAAAACCGAGCCCGCGGCGGAGGGGTGGGCCCGGGCGATGATCCGCGAGGCCGCCGCCTGCGCCCTCGCGGAGGCCGGCTACGTCGAGGATCCCCGGCTTCGGGGCGCGGCCCACAAGATCGCGACCGACGTCTCGACCTTCCTGCGGGGCCCCCTCGCCGAGAAGCCGTTCGTGAAAGCCGGCAAATCGATTGCCCTCCATCCCGAGGCGCACCCGCCGAGCTGGTACTCGGTGGCCATGATTGCCGCGATGCCCAACCTGCAGCGCGAACGGGCCGGCTTCACCGAGCGGCTGGGGCACTACCTGGCCCAGCCCGCACCCAAGAAGGAGTTCGTCATCCAGGTGGGGAAGAAACTGGTCAAGCCCCAGTTCCTTCTCCTCGGTGACCCGATCGAGGCCGATGCCAAGGGCGTGGCCAAGGACATTCCTCTGGCCCTGCACTACATCGAGCTGCTGGCGCGGATCAACGCCCTGCACACGGCACCCGTGGCGACGCGCGTGCTGGCCCGGTTGCTCAAGGACTGCGACGAAACCGGCGTCTGGCACCCCAAGAACCTCCGATCCGCGCCCAAGGCCCTCAACAAGATGACGTACCACTACTACCCCCTGGGCCCGGAGGCGAAGACCCCCGAGAGCCGGCAGGTGGACGTCACCTTCCGCCTGGCGCTCATCGCGAAGTTGCTGGGATGGGAGTTGGTGTACGATTGACGGTGAAGGCGGCATTCCTTGCGCTCTCCGTCGTAGTACGCGAAACTCCGCAGATGGCCGACATCGACCTCACCCCGTTCGGCTTTACCCCGACTGAGAGTCTGGTCTACGGCGTTCTGCTTGGCGCAGGCCGGGGCACCGGCTACGCCATCGCGCGCCAGGCCGGCCTCGCGCGGGCGAACGCGTATGCGGCGCTCGAAGGCCTGGTGCTCAAGGGCGCCGCGCGGTCAGAGCCGGGTCCGCCCAGGCGCTACCGGGCCGAACCGCCGGAGGCGCTGCTGGCGCGGATCGCCGAGCGGCAGGGTTCGGCGCTCGATCGGCTGAGCGAGGCGCTGGCCAGGCAGGGCGCGCCGATCACGCCGGCTCTGGTCGAGATCACGTCGCCCCGGGGCGCGTTGCAGCTTCTCTCGCACGACATCGCGCGCGCCCAGCGCTCGGTGCAGCTCGTTGGCCCCGCAGACGCCTTTCCGCTCCTCGCCCCCGCGCTCCGCCGCGCCGCTGGCGCGGGCCTCGATCTCGCCCTCCGATCCATCGGCCCGGTGCAGCTCGACTTCGTGACCGTCACGGAGGTCCGGCCCAAGCCGTGGCCGGGCACCCCGCTGGTTTCCGTGATCGATGGCGACAAGGCGGTGATCGCCGGGCGCGACTCGAGCGGCGTGCAGGGCTACTGGACCTCCGCGCCGGCCCTGGTCGCGGCGGCGAGCCATCTCGTCGCCTCGTTCGACTAGGGTGGGATCGATGGAAGGCGATCTGGAGGCAGTCCTCGCCGGACTTCGGCGCGAGTATCTCGCGGACACGCCCGCCCGCATCCTCGCGCTCCGCAAGGATGCCGCGGCATTCCGGGCCGGTGAGCCCGACGGACAGGCCTCGCTCACGTCCCGGTTCCACCAGCTCGCCGGTTCGGCCGGCTCGTATGGCTTCGACGACATCGGCTCGCTCGCCCGCGAGGCCGAGGTGTGGCTCGCGGGCCTCGAGCACCCCTCCGCCGCCGACGCCGACCGGGTCGACGCCGTGGTCGAAGCGATCGCCGCGGCGTTCAACCGTCATGCGAGCGAGCTGGCCGCCCCCGAGGGCCTCACGATTCCAGCCGAATTCACCTGGCATGCGCTGGTGGTAGCGGACCCGGGGCCGATCCGGGATCAGCTCGTCACCGTGATCCGCGGTGCCGGTTTCGTCGTGGGCACGACCGACCGGCTGGACCAGCCGGCCGAGCGGCCGGCGTCGGCGCGACCGGATCTGGTGGTCGTGGGCCCCTGCGGCGATGGCGACGATGTACTGGCCGCCGCCGTCAACTGGTCCGCGCGCCGCGGCCAGAGACCCCGCGCCGTGGTGCTGGTGGCGCCGGCGGGCCGCGTGGATCGCCTGCGGGCGCTCGGGTCCGGCGTGGACGCGGTCTTCTCGGGCGAGCACGTGGTGACGGATGTCGGTGCCTATGCGCGGATCCTCGCGCGGATCGGTGTGCCTCCCGCCACCGTGCTGCTGGTCGAGGACGACCCTGCCCAGGCGCATCTCCTCATCACGTGGCTCGAGCAATCCCACATCCGGGTCATTCATGCCCCGTCCGCCATGGCGGCCAACGACCTGCTCGCGCGGGACCTTCCCGACCTGATCCTGCTCGACGTGGCGCTGCCGGAGGTGGACGGCTTCGCCTTCGCACGCATGGTACGCCAGGATCCGCGATACGGCCTGCTCCCGATCGTGTTCCTCACGGCACGCCCCACGCTCGCCAACCACGTCGAGGCCGTGCGGTCCGGCGGCGACGACTTCCTGATCAAACCGGTGGACCAGCAGTTGCTGCTCCAGGTGGTGATCAGTCGGGTGGAACGCGGTCGGCGCGTGCGCGAGATGGCCTATCGCGACGGCCTCACCGGGCTCATCAACCACAGCACGCTGATGGCGGAGCTGGCGTATGCGATGGAACTCGCCCGGCGCAGCGGGGAGGAATTCGCCTTCCTGATGGTCGATCTCGATCACTTCAAGCGCATCAACGACCGCTATGGGCATCTGGTTGGCGACCAGGTGCTGCTGCACGTGGCGAACGTGTTTCGAGCCACGGCGCGGGCCAGCGATCTGATCGGCCGGTACGGCGGCGAGGAATTCGGCCTCATCCTCCGTCGGACCGGCCGCGAGGGTGCGATGCTCGTGGCCGACAAGCTGCGGGAGGCGCTGGCCGCGTCGCCGGCCCGGCTGGCCGGCGGGATCGAGACCCCCGTCCGGGCATGCATCGGGATCGCGGTCTACCCGCAGGACGGCACCACTGCCGCCAGCCTGACCAGGGCGGCGGACCAGGCGCTCTACCGGGCGAAGGTGGCCGGGCGGGATCGGGTGGAGCCCGGGGGATGACGGACGAAACGACCCTCCGGCGGGACGGTCGTTTCGTTTGCGGCACTACGTGCTGTCCCGCCGGTCCGGGTGCTCAGTGGTGAAACCCGTGCGCCAGGGGAATCACGTCGCTGGGCTTCTCGTCGCCGAAGAGCAGACGCCCTTCCTTGAACGCGGCACCCCGCAGGGTGAGCGCGAGCACTTCGCCGAGTTCCGAGACGAGGAAGACCTCGATCTTCTCGCGGACTTCCTTAGGCAGGTCTTCGAGGTCGGCCTCGTTGTTCTTGGGCAGGATGATGCGGGTGATCCCCGCCCGCACCGCGCCCAGGACCTTCTCCTTGACGCCGCCGATCGGCAGCACCCGGCCGCGCAGCGTGATCTCGCCGGTCATGGCGATGTCATGCCGCAC
>JBMOPM010000136.1:0-6081 GCA_049323575.1 Gemmatimonadota bacterium | reverse complement strand
CCGCACGACCTTGAGCCCGAGCTCGGTGTGGCGCACCGCGCCCTGGTGGCCCGGCATCCGCTTGCCCTTGATCACGCGCGAGGGATCGGTGCCCGGGCTGATGGAGCCGGGCTTGCGATGCCGGGTGTTGCCGTGCGTGGCCGGCCCGCCGCCAAAGCCATGGCGGTGCACCACACCCTGGAACCCGCGGCCCTTCGACGTGCCCGTCACCTTCACCAGGTCGCCGGGGGCGAAGATGCCCACCGTCACCGTATCCCCCGGCGCGGGCACCTGCTCCGCCACCGGAAAGCTCCGGATCACCTGTGGCGCCGCGTCCAGACCGGCCTTCCGGGCATGACCCAGCTCGGCCTTGGTGGTCCGCTGCGGCCGCTTGGCGCCGAAGCCGAGCTGCACCGCCTGCTCGCGCACCTGCACCACGCGGCACGGGCCGGCCTCGATGATGGTCACGGGCACGGCCGCGCCGTCCTCCGTGAACACCCGGGTCATGCCCAGCTTGCGTCCGATGAGTCCCGTGGTCATCGCTACTCGACCTTGATCTCGACGTCGACGCCGGCCGGCAGATCCAGCTTGGTCAGCGCGTCCATCGTCTGCGGGCGCGAATCATTGATGTCCAGCAGCCGCTTGTGGGTCCGGAGCTCGAACTGCTCCCGGCTCTTCTTGTCCACGTGCGGGCTGCGGAGCACCGTCCAGCGCTCGATCTTCACCGGCAGCGGGATCGGCCCCGACACCTGGGCGCCGGTCTTGGCAGCGGTCCGCAGGATGTCGGCCGCGGCCTGATCCAGCACCTGGTGGTCGAACGCCTTGAGGCGGATCCTGATCTTCTGGGCCATTCAGCTTCCTCGTCTCTGGCAGAGGCCCCGCAGGGCATGCCGTGGTGCGGGCCCGGGCGATGCCCCCGGGCCGCGGCCGGCCCCGGGGCACCCCCCAGGGCCCCGTCTTACTTGAGGATCTTCGTCACCACGCCGGCGCCGACCGTGCGGCCGCCCTCGCGGATGGCGAAGCGGAGCCCCTCGTCCATCGCGATCGGCGTGATCAGCTCGATCGTCATCTGGATGTTGTCGCCGGGCATCACCATCTCGACGCCCGCAGGCAGCTCCACCGACCCCGTCACGTCCGTCGTGCGGAAGTAGAACTGCGGCCGGTACCCCTTGAAGAACGGCGTGTGCCGCCCGCCCTCTTCCTTCGTGAGCACGTACACCTCGGCCTCGAAGTGCGTGTGCGGGGTCACCGAGCCGGGCTTGGCCAGCACCATGCCGCGCTCGATCTCCGTCTTCTCCACGCCGCGGAGCAGGAGGCCGACGTTGTCGCCCGCCTGGCCCTCGTCGAGGAGCTTGCGGAACATCTCGACGCCCGTCACGACCGACTTCTTCTCGGCGCCGAAGCCCACGAGCTGGACTTCCTCGCCCACCTTGATGCGGCCGCGCTCGATACGGCCCGTGGCCACGGTGCCGCGGCCGGTGATCGAGAAGACGTCCTCGACCGGCATCAGGAACGGCTTGTCGGTCTCGCGCACCGGCTCCGGGATGTAGGTGTCGAGGGCATGGTACAGCTCCTCGATCTTCGCCACCCACTGCGGGTCGCCCTCGATCGCCTTGATGGCCGAGCCGCGGATGACCGGCGTCTCGTCGCCCGGGAACTGGTACTGGTTGAGCAGCTCACGCACCTCGAGCTCGACCAGGTCCAGCAGCTCCGGATCGTCCACCAGGTCGCACTTGTTGAGGAACACCACGATCGACGGCACGTTCACCTGGCGGGCCAGGAGGATGTGCTCGCGCGTCTGCGGCATCGGGCCGTCCACGGCCGACACCACGAGGATCGCGCCGTCCATCTGCGCCGCGCCCGTGATCATGTTCTTCACGTAGTCGGCGTGCCCCGGGCAGTCCACGTGCGCATAGTGGCGGTTCGCGGTCTCGTACTCGACGTGCGACGTCGCGATCGTGAGAATCTTCGTCGCGTCGCGCCGGCCCTGTGACTCCGACGCCTTCGCCACCTCGTCGTACGGCACGTACTTGGTTCCCCACCCCTTGTCGGCGGAGACCTTGGTCAGCGCCGCGGTGGTGGTCGTCTTGCCGTGGTCCACGTGCCCGATCGTGCCGACGTTCACGTGCGGCTTCGTACGCTCGAATTTGGCCTTGGCCATCGTCCAGATCCCTGTCCGTTGATCGGTTTGCCCTGGGCGCGGGCTGCGCCCCTTCCGCCGAAGCTGCTATCCATCACGGGCGCGGCCATCACCGCGCCCCGCGTGCGGCCGCTCAGCCCTTCGCCTTGGAGATGATCCCCTCGGCGACGCTCTTCGGCACTTCCTCATAGTGGTCGAACTGCATCGTGTACACCGCGCGCCCCTGGCTCATGCTGCGCAGGACGGTCGAGTACCCGAACATCTCGGCGAGCGGCACGTGCGCCGCCACCACCTGGGCGTCGCCGCGCTGGGTCATGCCGCCGATCTTCCCGCGCCGGCTCGAGAGGTCCCCGATGATGTCGCCCAGGTAGTCCGCCGGCGCGATGACCTCCACCTCCATGATGGGCTCGAGGAGGATCGGGGCCGCCATCCTGGCCGCCTCCTTGAACGCCATCGAGCCCGCGATCTTGAACGCCATCTCGGAGCTGTCCACGTCGTGGTAGCTGCCGAAGACCAGCGTGGCCTTCACGTCCACCATCGGGTAGCCCGCCAGCACGCCGTTCTCGAGGGCCTCGCGGATGCCGGCCTCGATCGGCTTGATGAACTCCCGCGGGATCACACCGCCCACGATCCGGTCCTCGAACAGGAACCCGGTGCCCGGCGCCGTAGGCTCGAGGTTGATCACCACGTGGCCGTACTGACCCTTGCCGCCCGTCTGCCGGACGAACTTGGCCTCCACGTTCTCCACCCGCCTGGTGATCGTCTCCCGGAACGCCACCTGCGGCCGGCCCACGTTCGCCTCGACCTTGAACTCCCGCCGCATGCGGTCGACCAGGATCTCGAGGTGCAGCTCGCCCATGCCGGCGATGATCGTCTGGCCGGTCTCGGGATCGGTCCGCACCCGGAAGGTCGGATCCTCCTCCGCCAGCTTCTGCAGCGCCACCGCGAGCTTGTCCTGGTCCGCCTTCGACTTGGGCTCGATGGCCACGTCGATCACGGGGTTGGGGAAGCGCATCGCCTCGAGGATGACCGGCTTCGCCTCGTCGCACAGCGTGTCGCCCGTGCGGGTATCCTTGAGGCCGATCGCCGCCGCGATGTCTCCCGCCAGCACCTCCTCGATCTCGTCCCGCTTGTTCGCGTGCATCTGCAGCAGCCGCCCGATGCGCTCGCGCTTGTCCTTGGTGCTGTTGTAGACGTAGCTGCCCGCCTTGAGCGTCCCCGAGTAGACCCGGAAATACGTGAGCCGGCCCACGTAGGGATCGGTCATGATCTTGAACGCCAGCGCCGCGAACGGCTCGTCGTCCCCCGCCACCCGCTCGACCTGCGTCTCGTCGTGGAGCGGCAGGTGCCCCTTCACCGGCGGAATGTCCTTCGGGCTCGGCAGGTAGTCGACCACCGCGTCCAAGAGCGCCTGCACGCCCTTGTTCTTGAACGACGCACCGCAGAGCACCGGCACGATCGCGCCGGCGCAGGTCGCCGTGCGGATCGCCCGCATGATCTCCTCGAGCGACAGCTCCTCGCCGCCGAGGTACTTCTCCATCAGCGCTTCGTCGTGCTCGACCGCGGCCTCGATCACCTCGTGGCGCGCCTGCTCCACCGCGTCCTTGAACGCGTCCGGCACCGGCATCTCCGTGAAGCGCTTGCCGAGGCTCTCCTCGTCGAAGATCACCTCGACGCGACGAAGCACGTCGATGTGGCCGGTGAACGTCTCGCCCGAGCCGACCGGGAGCTGGATCGGGAACGCCTTCTTGGTCAGCCGGTCGCGGATCATCCGCAGGCAGCGGTCGAAGTCGGCCCCCACGCGGTCCATCTTGTTGGCAAAGATGAGCCGCGGGACGTTGTAGCGGTCGGCCTGACGCCAGACCGTCTCGGTCTGCGGCTCCACGCCCGCCACCGAATCGAGCAGCGTCACCGCCCCGTCCAGCACCCGCAGCGAGCGCTCCACCTCGACCGTGAAGTCCACATGCCCCGGGGTGTCGATGATGTTGATCCGGTACTCCGGACCCTCACCCCGCTCCCAGTTGCTGCCGTGGCGCCGCCAGAAGCAGGTCGTCGCGGCCGACGTGATCGTGATGCCGCGCTCCTGCTCCTGCTCCATCCAGTCCATGGTGGCCGCGCCCTCATGGACCTCGCCGATCTTGTAGTTCTTCCCCGTGTAATAGAGGATGCGCTCGGTCGTCGTCGTCTTCCCGGCATCGATGTGGGCCATGATGCCGATGTTGCGATAGAACTCGAGCGGTGTCTGCCGGGCCATAGTCCTCGAAACCGTTTACCAGCGAAAAAGCGGGGCGACCGAACCCGTGCCGGGCCGGCGGCGCCTCCCGCCAGCCACTTACGGTGGTATCGCTCCGCGCACATCCCCGGACGCTGCCGCCCTGGATGAGGGCTCTCCTGGAGAGCCCCACGCGTTGTCGTTTGAAGGACGAGAGGTTCCGTTGCGGCCCGCCTGCCGGCCGGCGGCACATCGTCCGTTGTCTCCCGAAGCCCGCGCTCCGGGTCCCGACCGCACCACCCTTCCCTTGAGAACGCCGAACAACGAAGGGCACGCGGTACGGGAAAGCCCCGTAAAATGACCACACGATGAGCCGAAGTCAACGGGGCAGCGCGAAACCGCGGGAGCGACGCCACCGCCGTTGCCGCCGCTGCCGTCTTCGGCGCCGCCGTCGCCTGAAGCACAACGGGGACGGAGCCGAAGCCCCGTCCCCGCTGTTCACGCTGCCCGGTCAGACCCGATCAGGCCTTGGCCTGCTCCGCTTTCTTCCGCCGACGGAGCCCCACCCCGGCGACGCCGGCCAGGCCGGTCGCCAGCAGGGTCATCGACACCGGCTCCGGCGCGACCGTCTCGACCGCGAATACGAAGTCGTTGTTGTCCTGGTCCGGGCCCGCGCCGCTGTCGTCCCACCCGTACGTCGTGCCATAGGGGAACGGCGTGTTGGGCACGAAGCCGCTGTAGCCGATATCCGTGGGCACCGCGACGTTGTTGCCCCAGGCCCAGAGATAGCCGACGTTGCTGACATTCGTAGAGAGGAACGTGCCCGCCGTGTTCTTGAGCAGGAACACGAGCTGGTCGCCGAACGTGAACTGCTGGCCCGTGAGGGCACCCAGGTTGATCCGGTTGGCGACCGGGTTGCCCGCGTTCCAGATCTGGTAGCCGTAGGGCTTGGTGGGCGTGATCAGATAGTTCGTCGTGGTCCCGATGAAGTACATCTCCTGGAAGTACGCGGCATGACCGCCGAGCACGGTGAGGAACACGTTGGCCGGACCGCCCGCGTTACCGCCGCAGACGATGACCGTGCTGACCTGGCCCGCCGGACACGGTACGATTGCCCCCGCAGGCGCCGGGGTGGCCACCCCGACCACACCCGCCGATGCCATACCCAGGAGGACCTTCTTGAAAGCGGAACGCATCGATCAACCCCCGCGGTTCGGGCCGATTCCCTTCGGGTCGGGAAACGACGTGGTTCTGGTGGTCCTGGTTCTGGATCCGGAGTAGCGGGCCAACCCGGGGGATACGCGTATCCGCCCTTCAGCCGGCCACACCCGCGATATATCAACTAATGTGCCGCAAGCACTCGCGACAGCACTACGAGTCAAATCATTACGGCAAAACACCTTGCGGAAGATGAACCCGACCGGCCGAACCAGGTGTCGAGCCGGATCGTTGTCGTGATGCCGCAACATATCATCCGGTCGCAACTGTCGCCAGAGGCCCGTTGCATCGGGGCCACGACACCCGTGACGCCCCATCTCGCCCCCCCCCGCAAAGCATAGCGGGGGCGACAGGCGCCCCCGCGAATCGATTCCCCCCGCGCCAGCCGGACCCTGCCCGGCCTCGACCTACCAGCGGTAGTGCGCGAACGCCTTGTTGGCCTCGGCCATCCGGTGCGTGTCTTCCTTCTTCTTCACCGCGTTGCCCTCGCCCTTGGAGGCGGCGATGACCTCGGCGGCGAGCTTCTCCGCCA
>JBMOPM010000135.1:0-6115 GCA_049323575.1 Gemmatimonadota bacterium | reverse complement strand
TCGACCGCGTCGGCCTCGACGTAGTCCGGGTTCTGCCGCGAGACGATGCGGTACCACTTGTCCGGATTCGGGAGCGTGATCGTGGTCGTCTCCCGCAGGTCGATGCGCTCCATCCCCGACGGGTCGATGTTGCGGGCCGACTGCCAGCTCTTCTTGCCGAGGAACAGGAACTTCTTGCCTTCCTGGACGATCAGCCCGCGGTTCTTGAGGTCGTCCTTGGTGCCGATGATGTAGTACGCCGCGTTCTCCCGCGTGATCAACGCGGCCACGGTGTCGGTGAGGACGGCTTTCTCCGCCGCCAGCTGGTTCCGCTCGCTCTCCAGCAGCCCGATCGCGGCGGCCATCGAGTCGATCTGCGCCTGCTGGGTGCTGATCTTGGCCGAGAAGTTGGCGATCGTCTGTTCATAGCCCGCCAGCTGCTCCTTCAGGAACGCGTTGTCCTTGGTCAGCTCGCGGAGCTGCCTGTGGTTGGCGGCCAGCCGGTTCTCGGCGCGCTGGAGGCGGTTGGTGATCTCCTTGAGCCGCTCGATGAGCTGCTGCCGGTACGCGCCGACGTTGGCGCTTCCGGTGGTCTCCCCGCTCACCTGCGGCGCGACCATGCCGGTGCTCAGGCTCTTCACCTTCGAAATCTCCGCGCCGACCTGGTCGATGAACGAGTCAGCCGCGAAGACCGACACCAGCAGGCTGTCCTTGAGGCGGTTCGCTTCCGCCAGCGCCATTACCAGGCTGTCCTGCCCGCGGGGCACTGAGGGGGCCGAGGCCGCATCGCCGGTGGCAGCCGTGCCCGTGCCAGCCCGAGGCTGGTTGCAGGCGCCGACTGCAAGGGCAAGGACGAAAAAGGCGGCCATGGGCTTGGTGGACATCGTGACTTCTCCTCGGTGGGATGCGCCCCCGTCGTCGGCCAACTTGTTCGATTGCTCGACACCGCGGCGCGTTGCACCGTCAAAACTGCGCGAACCCGGCTCCGGCGGCAATGGCGCAGCACCGGTCGCATCTGAAACCCCGAAGAAATACCGTCAACAGCGCAGGTGCCGCGTTCCGGCCTCGGCGCGGCGCGTTCCGGCCCCGTCCCGCGCAACGGCGGGTGGCGTCACCGCTTGCCAACCCCCACCGTGCGAGCATGTGTGCGTCCCGGGCCACCGTGGCCGATGCCGAGGCCCTGCTGCGCCGCCATTTCGGCTACACCGCCCTGCGGGCTCCCCAGCGCCGGGTGCTCGCCGCCGTGCTCGCCGGGAAGGACACGCTGGCCGTGCTGCCCACGGGCGGCGGGAAGTCAGTGTGCTACCAGGTGCCGGCCCTGCTGCTGGACGGCGTGACGGTGGTCGTCTCGCCGCTGCTCTCGCTGATGCAGGATCAGGTCTCGGCCGCTGAGCGCCGTGGTCTGCCGGCCGCGCGAATCGACAGCACCATGTCCCGCGACCAGCAGGCCGCCGTCTTCGCCGCGCTCGGCGACGGCCGCGTCCGGCTCCTCTACGCCTCGCCCGAGCGGCTGGAGCGCCTGGCCGGCGATCTGAGCGAGCGCCGGATCCCCGTCGCGCTGTTCGCCGTGGACGAGGCGCACTGCGTCTCCGAGTGGGGGCACGACTTCCGCCGGAGCTACCGCGCCATCGGCCTGGCCCGCTCGCGGCTCGGCTGGCCCCAGGCGATCGCTCTCACGGGGAGCGCGACGCCCGAGGTGCGGGAGGACATCATCCAGGTCGCGCGGCTCGGGCGGGCGGGCCGGCCGCTCCACACCGAACTGGTCTCGTTCGATCGGCCCAACCTCTGGTTCGGCGTCCGAACCGTGCGCACCGAGCCCGAACGCCTCGAGGCACTGCTCGGGCTGCTGCGGGATCGTCCGCGCGCCATCGTCTATGCCGCCACCCGCAACACGGTCGAAGGGATCACCCGGGCGCTCTGGTATCACGGCCATCGCGTGGTGGCGTACCACGCGGGGCTCGACAAGGCGAGACGCGAGACGGCACTCCAGCGCTTCCTGGCCGACGAGGTCCGCGTCGTGGCGGCCACCTGCGCGTTCGGCATGGGCATCGACGCGCCGGACGTACGCCTGGTGGCGCACTGGTGCCTCCCGGCCACGCCCGAGGCCTATTATCAGGAGGCCGGCCGCGCCGGGCGGGACGGCCATCGGTCACACTGCGTGCTGCTCCACCGTGCGGGCGACGCCGAGATTCACCACCGCCAGCTCGACGTCACCTTCCCGCCCGTGCGGCTGGTCGAGCGACTCTGGTGCCATCCCGCGGCGCGGCAGACCGTTCCCGCCTCCGTCCTCGCCTCGGTAGACCGGCTCGGCGCCGAGCTGGGCAGGGAGCCGGGCGCGGCGGGCTGGGCGGCCATCCGGGCGCGACGAAAGTGGGCCGAGCGCCGGATCCGGGCCATGGAACGATACGTGGCCACACGCTCCTGCCGCCGCCAGGCGCTCATCGGCTGGTTCGGCGAGCAGCTCGAGTGCTGTCGGGGCTGCGATCGCTGCGGTGGCAGGGGATGACGCTCCGGGGTAGATTCTCCGCCGCACGATCGGTGTCCACGGCGCGTGGGACCATCCCGCCGCTTCTCCGTTCCTCTCCGCTTTGCCGGCTCATGGACGATTCGCTCTACTTCACCGAGCATCATCATCAGGTGCGCGACATGGTCCGCGAGTTCGCCCGGACGCATATCGCTCCGGTCGCGCGCGAGCTCGATGCCACCTCCACGTTCCCCTGGGAAAACGTCAAGAAGATGGCCGAACTCGGCCTGATGGGGATTCCGTGGAGCGAGGAACTCGGCGGGGCGGGGATGGACCAGCTGTCGTACTACATCGCGTTGCACGAGCTGGCCAAGGTGGACGCGAGCCACGCCCTCACCGTCAGTGCCCATACCAACCTCGGCACGTCTCCGATCGTCGAATTCGGCACCCCTGAGCAGCGCGCACGGTATGTCCCGCTCCTCGCCAGCGGCAAGGTCCTGGGCGGCTTCGGCCTCACCGAGCCGGGCGCCGGGAGCGACGCGGGTGGCACCGCCACGGCCGCCGTCGACAAGGGCGACCACTACGTCATCAACGGCTCGAAGATCTTCATCACCCACGCGGGCGTGGGCGAGATCTTCTCGGTGACGGCCCGCACCGAGCCCGGCAAGGGCAACAAGGGCATCACCAGCTTCATCGTGACCAAGGACACGGTGGACCTCACCAAGTGCCGCGAGCTGGGCATCGGCCACGCGGAGGACCTGCCGAAGACCAAGGGTGTGCGGGCAGGCAAGAAGGAGGACAAGATGGGCTGGCGCGCGAGCGACACGCGCGAGCTCATCCTCGAAGACGCCATCGTGCCCAAGGAGAACGTGCTGGGCACGCCCGGCATGGGATTCGTCAACTTCCTCAAGACGCTGGATGCCGGCCGCATCGGCATCGCGGCCGTCTCCCTCGGTATCGCCGAAGGTGCCTACGAAGAGGCGGTGCGCTATGCCGGTGTGCGCAAGCAGTTCGGCCGCCCCATCGGCAGCTTCCAGGGCGTGCACTTCCAGCTCGCCGACATGGCGCTGGAGATCGAGGCGGGCAAGCACCTGCTGTACCACGCCGCGTGGCTCAAGCAGAACGGCAAGCCATTCAAGAAGGAGGCGGCGATGGCCAAGCTCTTCTGCTCGGAGCTCGCCATGCGCGCCACCACCAAGGCGGTCCAGATCTTCGGCGGCTACGGCTACACCACCGAATACCCGGTGGAACGCATGATGCGCGACGCCAAGGTCTGCGAGATCGGCGAGGGAACCAGCGAGATCCAGCGCATCGTCATCGCCCGTCACATTCTCGGCGACATCGTGGGCTGAGCGGGACGGCCGCGGCGGCCCGGCCGGACCCGGTGCCTCCGCGGGCGCAGGCGCGTCACCAGCCAGTCCGCGATCATGGTCATCACTTGCGGCCGCACACTACGCGTCCCGAGCGACGCGTAGCGCGCGGGATTGCCGTCCGGATCCGCCATGAACAGGTGATTCGTGGCGGGGAAGACCTGTACCGTCACGTCCCGGTTGCCTCCCGCTCGGAACGCGGCGGCGAGTTCGCCGGCCTGGTCCTGGGTGACCTGCCGGTCGGTCTCACCTTGCAGGATGAGTACTGGAACGCGAACCCGCTTCGCGGTGGTGACGGGATCGTAGTCGAGGAAGAACCGCACCCAGGGCTGCGTCTCGGCCACCGACTCGAGCTGCCGCATCGCCGCCGCGACCACCGAGTCCCGCGCGCCCGACGGGATCGTGGAGTCTCGTTCGACCGCCGCGCGGTTCTGGTACTCCACGACGTGTCGCCCCGTGCGTGACGGCGCCGCGAGGAGCACGATTCCCGCGAGCGCGCTGTCCGTCGCCGCGATCATCGGCGCAATGATCCCGCCTTCGCTGTGGCCCACCAGCGCCAGCCGGCTGCCATCGATCTCGGGCCGGTTCCTGAGCCAGGCCAGCGCCGCCCGGATGTCATCCGCGAAGTCGGCGGTCGTGGCGCGGGCCGCGTTTCCGCCGGAGCGGAAGACGCCACGATCGTCCAGCCGGAGCACGACGATTCCGCGCCGCCCGAGCGAATCGGCCAGCTCGCGGAACGGCCGGTATCCCGGCACGATCGGCAGCGCCTCGTCGCGGTCCTGCGGTCCGGAGCCGGTGATGGTCACCACGGCGGGCACCGTGCGCGTGCGGCTCGCGTGCCGGGGCAGCGTGAGGGTGCCGGCCAGCGAGAAGCCGCCGGGTGCCGGCACGGTGACTTCCTCCGCGGTGTAGGGCGCGCCGGGTGGCGCCGAGTAGTCCGGCTTCGGCCCTGCGAGCGCGGCGTCGGTCGCACCGGGTCGCACATCGAGACGCAGCCCCTGATCTGGCACCGATCCACCGAGGATCGCCCCGGCGGAATCCACGCTGAGACGCGCGGCCACACCGCCGATCGTCACCACCGCCGAGTCCGCACCCAGCCGCCGCACCGCGATCGTGAACGTCTGCCCGCCGCTCACGGCAAAGCCGGGCACGTCCACGCTGTCCCCACCGCGCTGCCGGGCACGCCGGATGGCCTGTTCCACGAGCGCGAAGGAAGGGTTGATCCAGGGCAGCGCGCCGGAGCGGGTGGCGAGGCGCTGGGTCCGCGCCGCCCGACCGGTGTCGATCGTGGCGATGACGCTGTCGCCCGTGAAGGTGAGCCGCGCCACCTGGCGCGGCCGCGCGCCTGGCCCGTCGCCCACCATCAGGAATTCGCTTTCGAGGACGGAGACGAGACCCTCCCCGGTGAGATGCGCGACGTAACGCCAGCGGATGCCGGCACGGCGAGCCACCAGTTCGCCCGCGAGGCGATCCGCGGTCCTCGTCACTTGCTCCACCGACACGGTGTCCGTCGCGGTCGTGAGGACCATCGTTCGTGTCGCGCTCTGCGCCACGCCCAGGGAGGGGATGACGAGCGCGAGGACGAGCGCGGGCAATGACCGAAACGGGCTCAGGGAACGCACCTGGGGGCCTCCGGGCGGCCAGTATTGCTGTAAACTATTCGGAGCCATAGTATTAGGCATGCGGCTATGGCGCGGTGTTCCGCCCCAGACCCACGGTTCGGGCCTTATCCGGTCCGGGCCGGCCGCTCGGCTTTTCGGTAGTCTGCTCTATCTCCTGCTATCCCGTTTCGTCACCGCTTCTGCCCGACTGCGCAAGCTGGGACAACCGGCCGCGACACGAGCGATCCCACGCCGCCTGGCCGCCAACCGCCCGATGGGGCGGAGGCGTACCCAGGGGATGGTAGGGATCGGGTCGTCTGGCCTGCTGTCCCTACGGGCGCGCGCACGCGGAATCGCGTCGCGGCGGTGGGCCGTATCCGGGATGCTCCCCCATCTTCCGTCCGCGGCGCTGAGATCCTGGCGGGGCTTGCCCCCCGGCAGACTCGGGCGCCCGGCCGAGGGCGTCCAGCGTGAAGCGCGAAATCCTGATCAACGGCGGCCCCCGCGAGACCCGGGTCGCCATCCTCGAGGACGACCGCCTTGTCGAACTCCTCTATGATCGGCCGGATCACCGGCGCATCGTCGGTGACATCTACCTCGGGCGGGTAGAGGCCGTCCTGCCCGGCATCCAGGCCGCGTTCGTCGACATCGGCCTGGAGAAGAGTGCCTTTCTCCACGCCTCCGACCTCCTGGAACCGGAC
>JBMOPM010000134.1:0-6131 GCA_049323575.1 Gemmatimonadota bacterium | reverse complement strand
GCCCAGGTCCTCGCGCCGATCCCAGAGGCGGAGGAAGAGGTCATGCACCAGGTCCTGCGCCACCTCCCACGAGCGCACATAGCGGAACACGTAGCGGCGCAGCCGCTCGGCGTGGGACTCGAACAGCCGCTCGACCGCCGCGGCCCCGGCGTCCGACGGCGGAGGCGCCTCGGGCTCCTCGCGATCGGGGATCTCGCGCGGGACTCCTGCGGTGTCGATCACGGCCATCCCCTTCGAAGACGTCGGCGGGTGGGATCCGCGCGGGCACGGCCGGCGGTCACGTCGCTGTGGGGATGACGCGTATACGCGACAGACTCCCTACTCGTCGCGAGGGCACCGCCGATCGGCTATCGTCTTATCACATCGGAGGTTATCGGCTTGGGACCCACCCGCGCCGCCGGCGGGGTGGATTGCGGGTGACCGCTTTTGTGTTACTATGTCTGATGCAATCGGATTACGTCAGCGCTGCGAGGGGCGCGGCCGGGCCGCGCAGCACCGAGCGGGCGCCTGGGGGACGCACGACGGGCCGCCGGGGGCAGGACGCCACCGCCGCCGCGAACCACCGATGAGGATGTCGCCGGGGGAACCGGCAGGACGCGGGAGCGGCCCCTACGCCAGCTCCAGCAGCTCCGCCGTGTAGCGCCGGACGGCGCGCCGAATCACGTTGGTGGGACCGACATCATCCGACTCCTGCTCCGCCAGCTTGCGGGCAGCGGCCTCGATCCGCTCCCAGTCCGCCCGGTCCCAGATGACAGTGTGCTTCTTCTCGGCGCGCCCGCGCCGCGACGAGTCCGGCTTCCGGCCTGAACGCATAGGCGATACGATGTCCGAAGTAATCGGATTGTGTCAGTGTCTACTATATACGAGCAGTGTACGATGAAACCCGACCACAGGCAAGACCGGCAAAACGCGGCGACACACCGCCCCCGCCCCATCGACCTCCGCGCCTGGGCCCTCCACGCCCTCGCCGGCCCCGACGGCCGCGACCGCATGCCCAGGCGCACCCTCGCCGAGAAGGCCGGCATCTCCCGCGAAACGCTCTATCGGCTGCTCGATGGCCACGCCACCGAGAAGACCATCGCCGCCGTCGCCCGCGTCCTCGGCGTCCCGGCCCCGCGCTTCGTCCTCCTCGCCGAGCCCGAGACGGAGCCCACCGCGTTGCAACTGCTGCGCACGGCCCAGCAGACCATCGAACGCGCCATCGCCCTCCTCGCCCCGGAGCAGAGCGGCAAGGACACCGACCGGCTCAAGGTCGCGGAAGCGCGCCCGCGCCCCAAGCGCAAGACACGGCGCCGGGCGCGGCGGTGACGGCGGCAGGGCGACGATCGCGACGAAGTGGACGAACGGCAGAAGTGGACGAACTGCACGAGGGCGACGGATGGCGAGGACGCAGAGCCCAGGACGACCAGCAACAGCCCCCGACCGCAGAGCCATTCACGGGGCAAAAAAACGCACTGTTTACACTGTCACTCTTAACTCTGTAGAGCTCTTGAGCTTACGGTGACAGGCTTAGGCGGCTATGGTTGCGCTCCGCATCCGCCTCGGTCGGACCATCCGCGAATACCGGAAACGGGCCGGCGTGTCCCAGGAACGCTTCGCCCACCAGATCGGCCTGCATCGCACGTTCATGAGCGCGGTCGAACGGGGCAAGACGAACGTGAGCTTCGACGCGCTCGGCCGGATCGCCGACGGCCTGAACCTGACCATCTCCCAACTGGTCTTCGAGGCCGAAACCGGTCAACCGCTCGAGCTGGTGGGCCGGGAGCGCCGCACGACGCCGATGCCGGCCACCCCGGGCCCCAGACGCCCCACCGCCGCCGATCAGGCGCCGAAGACCCCTCGCTCCGGCGCCAAGCCCCTCAAGCAGGTGGCCGAGAAGCCGCGCAAGCCGAAGCGCTGATCAGACGCGACGCCCCGGCGCCGCGGGCCCCGTCCCCACGCCGTCGGTCTCCAGGTCGACGACCTCCGCCCCGGCCAGCCGCTCGCCGATGAAGCGGCCCCCGACCGCCCGGAAGCGGACCTCGTCGTCGCTGACCGCAAAGCGGTGGAATGGCGTGGTGCCCACGGGCGCCTCCAGCTTCTCGGTCGCCAGCACCTCCGCCAGCGAGTGCGCGGCCTCCTCGGCGCTGTCGATCAGCCGGACCGCCGGGCCCATCACCCGCTCCAGAAGGGGTTTGAGCAAAGGGTAGTGGGTACAGCCCAGCACCAGGGTATCGACCCCGGCCACGACCAGCGGAGCCAGATATTCCCGAGCCACCAGCTCGGTGGCCGGATGATCGAACCACCCCTCCTCCACGAACGGCACGAACAGTGGGCAGGCCTGACTGACGACCCGCGCCTCCGGCTCCAGCCGACGGATGGCACGCTCATACGCCCCGCTCGCGATGGTGCCCGCGGTGCCGATCACGCCGACCGCGCCCCCCCGCGTGGCGGCGACCGCGGCCCGCGCGCCCGGCTCGATCACGCCTAGCACGGGCACCGGCGACTCCTCGCGCAGGGCATCGAGCGCGTGCGCCGTACTGGTGTTGCACGCGACGACCACCGCCTTGACCCCCTGCCCCACCAGCCAGCGCAGGATCTGACGGCTGTAGCGCCGCACCGTCTCGGGGGACTTGGGGCCGTAGGGCACCCGTGCCGTGTCGCCGAAGTAGAGGGTCGACTCGCGCGGCAGCCGGGAGAAGATCGCCCGGGCCACCGTGAGGCCGCCCAGGCCGGAGTCGAAGATGCCGATGGGTGCGGCATTCATGGGTGTGAGCCACCAGGCAGAGGTATCGGAAGTCGGATGGTCCGCACGGTGATTGCCTTCACGGGAACCGCACCGGGATTCGCGCTTCGGCACCCACGCCGCCATTCGGCATGCGACGCAGCTCGAGGTCGCCGGGAAAGTCCCAGAGGTGGGAGGAGACGTAGGCCTCGATCCCGGCCAGCAGGTGGTTGAACGCGAGCAGGACGAGCCAGTCCTGGCGCTCGGCCCGCTTGGCACTGGCCCGGGTCGTATCGCCGATCCCTTCGAGGTATCGCAGCTCGTTCGTGGCCTTGAGCGTCATCCCGAGCATGATGCCCTCGACGGCGATGAACCCGGCCGCCGCCAGCTTGCGGTCGAGTCTTGCCTGGCCCCACCCCGGCACCAGGGCCGAGCGCCAGAAGGCCCCCATCGGGCCGATGGGGCGCCGAGCCGCTTCAGGCACGGTGTCCTGGGAGGCGGGAACGTCGAGCCGCACGCGGGGAAGCGTGTCGGAAGGCGGACGGACCTGGGTGGTATCCTGGGCGAAGGCGGCGGAGGCGAGCGCGAGCCAGCCCAGGGCGACCAACCCGGCGGCGCGCCGCGCAGGAGAAAGGCAGGACGCAGGCATGGGCCCGGAAGATAACCGCTGCCCGGCCGGTGTTCCTCGCCGGCGGCGGGACGGCCCGGACCGTCGGCCGGCTACGCCATGCGCCCGTTCCGCTGATCGGCCATTGGCGTGTCCAGCACCTGCCGCACCTTGGCCGCCAGCGCCTCGAGCGTGAACGGTTTCTGGAGGAACCGGGCTCCGGCCTCCAGGCGGAAGTCGGGCGTGAGCTCGCTGTCGACATAGCCCGACATGTAGAGGACCTTCACGCCCGGCTGCAGCCTGCGAATCACGGTGGCCAGGCGCTGGCCCCCGACGCCGGGCAACACCATGTCGGTGATGAGCAGATCGATGTGCTCGGCGCTTTCGGCCGCAACCCGCACGGCCTCGGGGCCGGTGCCGGCCACGAGCACGCGGTAGCCCAGGCGGCGCAGGACCCGCGCCGCGACGGCCTGGAGGGCCGCCTCGTCTTCCACGAGCAGGATGGTCTCCACGCCGCGCTGCAGCGGCGCCGAGCTGGATTCCTGGATGGCCGCATCCTCCGCGGGCTGATGCCGCGGCAGGCGCACCTCGAAGCTGGCCCCGGCGCCCGGCGCGCTGTGCACGACGATTTCGCCCCCGCTCTGGGTGATGATGCCGTGGCAGGTCGGGAGCCCGAGCCCGGTGCCCTTGCCGGCTTCCTTCGTGCTGAAGAACGGCTCGAAGATCCGGGACCGCACCTGCTCGCTCATGCCGATCCCCGTGTCGCGAACCACCAGCACGCAGCAGTCGGCCTGCGAGGTGGCGCCTGGCGGCGGCACCATCTCCACCGCCGGACGGACATCCGTCTCGATCGTGAGCTTGCCGCCGTCCGGCATCGCGTCCCGCGCGTTGATGACCAGGTTCATCACGACCTGCTCCAGCTGGCCCGCATCGGCGAACACCCACACCGGCGAGGGATGAAGCCGGATGTCCAGCACGATGTTCGCCCCGATGAGCCGCCGCAGCATCTCGGCCATGCCTTCCAGCAGCTGGTTCAGGTCGACCGAGGTGGGCTCCACCACCTGGCGCCTGGCGAAGGCCAGCAGCCGGCTGGTGAGCCCCGCGGCCCGGTTGGCCGCCCGGCTGATCTCCAGGAGTTCCTCGCGGGCCGGGGAGGACGCGGGCAGGGTCTCCATCGCCAGCTCCGCGCAGCCCACGATCACGCCGAGGAGGTTGTTGAAGTCGTGCGCGACGCCGCCCGCGAGGCGGCCGATCGCCTCCATCTTCTGGGCCTGCAGGAGCTGCTCCTCGAGGCTGCGGCGCTGCGTCATGTCCACGATCGCCCCGACCATGCGGCGTGCCACGCCGGCCTCGTCCCGCACGATGTAACTGCGATCGAGCACGTAGGCATAGCTGTCGTCGCGGCGGCGGAAGCGGTACTCGTCGTGCCAGGCGGACGCCGTGCCTTGACACGCGGCGTTCATGCCGGCCAGGACGCGCTCGCGGTCGTCCGGATGGATCCGCTCGGCCCACCAGCCCCCCGTCGTCTCGACTTCCTCGGCGGGGTAGTCCAGCACCGGCCGGGTACCGTCGTTCCACAGGATCCGGTCGTTCGTGAGATCCCAGTCCCACACGGCGTCGCTGGTCGCGCGGGCCACGAGCCGGTAACGCAGCTCGCTCTCCTTGAGGGCCGCTTCGGCCCGGCTGCGCCGCTCCCGCTCGGCGACATCCTCGAAGGCCCGCGCGATCGCCGGAACCAGCCGGGCCAGGCGGTCTTTGAGGATGTAGTCGGTGGCGCCCTGTTTGAGGGCCTCGATCGCCCGGTCTTCGCCGATGGTGCCCGACACGAAGAGGAAGGGCACCGGCGCCCGCCGCTCGCGGACGACGCGCAGCGCCTCGAGGCCGCCGAAGCCGGGGAGCGTGAAATCCGAGAGCACCAGATCGGGCCAGGCCTGGTCCAGGGCCCGGTCCAGCTCCTCGAGGCTCGATATGCGGCGCGTGACGAACTCCAGGCCCGCCCGGCGGAGCTCGCGCTCGATCAGCTCCGCGTCGATCGCGGAGTCCTCGACCAGCAGCACGTCGAGCGGCCTTGACACCTGAATCACCCCGCTGCCGGCACGCGGTTCAGCACCGCCCAGTACAGGCCCGCGTCGGCCACGGCGCGGGCGAAGCCCTCGAAATCCACCGGCTTGACGATGTAGCTGTTGACGCCAAGCCGATAGCTCTCCACCAGGTCCCGCTCCTCGGCGGAGGACGTGAGGACGACGACCGGAATGCCCGAGGTGCGCGGATTGCGCTTGACCTGCTCCAGGACCTCGAGCCCGTCGACCTTGGGCAGTTTGAGGTCGAGAAAGACCACCCTCGGGCCGCTGCTCACATCGCGCCCGGCATACATTCCCTTCCCGAAGAGGAAATCCAGCGCCTCGGCGCCGTCCATCACCACGTGCAGCCGGTTGATCAGATTCACGCGGCGGAGCGCACGCTTGGTGAGCTCCAGGTCGGTCGGGCTATCCTCGACCAGCAGGATCTCGACTTGACTATAGCTCACGCGCCGCCCCCGTCTGTGGAAGGGTGAACCAGAAGGTCGCGCCCTCGCCGGGTCGGCCCAGGGCGCCCACGCTCCCGCCGTGTCGCTGAACGACACGGTGCACGATCGCGAGCCCTACGCCGGTGCCTTCGAACTGGTCCGCTGGATGGAGCCGCTGGAAGACGCCGAACAGCTTGCCGGCGTACTGCATGTCGAAGCCGGCCCCGTTGTCGGACACGGCGTACGCGATGCCGTCGCCGTTGACGCGGGTCCCGACGGTGATCTCGGCGATCTCGCGGCCGCGGGTGAACTTG
>JBMOPM010000133.1:0-6378 GCA_049323575.1 Gemmatimonadota bacterium | reverse complement strand
GGCGGCGGGTTATTGTCCGCTCTTCATTCGAACGGCAGGCAGCGATTCATGGCAGGACTGCTCAAGGATGTGGTTACCTCGTCAACCTCACCTCCGACGACCACGGCGGGTACGCCACGGCGCAAGGGCAGGCCTGGCGCCTCGCCCCGGCGACGGGAACGACCTCTCGGGCGGCGGCGTGGCGGCTGGCCGGCGGGAAGCGGCCCGGCGCACCGCGCTGGCGGCGGCCGCCGCATCGGGAGAGCCACCGGGGGGCGGCATGCTGGATGGGGACGATGTAGGGCGCGCGCCTGCGCGCGACTCGTCATCACCCAGCACCTGTGATGTGCACTCAGCAGACGCCCAACCGAGGACTGTCACCATGCCGCACGGACGGATCTACGACAACATCACGGAGACGGTGGGCAACACGCCCCTCATCTACCTGAACAAGCTGGCCCGGGGGCTCCCGGCCCGGATCGCGATCAAGCATGAAGGGTTCAATCCCTTCAATTCGGTCAAGGATCGCATCGGTTTCGCGATGGTGCAGGACGCCATCGACACCGGCCGGCTCCGGCCGGGCATGTTCATCGTGGAGCCCACCAGCGGCAACACGGGCATCGGCCTCGCCTACGTGGCGGCCGCGCTGGGCTACCGCTGCATTTTCACCATGCCGGACACGATGACCATCGAGCGCCGCCATCTCCTCCGGGCGCTGGGCTGCAAGGTGGTGCTGACCGAAGGCATCAAGGGCATGAAGGGCGCCATCGCGCGAGCAGAGGAGATCGCGGCGCGCCTGGGCGATCGCGCCTGGATGCCCCGGCAGTTCGACAACCCGGCCAACCCTGCCATCCACTACCGCACGACGGGCCCCGAGATCTGGGAGGACACGCGCGGTCAGGTGGACATCTTTGTCGCCGGTGTGGGCACCGGCGGCACGATCACCGGGGCCGGGCGCTACCTGCGGGAGAAGAAGCCCGGGATCCGCATCGTGTGCGTCGAACCGGCTGAGAGCCCGGTGATCTCGGGCGGGAACCCGGCGCCCCACAAGCAGCAGGGCATCGGCCCCGGCTTCATCCCGGCCAACCTGGACCGCACGATCTACGACGAGGTGGTCACGGTCACGAACGAGGACGCGATCGCCACGGCCCGCCGGCTGGCGCGTGAGGAGGCGATTTTCGCCGGCATCTCGTCCGGCTCGATCACCTGGGTGGCGCTGCAGGTCGCGAGACGGGAGGAGAACCGGGGCAAGCTCATCGTCTCGGTGGTCTGCGATTTCGGCGAGCGCTATCTCTCGAACCCGGTCTACACCGAGATCGCCGAGCCCGACTACTCGGACGTCGAGGCGGCGATCGGGGCCTAGCATGCGGCACCGCCGATGACAGCCATTGCGATCACGGGTCTGGTGAAGGTCTACCCCGGTCCTCCGGCGCTTCGTGCGCTGGACGGGGTGGACCTGACGGTCGAGCGTGGGGAGATCTTCGGACTCCTCGGGCCCAACGGGGCGGGGAAGACCACGACGGTCGGCGCATGCACCACGCGCATCATTCCGACCGCCGGGACCGTCACCATCGACGGCATCGACGTCGTGCGGCAGCCGGTCCAGGTCAAGCGGCGGATCGGCGTCGTCACCCAGCAGAACACGCTCGATCGCTCCTGCACGGTGGCGGAGAATCTGTTCTACCACTGCCGCTACTTCGGGATGGGGCAGCACGAGGCGGCGGAGCGCACCGACGCCCTGCTCGCCATGTTCCGCCTGGCCGACCGGCGCGACGCGATGGTGACGACTCTGTCCGGCGGGCTGACTCAGCGGGTGCAGATCGCCCGGGCCATCGCGCACCGGCCTCAGGTGCTGTTCCTCGACGAGCCCACGGCGGGCCTCGATCCGCAGAGCCGCCTCGCGCTGTGGGAGCTGGTGTCGGAACTCCGGCGCGAGGGGCTGACCGTGCTTCTCACCACGCATTACATGGAGGAGGCGGATCGGCTCTGCGATCGGGTGGCGATCATCGATCACGGCAAGGTGCTGGTGATCGGCGCGCCGAGCGAACTCAAGCGCGGCATCGGCGCGGAGACGGTCCTCGAGGTGCAGCTCGAGCATCCCTCGGAGGATGCGATGGCCCGGCTCGCTCAGGTGACGGGCGTGCTGGGCGTGGAGCGCGCGGGGAACGGGCTCCGGCTGTTCGCCGGCGGACGGGATGGGCTGCTCACGCGGGTGGTCGAGGCGGCCGCCCCGTTCGGCCTCAGCGACCTCACCGTGACCGAACCCACGCTGGAGACGGTGTTCATCCGGCTCACGGGCCGGGAGCTGCGGGAGTAGGCATTCGGGATGATCCATTCCTACCTCCGGTCCATGTGGGGCATGGCGCTGCGGGATCTCAGGGTGCTCCGCCGCGGGCTGGGTGCCTTCATCGTCCGGACGGCCATGAATCCGGTCCTCTTCATCTTCGTGTTCGGCTACGTGTTCCCTAGGACGGGGCAGGGGATCGACGCCGCGGGAGGGGTGGGCTACGCGACGGTGGTGGTGCCGGGGCTCGTGGCGGTGGCCATCGTGTTCCAGGCGATCACGGCGGTCGCGCTGCCGCTGTCGATGGAGCTGAGTGCCACGCGGGAGATCGAGGACCGGATCCTGGCCCCGCTGCCGATCGGCCTCGTGGCCTTCGAGAAGGTGCTGATGGGCGCGGCTCAGGGCGTGGTCGCGGGGCTGGTCGTGTTTCCGCTCGTCACGATCATTCCCGCGACGCCGGTGGCGGTGCACGTGGCCGACTGGCCGTTGCTGATCGCGGTGATCCTCCTGGCCACGCTGACGTCGGGCGCGCTGGGGCTCGCGCTTGGCACCCTGGTGCGGCCGCAGCAGATCGGCCTGCTGTTCGCCGTGGTGGTGGTGCCGATTACCTTCCTCGGCTGTGTGTACTATCCCTGGGCCAGCCTGGGACCGATCCCGTGGCTCAAGTGGCTGGTGCTGCTCAACCCGCTGGTCTACATGAGCGAGGGCCTCCGCATCGCGTTGACACCGGACGTGCCGCACATGCCGGCCCGGGTGGTGCTCCTCGCCCTGGCGTCGGCGGCGACGCTCCTCACCCTGGTGGGCATCCGCACGTTCCGGCGACGCACCATCGCCTGAGCTTTACGTTCGATCCGCGTCTGGCTATTATCCGTTCCCGTTGCTGAAACCCGCAACGGGCCCCGCCCGTGGCATCCCATCTCTCGCACCGCAGTGAGGCAGGTAACCACCGTGAGCTATTCCACCGGCAACGGCGTCGGGCCCGACGAACGGGTCGATGCGATCTTTGGCGCGGACGTCTTTTCACGCCGAGTCATGAAGCAGCGGCTTCCGAAGGACGTCTATCGGAGCCTGATCCGGACCATCGACCTGGGTGAGCCGCTCGATCCCAAGGTGGCCGACGTGGTCGCGGCGACCATGAAAGACTGGGCGATCGAGCACGGCGCCACGCACTTCACGCACTGGTTCCAGCCGCTCACCGGGCTCACCGCCGAGAAGCATGACTCGCTGGTGTCTCCCGACGGCAGCGGCGGCATCATCTTCAATTTCTCGGGTGCGGACCTGACGCAGGGTGAGCCCGATGCGTCGAGCTTCCCCTCGGGCGGCCTGCGCGCCACGTTCGAGGCCCGCGGCTACACCGCGTGGGATCCGACCAGTCCGGCGTTCCTCATGCGGGGCGAGCGCAACGTCACGCTGTGCATCCCCACGGCGTTCGTGTCCTGGACCGGCGAGGCGCTGGACACCAAGATCCCGCTGCTGCGCTCGATGGAGGCGCTGTCCCGGCACGCGCTCCGGATCCTCCGGCTCTTCGGCACGCACGGCGACGCTGCCCGGGTCTACACCACCGTGGGGCCGGAGCAGGAGTACTTCCTGGTGGACCGCGAGCTGTACTTCCAGCGACCCGACCTCCTCACCTGCGAGCGCACGCTGTTCGGCGCGCGGCCGCCCAAGGGCCAGCAGCTTGAGGACCACTACTTCGGCACCATTCCGCAGCGGATCCTGTCCTTCATGGCGGATGCGGAGCGCGAGCTCTACCGGCTGGGCGTGCCGGTGAAGACCCGCCATAACGAGGTGGCGCCCGGTCAGTACGAGATCGCGCCGCTGTTCGAGGTGAGTCACGTCGGCAGCGACCACCAGATGCTGCTGATGGAGACGCTCAAGCGGGTGGCCCAGCGGCACGGGCTCGTGGCGTTGCTCCACGAGAAGCCGTTCGCCGGCGTGAACGGCTCGGGCAAGCACAACAACTGGTCGATGTCCACCGATACCGGACACAACCTACTCGACCCGGGCGAGGACACTCACGCCAACCTTCAGTTCCTCGTGTTCCTCTGCGCGGTGATCCGGGCGGTCGACCTCCACGCCGATCTGCTCCGGGCCTGCATCGCCTCGGCGGGCAACGACCACCGCCTCGGCGCCAACGAGGCGCCGCCGGCGATCATTTCGATCTTCCTGGGGAAGATGTTGTCCGACATCCTGGAGCAGATCGAGACCGGCACGCCGAAGCGGACGCTCAAGGGCGGCACGCTCGATCTGGGCGCCGGGATCCTGCCCCAGCTCCCCCGCCATTCGAGCGACCGCAACCGCACGTCACCGTTTGCCTTCACCGGTAACAAGTTCGAGTTCCGCGCGGTGGGTTCGACCGCGAGCATCGCCTGGCCCAACACGGTGCTCAACACGATCGTGGCCGAGTCGCTCGACTACGTGGCCACCGAACTCGAGAACGCGGCCGGCCCGAAGCCGGAGGAGGACAAGCTTCAGGCGGCGGTGATGGCGCTGCTCAAGAAGCTCATCAAGGAGCACAAGCGGGTCATCTTCGACGGTGACAACTACTCGCCGGAGTGGCACGCCGAGGCGGCGAGGCGCGGCCTGCCCATCCTCGAGGACTCGGTCGCGGCCTTCCCGGTGCTCAAGGCCAGGAAGACGGTCGACCTCTTCAAGAAATACGGCGTGCTCAACAAGGCCGAGGTCGAGTCCCGCGCGCATATCGCCATCGAGAAGTGGGTCAAGCAGCTCACCATCGAGGCGGAGACGATGGTGGCGATCGCGCGGACGCAGATCCTGCCCGCGGCGTTGCAGCACCAGGGGCTCCTGGCCGACACGGTGGCCTCCACCGAGGCCGCCGGTCTCTCCTGCGAGGACACCAAGGCGTCGCTCAAGGCGTTCATCGCCCGGGTGAGCGAGCTGCATGCCGCCATCGACGCGCTGGAAAAGGCGATGGCGCACCACGGCGCCGACCCGATGAAGCACGCTCAGCACATCAAGCAGAACGTGCGGCCGGC
This sequence comes from Gemmatimonadota bacterium, assembly GCA_049323575.1. GTDB lineage: Bacteria > Gemmatimonadota > Gemmatimonadetes > Gemmatimonadales > GWC2-71-9 > JBMOPM01. The sequence goes on along the minus strand of JBMOPM010000133.1, from coordinate 1,119 downwards.
CATGGCCCGGCTCAGGACGATCGTCGATACGCTCGAGGGCCAGGTGGCCAAGGAGCTGTGGCCGCTGCCCAGCTATCAGGAACTGCTGTTCCTGAAGTGAGACGGTTCTTGCAATGAGACTGTCGACTGTGAGCCGTTGCCCGGGTCCCGTGACGCCTGCTCCGACCGGCGTGGGGATATCGGTCAACGGCTCACGGTCGATGTTTCACGGTCGACCACCGAAGTACAGCGCTTCGTACATCCACCAGTTGCGCAACACGGCCCGCACGTAGTTCCTCGTCTCCACATACGGGATCCGCTCGATGAACAGCTCGGGATCGGTGGTCGCGCCGGGGCGCGCGAGCCACCGGTCCACGCGACTCGAGCCCGCGTTGTACGCGGCGAGGGCGTGGGCCGGTTCACGATAGCGACGGAGCGCGGCGATCAGGTGCCCGGTGCCGAAGTCGAGGCTCACCTCGGGCTGGTAGAGCAGGACCGGGTCCCAATCGTGGTACCCGCGCGAATGCGCCATGCGCTCGCCGACGGCGGGCAGGACCTGCATGAGGCCGCGGGCGCCCGCCCCGGACGTCGCTCGGGGATCAAAGACCGACTCCTGCCGGATCAGCCCCGCCAGCAGCGCCGGGGAGACGGTATCGCGGGAAGCCTCCGCGTCCAGACGTCGCGGAACGGCAGGGGATAGACCAGCCGTGCGACCTCCCGGCTGGGAGGCGCGCCGCGGTCGATCGCCCGGAGCGCGAGGGAGATCACGTGGGCGGTCCGCTCCCTGGCCAGCAACGCCGAGGCCACGCCGAGCAACCGATCGGGGGACTGACCCGCATCGCCGATGAGCCGGTCGAGCTCGAATCGGGCTTCCACGTCCATCCCCACCGCGGCGAGGAGCTCGGCCCGGTCCAGGGCGGCGAGGATCTCCGTCGGCGGCGCCGGCAGGGGCGCGCCCTCCGGCGGCAGCCGGGGCGCTTCGCCGAGGCGCCGGGCGGCCGCGAGCCCATAGTAGGTCTGGGGCAATGCCGTCGCCAGCCGCCGCCATCCGGCCCGCGCGGCGGCCGTGTCTCCGCGCTGCCGCTCGATCCAGGCAGTCCAGTACGCGGCCGCCGCTCCCTCCTCCAGATCCTGCCGTTC
>JBMOPM010000132.1:0-6529 GCA_049323575.1 Gemmatimonadota bacterium | reverse complement strand
CCGGCCACGCTGCTCGATCAGTGGCGCCGCACCGCGGCGCGGCTCGAGGTCCCCATCCGCCTCACGTCCCATGAGCGGGCCAGCCGCGGGCATCTGCCGCGCCATCACTCGCCGCTCGTGGTGATCGACGAAAGCCACCACTTCCGCAATCCGGCCACGCAGCGCCATCGCCATACCGCCCCCTGGCTCGTCGGGGCGCGGGTGCTGCTGGTGTCGGCCACGCCGGTGGTGAATCGTCCGGAAGACCTGCTGCACCAGTTGCTCCTGGCCGTGCCGGACGACGTGCTGCTTGGCGACGGGATCGCCTCGCTCAGCCGGGCCATCATGGCCGGCGAGCTGCCGGCCACGCTGGGTCGGCTGCTGGTGGCGTCGCCCGGCACCCGGCCGACCGGCGTGCGCCGCCGGGAACGCACCGTCCCGGCAGCGCAGCCCTCGGCCGCCTGGTGCGCCGTGCTCGATGGCATCGACCGCCTGATGCTCTCCACCTCGCCGCCGATCGCGACGCTGGTGCGCTCGGTGCTCTGGCGCGCGCTCGCATCCAGCCCGGCCGCGCTGGGGGGATCGCTTCGCCGATATCAACGGCTGCTGCTCCACGCACGGGACGCGCAGCACGCCGGCGGCGGCAGCGGCGCGTTGCCGTCCCGGCAGTGGCTCCGCGCCCTTACCGGGTCGGACGACGCCCAGCTCGTGATGTGGTCACTGCTCGGCGACGGCGCCGAAGCTCCCGACGCCGGCGACCTGTGCCTGCACGACGCCGCCGCGCTCGACCGGCTCATCCAGCAGGCGGCGGTACTCGCGTCGGGCGAGGATCCCAAGGCCGCGCGTCTCGCACTGCTGCTGCACGACCATCGGCCGACGCTCGTCTTCAGTTGCTCCCGCGACACGGTGACCGATCTACGGCGGCGGCTCGTCGGCGCGGCGTGGTGTACCGGCCAGCGGGCAGGCATCGGCGCGACGTCGATGTCCCGCAGCGCCGTGCTCGCCTGGTTCGCGCCGGATGGTCGGATCCGTCCCGATGTGGCGCGCCTCGCGCCTCGTGTGCTGGTGGCAACCGACGTCGCCGCCGAAGGGCTCGATCTCCAGCGGGCGGCGCGGGTGGTGCACTACGACCTGCCGTGGACGGCGGTGCGCCTGGAGCAGCGGGTCGGACGAGTCGATCGTCTCGGTGCGCATCACACGGAGGTCGAGGTCGTGCGCTTCGCCCTGCCCGCGCCACTGGAGACGCGACTCGGTCAGGAACTCACCCTGGCCCGCAAGACGGCGCTGCCGGCGTGCGCCGGCCTCGGCGCGCGCGGCGAGACGCGGTGGCGCTGGCGCGCGGCAGTGGCCGACCGATGGCGAGGCCGGCGCGGGATCGAGGGCGTTGCCGGCGTGCGGGGCGACGCGGGCGTGCTGGCAACCGTATCGCTCGAGTGGGCAGAGCTGGCGCCGCCGTTCCGATCGGTGATCGCGCTGTGGGGATCGGCCGACGGCGCGTGGACGGACGACCCTGCCATGATAATGGAGGCACTGGAGCAGGCGATGACTGCCGAACCGCTGCCGCTCGGGACGGCCACGCTCCGGGCCGCCATCGGACGGCTCGAGGCCGAGGTGAAGCGGCGCGTGCGGCTGACGCGGGATGCGCACTGGACAGCCCCCACCGCGCGTCCCGAGGTGCGGCGGCTCCTGGCGCAGTTGCGCCGCCTGGCGCGTCGCACGGCTCGGGAGCGGGACCGCGCGCGACTCGACCTGCTGGATCGCGCGATGCGCTTCGTGGCCGGCGGCCACACAACGGGGGAAATGATGCGGATCGCGGAGCTGGCCGCGCTGCCGGATCAGGGAGTGCTGGCCGCGCTCAGCCGGCTGCCGTCGCCGCGACCGGTGCCCGGGGCGCCACGCGTGCGGCTTACCGGGCTCATCGTGTTCGGCGAAGCCGGGGCGGTTCGTTCAGAATGACGCGGACCGCGTTAGCTTGTCAGGCATGCCGAGCTATCCCCACCTCCTGTTCGACCTCGACGGCACGCTCATCGACTCGGTGGGCCTGATCCTCGACAGCTACCGTCATACCGCAGCGGTTCACGGTCTGCCCCAGAGGGACGAGGCCGAATGGCTTCGCGGCCTCGGCACGCCGCTGCGCAGCCAATTCGCCCCCTACGCCGAAACGCCCGAGCACATGGAGGCGCTCATCGCCACGTACCGCGAATACAACCTCGCCAACCACGACGCGCGAGTGACGCCGTATCCCGGCATCGTGGACGTGGTGCGGACGCTGCACGGGCGTGGCGCGCGGCTCGGCATCGTCACCAGCAAGAACCGCCAGGGCACCCTGCGCGGCCTCCGCCTGGTGGGGCTCGACGATGTATTCGAAGTGCTGGTCTGCGCCGACGATGTGGTGAACCCCAAGCCGCATCCCGAGCCGGTAGAGAAGGCCGTTGCCCTCCTCGGCGCCGCGCTGGAACACACGGTGTTCATCGGCGACAGCCCGCACGACATGCACTCGGGCAAACGGGCGGGCGTGCGGACCGCCGCGGTGCTCTGGGGCCCGTTCGGCCGCGAAGACCTGGAGCCGTGCGCGCCAGACCACTTCGTGCAGGCGCCGGAGGAGCTGCTGGCCCTGGGCTGAAGCGCAGTGGAGCGCGTCATTCCGAGGGCTGAAGGCCCGAGGAACCCGGCCGGCGCAGTCGGCGGGCCGCCATCACGGAACTGCATCGCAGATTCCTCGCCGCGAAGCGGCCCGGAATGACAGCGACGCCCACGCCTCGGCTGAAGCCGAGGCTCGGCTTCAGCCGAGATCCGCCATCATTTCCGCTCCGGCAGTCCCGCCTCCTCCCGGATCACCGACGCGAGCCCCGCCCAATCGTAGTGATCGCGGCCCTTCGCGCGGGCCTGGGTCAGCCGTTCGCGCACGAGCTGCGCCAGGCGCAGCGGTACGCCGACCTCGCCCGCGGCTTCGAGCGCCAGGTTCACGTCCTTGAGCCCGAGCGGGATCGCGAAGCCGGCCGGCTCCCACGCGGTCTTCGCCACGAGGGCGCCGTAGCGCTTCACCACGGGCGTGCCGAAGAGTGTGCCCGTGAGCATATCGAGCAGTCGCTCCGGCTCCATCCCGGCTTTCTCCGCCACGGCGAGCGCCTCGCCCAGCATCTCCACCGTGCCCGCGATCATGAAGTTGCCCAGGAGCTTGGCCAGCGTCGCCTGCCCGGCCGTGGGCATCGGGAACGTCCCCTGCCCCAGGGCCGCGAACACGCCGGCGAGCCGCTCCAGGTCCCTGGCCTCGCCGCCGGGCACGATCCAGAGCTGCCCGGCAGCCGCCGCATCGGGCCGACCGAAGACCGGCGCCGCCACGTAGCGCTGGCCCCGTTCCGCATGAGCGGCCTCGAGCCGGCGGCAGAGCGCCATCGAGACGGTACTCATCCCGACATGAATGGCTCCGGCCTCGAGCCCGGCGATGATCCCCCGCTCGCCGAGCGTCACGGCGTCGACGGCCGCGTCATCGGCCAGCATGGTGATGGCGAACTCCGCGCCCCTGGCCGCGTCGGCCGGGGTGGACGCCGCCGTGGCGCCCACGATGGCGGCGGTCCTGGCCGGGTTCCGGTTCCACACGCGAACGGTGAAGCCGGCGCGGACGAGATTCTGGGCCATCGGGGCGCCCATGGCCCCCAGGCCGAGGAAGGCAATCGTCGTGGTCATGAGTCAGGAGCATCGGGCGTGCATGAACGACGCAGGGGCCGGGCATGCCCGGCCCCTACTGGGGCGGCAGGAATCGAACCTGCAACCTCCCGGTTAACAGCCGGGCGCTCTGCCGGTTGAGCTACACCCCAAGACGAACCTGTCGTGCAGACCCCCGTTGCAGGGGAACACACAGTAAGGCCGGACGCTGGAGGCCGTCAAGGGCGCGCCTGCAACCGCGCACCCGCGCAGTGCGTATGCAGGCAGCGGTTCACGCGTCGCCCGTTCACACGCTGTCTTCCATCACCCACACGGACCCCTTCATGCCTTCGCCCACGACCCGCCTCCGGATCGTCGTTGCCCTCGTCTGCCTGCTCGCCGCGCCGCTCACCGCGCAGCAGGGCCGTCCCCCCGCCGGCACGCCCCCACCGGGACAGGTGCCGCCTGCGGTGCAGGACCCGCAGGCGCCCGCGCGGCGGGGTCCGCGGCCCTATGCGCAGGTCATCACGGACAAGGCGAAGACCGATGCCGGCGGGATCACCGTGCACCAGGTGGACGACCGCTGGTTCTTCGAGGTGCCGGACTCGCTGATCGGCCGCGACTTCCTGCTCATCACCCGCGTGGCTGGCGTGCCGCCCAACTTCCCCGGCTTCCTCTCGGCCGGCACGTCGGTGGAGGAGCGCGTGGTGCGGTGGCAGCGGCGCGAGGGGTCGGTGCTCCTGCGCGCCGTGAGCTACACGGCCTGGGCCGACGACTCGCTGCCCATCGCGCGCTCGGTGGCCGTGAACAACCTCGGTCCCATCCTCGCCGCGTTCCCGATCCAGGCGTTCACCGCGGACAGCCACAGCGTGGTGCTCGACGTCACCGACTTCTTTGCGGGCGACACCCCCGCCCTGTCGGGCCTCGGTGCACAGCAACGGCGCCAGTACCAGGTGCGCCGGCTCGATCCCGCGCGGAGTTTCATCACGGGCATCAAGTCGTTCCCGCTCAACATCGAGGTGCGGCACACCCAGACCTACGAGGCTGGCGAGCCGCCATCGGACGCCGGCACCGGCGCCATCTCGCTGGAGATGCGCCAGTCGATCGTGCTGCTGCCCAGAACGCCGATGCGGCCCCGCTACGCCGATCCGCGCGTCGGGTTCTTCACCGTCACCCGCATCAACTACGGGCTCGACGCGCAGAAGGCCGCCGAGCAGACGTTCATCCGCCGCTGGCGCCTGGAGCCGAAGGATCCCGCCGCCTATGCGCGCGGTGAACTGGTGGAACCGGTGAAGCCGATCGTCTACTACCTCGACCCGGCCACGCCCGCCAAGTGGCGGCCCTGGGTGAAGCAGGGCGTGGAGGACTGGCAGCAGGTGTTCGAGAAGGCCGGCTTCAAGAACGCGATCATCGCGAAGGACCCGCCGTCACCGGCGGAGGATCCCGACTGGGATCCGGAAGACGTGCGCTACTCGGTGGTGCGCTGGACCGCCAGCACGGTGCGCAACGCCGTGGGACCGAGCACGGCGGATCCCCGCACCGGCGAGATCATCGAGAGCGACATCACCTGGTACCACAACCACATGCGGTCGTACCGCAACCGTCTCCTCATCGAGACCGGTGCGGCCAACCCGGCCGCGCGCACGCTCGAGATCCCCGAGGATCTCATGGGCGAGACGATGCGCAAGGTGATCACCCACGAGGTGGGCCACGCGCTGGGCCTGCCGCACAACACGGTGGCCTCGAGCGTGTTTCCGGTGGACTCGCTGCGCAGCCCCTCGTTCGTGCGGCGCTACGGTGTGTCCGCCACGATCATGGACTACGCCCGGCAGAACTACGTGGCCCAGCCCGGTGACGGGCTCGAGCCGGGGGACTTCATCCGCCGTCTGGGCCCCTTCGACGATTTCGTCATCAACTGGGGCTACCGGGTGCTGCCCGAGGCCAAGACGCCGGAAGACGAGCGCCCGATCCTCCATCGGTGGGTGACCGAGCAACGCGGGCCGATGCCCTACCGGTACGTGCCCCAGCAGCTCGCCGGGATCGACCCGCGCGCGCAGACCGAGGACCTGGGCGACGACCCCATCCGCGCCAGCGGCTTCGCCATCCAGAACCTGAAGCGGGTGATGCCGAACCTCAGGGCGTGGACTACCCGCCCCGGCGAGGACTACGACGACCTCGCCGAGCTCTATGGGGAAGCGCTGGGGATGTGGTCGCTCTACATGGGTCACGTGGCCGCGCTCATCGGCGGAATCGAGGTGGACTTCAAGACCGCCGACCAGGCCGGCGCGGTGTACCGCGTCGTGCCCCGGGAGCGCCAGCGGGCCGCGCTCCGGTTCCTCGCCGAGCAGGCCATCCGGACGCCCACCTGGCTGGCCCCGGGTGATGTGCTGGCGCGCATCGGGCCCGGCGGGTTGCTCGCGGCGCGGCAGAGCGCCCTGCTGACGCAACTGCTGGACGCGCGCCGGCTCGCTCGCCTCGCGGACGCCGATGCACTGGATCCGTCCAGCGCCTATCCGCTGGCCGAGTACATGACCGATCTGCGACGTGCCGTCTGGACCGGGGACACCGGTGGCCCCGACGCCAATCGCCGCGCGCTCCAGCGGGTGTACCTCGAACGCCTGGCGGCGCTCATTCACCCGCCGGCGGCGTCCGCCGGAGCCACGGCAGGCCCGCCGCCGGGAGCTTCCCCGATGCCGCTGCTGGCACCGCCCAACGTGCCCCAGAGCGACCTCCCGGCGCTGGCGCGCAGCCAGCTTCGCAGTATCCGCGACGAGGCCCGCCGCTTGGCGGCCACCGCCGCGAACGCGCTGCTCCGGGCGCACTGGCTGGACGTGGTCGACCGCGCCACTGCCCTCCTCGAGCTGCCGCATCGATAGACACGAGGCGGGCCCGGCGCCGGCCGGGC
>JBMOPM010000131.1:0-6544 GCA_049323575.1 Gemmatimonadota bacterium | reverse complement strand
CACCGCCGCGCCCGCGGCCCCGCCGAAGGGATAGTACGCACCCAGTTCGTCGGTGGAGAAGCGGCGATTGCCGAGGATGTCGAACTGGCCCACGTAGTACCTGGGCCCTTCCTCGACCCGGAGCCTGAGCGTCGCCTTGCCGGTGATGCTGTCCGGCACGAGCGAGTCGCCCACGACCTGGAAGTCGATGTGGCCCTTGCTGCCGTAGAACTGCGGCAGCTTCTCGCGGATGTCCTGCTCGACCTTGGCGTCGTCGTAGTCGCCGCGCTGGAACCACCAGAAGCCCTCGGGGCGCGTCGCCATGTGCTTGACGACGTCCTTGTCCCCGAACGCTTCGTTCCCCTCGACCTCCACCTGGCTGATGGCGACCCGGTTGCCTTCCTCGATGTCGAAGACGAGGCGAACCTGGTCCGGCGCGGGGTTGACCTCGACCACCTTCACCTGCGCGGCGTAGTAGCCGCGGACCCGGTAGAGCGAGTCGATCGCGGCGCGCGAGCGCTCGACCGCCGCGCGGTCCACCGGACGCCCTTCGATCAGCGAGATCCGGTCCTTCACCGCGCGCTCGGGGACTTTCTCGGCCCCCTTGAGCGTCCACTTGGCGAGGATCGGGCGCTCCTTCACGACGAACGCCAGCACGAGGCGGCCGTTCGCCTCCCGCTGTTCGGCGACGATATCGTCGAACTGGCCGGTGAGGAACAGGTTGGTGAGCGCGCGCTGGATGTCGCGGTAGTTGATCGGCGTGCCGACCACGATCCCGGCCGTGCCGATGATCTGCGCGGCCGTGAGGCGGTGATTGCCCTCGACGACGATGCTGTCCACCGGGGGCGATGCCGCGGTCTGGCCTGACGCCGCTCCGGAGAGAGCGGTCAGGCAGAGGACGGCAACGAGCAGGGTGCGGATGGAGCGCAAGCCGGACAAGGAGGTCACGTCACACGGGGCTGGAGCTGCCGGGAACTACGCCCGGCAGCCCCCTGCCGTTTCAGGCCCGCGACCCCGTCAGGGCGCGGAACACGAGGCGATCGCCCTCGGGGGAGACGTCCACTTCGATCTCGTCGCCGCGGCCGAAGTCGCCCACGAGAATCCTCTCGCTGAGCGGATCCTCGATGTACTTCTGGATCGACCGCTTGAGCGGCCGGGCGCCGTAGTTCTGGTCGTATCCCTTCTCGACCAGGAAGTCGATGGCAGCCGGCGTGAGCCGGACCTCGTCCCCGACGCGGCGCTGCACGTCGCGCAGCAGGATGGTGACGATCTGGGCGATGTGCTCCTTCTCGAGCGGGTGGAAGACGATGATGTCGTCCAGCCGGTTGAGGAATTCGGGGTTGAACACCTTGGTGATCTCGTCCTTGACGGTCTCGACCATGCGGTCGAAACTCGCCCGGTTCTCGCCACCGTGGAACCCGAGGGTCTTCCCCTGCATGATGTCGCGCGCGCCGACGTTGGAGGTCATGATGACCACCGTGTTCTTGAAGTCGATCACGCGCCCGTAGTTGTCGGTCAGGTGGCCCTCGTCGAGCACCTGCAGCAGGATGTTGAAGACATCCGGGTGCGCCTTTTCGATCTCGTCGAGCAGCACCACGGAGTACGGCTTGCGCCGCACCGCCTTGGTGAGCGTGCCGGAGTCTTCATAGCCCACATAGCCCGGCGGCGCGCCGATGAGCCGCGACACCGAGAACTTCTCCATGTACTCCGACATGTCCACGCGGATCAGGGCGGACGCGTCGGCGAAGAGGAACCGCGCCAGCGCCCGCGCCAGTTCGGTCTTCCCCACGCCCGTGGGACCGGAGAAGATGAACGAGCCGATGGGCCGGTTCGGATCCTTGAGGCCGGCCCGCGAGCGCCGGATGGCGCGGGAGACGGCCTTGATCGCCTCATCCTGGCCCACCACCAGCGCATGCAGTTCCTCCTCCATGCGCAGCAGCCGGGCGGCCTCCGCCTCCTGGATGCGCGTGACGGGAATGCCGGTCCAGCGCGAGACGATGAAGGAGATCGCCTCTTCGTCGATGACGGGGCGGCGCGTCTGCCGGTCGCGTTCCCACTCTTCCTGCTTCTGCCGGATGAGGTTCTGCAGCTCGCGCTCGCGGTCGCGCAAGGCGGCCGCGCGCTCGAAGTTCTGGTCGCGAACCGCGCCTTCCTTGTCGATGTTCACCTTCTCCAGCTCGGCCTTGAGCGCCGCCACCTCGGCCGGCGGGTTCTGTGACGCCAGGCGCGCGCGCGCGCCCGCCTCGTCGATCACGTCGATCGCCTTGTCCGGCAGGAACCGGTCCGTGATGTAGCGCTCGGACAGCTTGGCCGCGGCCTCGAGCGTGGCGTCGGGAATCAGCACCCGGTGGTGGTCCTCGTACTTCTTGCGCAGCCCCTTGAGGATCTCCACCGTCTCCTCGACCGTGGGGGGCTCCACCATCACCGTCTGGAAGCGGCGCTCCAGCGCGCCGTCCTTCTCGATGTACTTGCGATATTCGTTCAGCGTCGAGGCGCCCACGCACTGCAGTTCGCCCCGCGCCAGCGCCGGCTTCAGCATGTTGGACGCGTCGATCGCGCCCTCGGCCGCGCCCGCGCCCACCAGGGTGTGCAGCTCGTCGATGAACAGAATGATGTTCTTGTTCTGGGCGATCTCGTTCATGACCGCCTTGAGCCGCTCCTCGAACTGGCCGCGGTACTTCGTGCCCGCGATCACGGCCGCCATGTCGAGCGAGAGCACCCGGTGATCCCGCAGCACGTCGGGGCAGAGCCCGTTGGCGATCATCAGGGCCAGACCCTCCACGATCGCCGTCTTGCCTACCCCCGGCTCGCCGATCAGCACCGGGTTGTTCTTCTTGCGCCGGGCCAGGATCTCCATCACCCGCTCGATCTCCTTGGCCCGCCCGATCGTCGGGTCGAGCTGGCCCTCGGCGCCGAGCTGGGTCAGGTCGCGGCAGAAGTGATCGAGCGCGGGCGTCTTGGACTTCTTCTCTGCCTTGGGCGCGGCGCTCGGGCTCGGCGGCGGGCCGCCGGCGGACGCCTGGGGCATGTCGCTGCCGAGCAGGCGCAGCGTCTCCGCGCGCGACTGCTCCAGGCTCACGCCCGCGTCGGTGAGGACCTGCGCGGCGATGCCTTTCTCCTCGCGCAGGAGCCCGAGCAGCAGGTGCTCGGTCCCGACGTAGGAGTGGTTGAGTTCACGCGCCTCGGTCATCGCCAGCTCGAGCACCTTCTTCGCCCGCGAGGTGTACGGCAGGTCGGGACCGGTGGCCGCGGCCGCCTTCCCCTTCTTGACCGTCTCCTCGATCTTCTGCTGGATCTCCTCGAGGTCCACGTTGAGATTGGTCAGAACGGCGGCGGCGACGCCCTCACCCTCGCGGATGAGTCCGAGAAGGATGTGCTCGGTGCCCACATACTCGTGGTGCAGACGCGCCGCTTCTTCCCGCGCCATCTGCAGGACTTTTCGCACCCGATCCGTGAAGTTGTAGCCGTTCATTCCGATACCCTGCGGCCCGGCTCGTCTTCGAATACGCGCCGCACGTAGGTCGCGCGGCGAACTGCCAGCTCCGGCGCATCCAGCGGAATCCCTTCCGCCGCTGCCAGGTGGGCAGGCTGCGTGTGGATGAGCAGCTTGTTCAGGGTGTAGAGCCCGACATCCTGAACCAGCCCCATCCCTGCTCCCATCCGCACCCCGCTGAGCAGGTTCATCGCCTCCTCGAACGAGAGCGAGCGCGCGTACCGCAGCAGACCATACGCGCGCCAGACTTTGTCCTCGATCACTCTCGGCGCGCTGTCCAGCAGGACGCGCCGCGCCTGTTCCTCGTAGGCGATCACCTGGCGGACCATCTTGCCGAGGTGATCGAGCAGGTCGGCCTCCGACTGCCCGAGCGTGGTCTGATTGGACAACTGGAAGAAGTTGCCGACGACCTCGCTCCCCTCGCCGTAGAGGCCCCGGTACGTCAGTCCCACCTGGGACAGCCCCTGCAGCACCTTGGAGATTTCCTTCGTCAGCACCAGCGCCGGCAGGTGGATCAGCACCGAGGCCCTGAGGCCGGTTCCGACATTCGTCGGACAGGAAGTAAGGTAACCAAACTCGGGGTGAAATGCGAACGGAAGTCGTTGCCCCAATTCGGTATCCAGCCGGTCGACATCGGCGTAGGCGGCCTCCAGGTCGAACCCCGAATGCAGCGCCTGCAGCCGCAGATGATCTTCCTCGTTGACCATCGCGCTGACCCGGTCCTGCACCAGCAGGGCCGCGCCCGAGCGCACCCGGCCCTGGGGCTCGAGCCCCGCCAGTTCCTTGCTCACCAGGTGCCGCTCGTGCAGCAGCAGGCGATCCGCCGGGGCCAGCCGGTCGAGCCGGAAGCCCATCGCGCGCCGGAGCGTGACCGTCTCATGGGCCACGTCCTCCACCAGCCGGGCAATCTCCTCCCGCTCGCTCTCGGAGTTGCGCCCGGTGAACACCCACTGGTCGAGATTCCGGGCCAGGCGCACCCGGGTCGAGAGCACGAGGTGGCTCACCGGACCGCTGGCGTCGAGCCAGCCGATGCCGCCGTCGGGGACGAGGCTCAGATCGATCATTCCACCATCCTGAGCTTGTCCCGGAGTTCCGCGGCCAGCTCGAAGTTCTCCGTCTCCACCGCCACGCGCAGTTGCTCGCGCAGCGTCTCCGGGCTCGGCGGCGCGGGCACGGCCGCTGGCGCCTCGATCCGCACCCGCACGGCGTAGCGCTCGCCCACGTGCTGGGTCGAGCCGTGGAGGCGCCGCAGCAGCTCGCGCAGGGAGCCCTCGAACACCCGGTAGCACTCGGTGCAGCCGAGTCGCCCGGTGTCGCGGAAGTCCTGGAGCGTCGCGCCGCAGCGCGGGCATTGCTCCCCGGCCTCGCCGCGGAGGCTGGCCTGCGGCTTCCCCATGGCGGCGAGGAAGCTGCCCAGCGGCGTCTTGGCCACCGAGCTGGCCGTCTCCAGGCCCTTCTGCGCCGCGCACCGCTCACACAGGTGGACCTTCACCCACTCGCCGCCCACCTGCTGGTTCAGGTGGACAATCGCCTCGCGCTCACCGCACTGATCGCACTGCATCAGGGCATCGCCTCGAGCCCGGCGAGCGGCACGAGATGGCCGTCGTCCAGGCTCAGGATCCGGTCGGCCCGCTGGGCCAGGAGCCGGTTGTGCGTCACCGCCACCACCGCCGTCTCATATCCCCGGGCCAGGGTAGCGAACAGGTCGTGCAGGCGCTCGCCGGTGCCGTGATCCAGGTTGCCCGACGGCTCGTCGGCAAGCAGCACTACCGGATCGGTGGCAAGCGCCCGCGCCACGGCCACGCGCTGCTGCTCGCCGCCGGACAACTGGGTGGGCCGATGCGTCATCCGGCCGGCAAGGCCCACCGCGGCCAGCAGCTCCTCCGCCTTCGAGCGCGCGGCCTGGTCCCCCGCCCCGCCGATCAGCAACGGCATCATCACGTTTTCCAGCGCGGTGAATTCCCGCAGCAGGTGATGGAACTGGAACACGAACCCGATCTTCCGATTGCGCACCTCGGCCAGCTCCTCGGGCGAGAGCCGCTCGTAGACGTCCTGATCGAGCCGCACCGAGCCCGCCGTCGGCCGGTCCAGCGCGCCCAGCAGGTGCAGCAGCGTGCTCTTGCCCGAGCCGCTCGCACCCACGATGGCCACGAACTCGCCCCGGTCCACGGCCAGGTCCACCCCGGCGAGCACCTCGATCGCGTTGCCGTCGCCGCCCCGGTAGACCATGCGCAGCCCCCGCGCCTCGAGCACCGCCGTCATTCGTGCCGGATCGCCTCGACCGGGGTGAGCCGCGCCGCCGCGCGCGACGGGTGAATCGTCGCGAGCACCGCCACAAGGGCGCTCGCCGTCACCACGACCAGGACGTCGAGCGGCTCCACGTGCACCGGCAGGTGGTCGATGAAGTACACGGCCGGGTTGATCCGGATCCACCCCGAGCGATCCACCACGTAGGCCACGAGGAGCCCGCCCACCAGCCCCAGGGTAACTCCCATCACGCCGATGATGGCGCCCTGGGCCAGAAAGATCCGCGAAATGGCGCGCGGCGTGAGGCCCATGGCCTGGAGAATGCCGATCTCCCGCGTCTTGTCCGTCACGACCATCGTGAGCGTCCCCACGATGTTGAACGCGGCCACCAGCATGATGAAGAAGATCACGAGCCCCATCGCGAGCTTCTCCAGTTCGAGCGCGCTGAAAAGGTTCGCGTTCTGCGTCTGCCAGTCGAGCGTGCGGTACGGATATCCCAGCCGGTCCTCCAGCCGCCTGCCGACCACCGGGGCCTGCCATGGATCGGCCAGCCGGAGCTGGATGCCCGACACCGCCGTGTCCAGGCCGGTGAAGCGCTGCGCCACGTCGAGCCGCATGACCGTGAACGAATTGTCGTACTGGTACATGCCGGTGTCGAACAGGCCCGTCACCTCGAACTTCCAGAACCGGGGCACGGCCACGCCCACCGCCGCGTTCACCTTGGCGGCGGTCGGCGGCACCAGCGTCACCACGTCGCCCGGAAACGCCGAGATCCGCGCCGCGAGCCGATGGCCCAGGATGATGCCGCCATCCACGTCGGTGCGG
>JBMOPM010000130.1:0-6604 GCA_049323575.1 Gemmatimonadota bacterium | reverse complement strand
CTCCGCGCGGTGGCCACCGCGCCGGCCGCCTTGACGGGCCGCCACGGCGGCGGGATCCTTCGGGCCGCCATGTACCGCGCCCGTGCCGTTCTCGTCCTCGCCACGCTGCTCCTCGGGAGCACTGCCGCCCGCCCGGCCGGCGCCCAGGAGGGGCGGGTGCAACCGGTGTGGCTGGGATTCCAGGTGGGCTACGCCCGAGCGGACTTCAAGAACGTCGCTGCATCGCGGACCATCAACGGCGTCCTGTTCGGGGGCTTCGTCGGCGTGCGCCTCGCCGGCCCGGTGTCGATCCAGGGCGAGGCGGTGTTCGTGCGCAAAGGCGGCAGCCTGGAGGTGGTCGCCGATCAGGCCGACACGCTGGCCGGGGCCGTGCTCGACATCGAACTGGCCTATCTCGAGTTCCCGGTCTCGACCCGGGTCTACCTGACCTCGCCGGCGCGGAAAGTCCGTCCGGTCGTCTACGGCGGCGTCACGCCGGCCATTCGCATCGGCTGCGAACTGCAACTGGTGCTGGGCGACGAGCCCAGTCGCCAGAGCTGCGACAGCTCGGGCCTGACCGAGTTGCGTGGCCTCGACTTCGGCGCGCTCGCGGGCGCCGGCATCGAGATCCGGCTGGGCGATTCGACCATGCGGATCGAAGGTCGAGCCGATCTGGGCACCACCAACATCGTCAGGAGCGGCGCCGAAGCCGACAGAACCCGCAACCAGCAGTTCACGCTGCTCGTGGGGTTCACGATGTAGGGGGACGGGAGGCTGCGGGCAGGGACGACAGGGGGACGGAACGCGGATGCGGCCGTCCCCCGTGCCGTTCCGATCCGCTTACTGAAGGTGCGCCTCGAGGAACCAGAGCGACTTGTCGAGATAGCGCGAGGCCGCCGTGAAGAGGTCGGCAGTGTCCTTGTCGCCCGCCTTGTCCGCGGTGTCGATGGCCGCGCGGGTGGTCCTGGCCACCGCGGCGTAGCGCGCGATCAGGGCCTTCAGCGCGTCCGGGCCCTGGATGGGGCCGATCGGAAACTCCTTGAGCCGCGAGGCCTGCGCGGTCTCCCGCGAGGTGCCGAGGGCGGTCCCGCCCAGCGCCGTGATCCGTTCGGCAATGGTATCGATGTGCTCCTCGAGACCCTCGGCCAGCGAATCGAACAGCTCGTGCAGGGCGATGAACTGCGGCCCCTTCACGTTCCAGTGGGCCTGCTTGGTCTGGCTGTAGAGGTCGGCCGTGTCTGCGAGCTGCTGGTTGAGCAGGTCGATCATCTTCGCGCGCGTGGGCGGCGCGACGTCGATGCTGGTCCTGGAAGTCATTGAAGGCATGTCTGCTCCACCAATGGATGGACATCGAGCAATGGACTCGCCATTCGCGAGCGCCGGGGGCCGACCGTCAAAGGGTCGGTGGGGGGACGTCTGCCGTCAAGGCGGTCTGGGGTGGTTCCTGGGCTGGCCGCCCCCGGGTCACGCCTCCGCGCGGGCCGGCTGCGACGCGGCGTCGGCCAGCTTCGCCTGGGCCAGCCGCCGCAGGCGCTGCGTCACGGCGCTCAGGCCTTGCGTCCGCATCATCCCCAGCGCCTCGCCCAGGCCCAACCGCTCCAGCAGGTCGCTCGGGATGGCCGCCACCTGCTCCAGCGTCGCGCCGTCGAGCCCCTTGATCAGCAGCGACAGATAGCCCCGCACCGTCGGCGACTCGCGCGGCACGTCGGCGTGGATGTGAACCACGCTGCCATCGGTTTCGAAGAAGAGGTAAACCGGTGTCTGGCACTCGGGCACGCGGTTGAGGCCCTGATCCCGCGCGGCATGGAACCGCTCGGGTAGCGGGGGGAGCCGGCGCGAGTAGTCGAGCAGCGTTTCCAGCCGGGTGTCCCGATCCATGGACTGGAAGCGCCGCACGAGGGCGTCGAGGGTGGGGATGCTCTGCATGAATGGAATCTAGTCGCGGTACGCCGGCCGCCAGGCGGCCGACGCTCGGCCGCGGCTCGGAGCGTCCGAGGGCGACGGCGTCGGCTGCCCGGAGTGCCTCACCGCCGGTTCCCGCACTTCCGGAGCAATTCGTCCGGCGCCGGCGTCTCCGGCATGAGGCGTCGCGCTGCGCGCGCCTCGTCGACGGCGCGATCGCAGCGGCCGCGTGCGCGCCATCCCTCGGCCAGCAGCATCCGCATCTTGTAGTTGCCCGGGTCCACACGCGTCGCCCACGTCCAGCGTGCCTCGCCGCCCGACTCGTACAGCGTCATCGCCACGGCCTGCGCCGTGCTCCGCACCAGGCCCAGGGCGACGAGCACCGTCGCCGCATCGATGACCCAGCATCGCGTGCGGGGTCGTCCGCCTTCCCAGGGCGCCACGGGCGGGAGCAACACGCCGGTGGTGACGGCCGCGGCGAAGAGCGGCGCCGCCTGGAGCAGGACGGCATCGAACAGTCCCATGACCACCGTGGCGGCTGCCGCCGCAACCATGGCCACCAGAGCGACGCCGCCCTCCGCCGAGGGCGCGCCGTCCATGCGCCTGAGACCCAGCACGGTGGCGATGACGGCGATCAGGCCGAACCAGAGCAGCGTGATCCCTCCCGCTGCACCGCGCTCACTGAGCACGGCCACCCAGTCGCTGCTGGGCCACGGGTTGGTAGGCTGCACCAGCCACGGACTGAACGACGGATCGCCCGGCGTGGCGAAGCGCGGATACTCCACCGGCCAGTTGCCCGGGCCCACGCCCAGCACCGGATGCGATGCGGCCATGCGGAGCGAGTTCCCGTATTGGATCAGCCGACCGCGGCCGCTGCCCTCGCGGTAGTTCGCGACGCGGCGCAGCGAGTCGACGTAGGGAGAATCCGATCTCCAGCGGAGCTGATTGGGGAGGACCACGGCGGCCATGATGCCGAACAGGGCCGCCGCGAACGGGATCAGCGAATGACGCGGCGTCGCCGGCGTCGGTTCAACGGCCGGTGCGCCCGTCCGCCGGATCCTCCAGGCCACGCCGGCGGCGAGGAGCATCACCCCCGCCCCTAGCCAGGCCGCGCGGGAGCGCGAGAGCACGATGGCCGCGGCGGACAGCGCGATCCCTGCGCTGGCGAGGAGCGCCACGATCCTGGCCCGCGAGGTCAGCGCGAACCAGGCGAGCACCGGCAGCCCCATCACCGCGAGGTGCGCCATGAAGTTGCGGTTGCCCAGCGTGCCGCCGGGGGCGCGAGCCTGCGCCGCGAGCCCGGTCCAGACGCCGTACGCCTGAAGCAGGCCGGTGACGGCGCCGGCGGCGGTTGCGAAGGCGGCGGCGCCGAGCAGCCAGCCACCGAGTCCCGCGTCGCGCAGGTCGCGCGCGGTGACGAAGATCACGGCGCCCGACGTGCTCAGCGCCAGCGCGCGGAGCGCCAGCCAGTCGTTGGCCGCGAAGAGGGCGGAGAGCAGCGACGCGCCCACGAAGCAGGTGAGCGCGACGTCGATGGTGGACGGGTCGCGCGCGATCCACTGCTTCCGCCGCGCGATCAGGCCCGCCAGCGCGATGAGGTGGAGCACGAGTTCCTTCGGCACCGCGAAGCGGTCGAGGTCGAAGGTCTCGTGCGGCAAGGCCACGAGGACCACCGCGATGAGGCCCGCGGCGACGAGCCCGGCAAGGAAGCGGTTCATCCCGCCAGCTCCGGCTCGGTCCCCCGCAGCCGGCGGGCATCGAGGGTCAGCGTGAGCGCGGGCAGCCCGGGCCACCGGCCCGCCGCAGCGGCCCGCGATCGGCAGGTATCGAGATGCCGGACGAGCGCGTCGACGTCGAGGCCCAGCCAGACGGGCCGGAACGGCGTGAGCCGTGGGAGGGCCTTGGCGCACTGGGCCTCGACCCCGTGCCGGTTGGCGTGCTCGCCGTGTACGTGCGCGCTCGCGAGCAGGATCAGCCCATGGTAGAACGTGCTGCGTCCCGCGCGCCACGCCGGCTCGAGCACCTCATGGCTCTCCCAGAAGGCTCCGCGGTTGAACGTGTCGACGAACGCGACGAGCGGGGCAGGGAAGGTGTCGGTCACGCGCCGCCCACCTCGCCGCCTGGCCCACGACGCGCCCGGGCATTTCCTCGATGGCCCGGAGCGTCCGGGTCAGAGATGTCGATGGCTGGCGCGACGCGTGGCGGCATAAGCCATCAAATCTATCTGCGCTCCATTCGCCCGCGCTTCCGGGGAGCCCTCGCCCGGCTCGCCAGGCGCAGAAGATCCGGGCCGGGCACATCCCGTTACCCGCGCCGGGTGCTGAAGAAGCCCGCGTCCCGGTCCGGCGGGCCCGTCTGCGGCCGCGGAGTTCTGGCCAGCCGGATCGCCAGGTCGGCCAGGCTCTTCACGACCCAGTCGAAGTAGTGCGGCGTGAGGGAGTAGATATCCATGTCGGGCGCGGGGTTCATGAAGTCGATGGTGTAGGGGACGCCATCGCGCACGGCGAACTCGATCGCGTTCATGTCGTATCCCAGGGCGCGCACGAGGGTCAGCGAGTCCCGGATGATGCGATCCCGGAGCACCGGGGGCAGGTAGTGCTCGTCGACGAGGTACTCCCGCTCCCGCGGATCGTAGCGAATCGGCTGTACCACTTGCTGACCCAGGCAGATGCAGCGGACGAACTGCTCCCACTCGATGTACTCCTGCACGATCATCGTCAGGCGGCCCGACTGGTCGTAGCAGTGGATCAGCTCGTCCAGCGAGTGGCAGACGTAGACATCCTTCCACCCGCCCCCGTGGGCGTCCTTGAGGATGCACGGCATGCCGATCCACTCGGCGAGGGCCTTCCAGTCGAGCGGGTACTTGAGGTTGCGCAGGCTCTCGTGGTGCACGACGCCCGGCACGTACTCCTTGTTGGGGAGGACGGCGGTCTTCGGGCTGGCCACGCCGAGCTTCGTGGCCAGCGAGGCGCCGAAGAACTTGTCGTCGGCGCTCCACATGAACGGGTCGTTCACCACGGTGACGCCCTGCAGCACCGCGTGCTTCAGGTACGTCCGGTAGAACGGCACATCGTGCGAGATCCGGTCGATGATGACGGCGTACGCGCAGGGTTCGTCCATGCGCACCGCGTCGAGCTGGATGTACTCGGCCGTCACGCCTTCGTCCCGCCGGGCCACCTCGTCGATGAAGGCGGGGGGAAAGGACCATTCGCGGCCGACCAAGAGACCGACTTTGCGTGCCATGCGGTGCTCCGGGTGCAGGGCGATGAGCCGTCGACGAGCGGGCCGTGGTTCAGCGGCTCGGGCCGCGCGATGCCGCGCTGCCTGGCGGACAGCGCATAGCGGCAGGCTTCCCTGGGCGGGCCAGGCGACAGCGGGTGTCGGACAAATCGCCCGACACGTCACCGCGAGGCCGGATATATTCACGCAAGGTCGGCATTGCCGCCCTTCAACCGCCGAACCGTTGGTGCCCGGGGGTACAGGGAGGGTGCCGGGCCGGGCGACAGTCCCGATGTGGAGTGGTGGGCCGAATGCCAACGGAAATTACACGGGCTTCCGGGAGCGCTACAATCCCGGCCCCGGAGGAGGTGCATATGGAAGAGTGGACGCCCGACGAATCCGGACCGGAGCTGCCGTGGGACGGGGAACACGCCGGTCCGATCGCGATTGCCGGTACGGAGCAGCCCATCCTGCTCCGCGTGGAGCGCTTCGAGGACGAGCGGATTCCCGAGGGGATGGTCGGGCTCGCCTCGTACATCGGCCAGCGGCTCGTGGCGCGGTGCGTGGTACCGCCGCACGTCGCGCGCGCGCTCGACCAGCACGACACGTTCGGTGAACCGGTGCGCCTGGTGCTCGCCGCGCGGGAAGGCGCCCCCGGGTTGCAGTGCCAGTTGTTCGCGCTCGCCACGCTGCCGCCGATGCCGCCCGAACCGGACGATGTGGAGCCCTGGGCCGCGAGCGTGCCCGGCTCCGGGTACGAAGAGGCCGTGGGGGCGGAAGGGCCCGCCGAGGTGGAAGGCGAGGGCACGGCGGTCGCGATCCCGCTGGGCCAGATCGTGCGCTTCGACCGGGATCGTCAGCACCGCGACAGCCTGGCGCTCGAGGCGGTTGACGTCCTGAGCAAGATCGTCTCGGGCAAGGTGGTGGAAGTCGTCGACAAAGCGCTGGAGGATCTGCTCGACCCATGATTTCGTACGAGACCTACAAGGTCGTTCACCTCCTCGGCGTGCTGCTGCTGTTTTTCTCCCTCGGGGGCGTGGCGCTGCACGCGCTGAACGGCGGCACTCGGCAGGGTAACGTGGGTCGCAAGCTGGTGGCTGCCCTGCACGGCGCCGGCACGCTGGTGATCCTGGTGGGCGGCTTCGGCATGCTCGCGCGTCTCGAGATCATGCATGGCCTGGCGCTGCCCGGCTGGATCTGGGCCAAGGTGACGATCTGGCTGATTCTCGGAAGTCTGGTCTACCTGCCCTACCGGAAGCCGCAATTCGCCAGGCCTGCCTTCGTCGCGGTGCCGCTCCTGGGCGCCCTGGCGGCGTATTTCGCGATCTACAAGCCCTTCTAGACCGTCGCCCGGCCCGCCGGGAAACTCCACCGTCCGCAGCACCACCTCGGGATCGCGCAGGATCGCGCGGTGGCCGAGGCCCTGGGTCTGCACCAGCCGGGCGCCGGGCCACGCCTCCGCCACCGCCCGGCCCTCGCTCCAGGGGACGTCGACGTCATCGAC
>JBMOPM010000129.1:0-6631 GCA_049323575.1 Gemmatimonadota bacterium | reverse complement strand
TGGCGGTTGCACGATTCGCTGACCGCGGTCGCCGCCGAAGGCGACCGCGCCTATCAGGAGCTCAACGGCCGGCTCATCATCGCGGCCGTGCTGGCGCGGGCGGGGCTGGCCGACAGCGCGCGCCATCTCGCGGCCCGCTCCACCGCCAACGCGGAGCTCGACCCCACGCGGGACCTGACGCACATCGCCGCGTTCGTCTACGCCCTGCTCGGCGACCGCGACGCGGCCGTCGAGCAGCTCAAGGTGTATCTCGCGGTCAACCCCAACCGGCGGTCCGCCTTCGCGGAAGATGCCGGATGGTGGTTCCGCAGTCTGGAGAACGATCCCGGCTTTCGCCAGCTGGTCGGCGACGCCAGGCCCTGATCCCGGAGGCCAGCCCCACCCCTACGAAGGACGGAGGTGCGCATGCGCCCTCGCCTCACCCCAGCGCTCGCGCTCTCGTTCGCGCTCGTCGGCCTCACGCTCAGCGCCTGTAGCGAGACACCGCCGCAGGCCCCTGACGGAAACGGCGTGGATCAGCAGGTGCAGCCAGCGCCGTCCGCGGCCTGCCCCACGTCGGCACAGATTCAGGTCATGATCGGCCGGCTGGTCGACGATGGCAGGAAGGCCAGGAACACCTTCGTCAGCATTGCGGCGCAGCTCGCGGCCCGCCCCCCGAAGACCGTGGTTGCCCAGCGCCGGACGTTCGAGCTGGTCGACTACCTCCTCGGCCTCTATCAGGCCGGTCGCCTGGTGGGCGGCAAGTCCCCGGCAGCGCAGACGGCACTGACCGACCTGGTGAACGCCCTCTTCTGCTTTGCCGGCCTGTCCGTCACCATGCCGCCGCTCACGCTGGATGACGATGCCGCAGCGGCCATCGTCTTCCCCAGCACGACGACCACGAACGTCGTCACCGGGACCAAGTTCACCGGCGTCGAAGTACCGCCCGCGGGCGTCACCCAGGCGGCCCTGGTGACGATCCGGCGCCTGCCGGACTTCCCCGGGCCGCTCCTCACGGCGTTCGACCAGTATCCGCTGTTCTATGAGGTCGACGTCCAGCCGGCCAGCGCATTGGCGCAGGAGCTCACGCTCGGCCTCTGCCTCGCGAACAGCGCGACCCCGCCCGATCCCGCGCGGCTCAGGGTGGCGCACAACGTGGGCACCGGCGTGGAGATCCTGCCGCTGGTGGCGGCCCCGGCGTTCCTCGACTGCACGCTGGCCGACATCTCGCTCGGCAACAACCTCGACAGTTGGGACAGCTTTGCCCGCGCATCGTGGCACGTGCTGACCAACGGGCTCGCCGACCTGGTGGCCACCCCGCTCCACGCGGCGGCGTTCGCGGGCACGGGCCTGGGCGGCAAGACCAAGACCTTCAGCCCATTCGGCATCGTCGATCCGGTGGGCGTCCTCACCGCCAACTCGCCGACGTCGCAGAACGCCTCTCCGGGTACCGCCGTCGCCAGTCCCCCGTCGGTGCTGCTCCAGACGCCGGCCGGACAGCCGATGCCCGGGGTCGTCGTCAACTTCACGGCCACGAGCGGCGGTGGCAGCGTGACCGGGGCGCCGCAGACCACGAATGCGTCGGGCATCGCGACGCTGGGCGGCTGGATCCTGGGCCCGGTGGCGGGCGTCAACACGCTCGATGCCACGGTGGCGGCACCGCCCCTCGCAACCATTCAGGGCAGCCCGCTCACGTTCACCGGGTCGAGCCTCGCGGCGAGTCAGTTGCGCTTCCGGGTCCAGCCGAGCAACACCCGGACGGGCGTGGCGATCGCGCCCGCGGTGGTGGTGGAGGTCGTCGATGCGCTGGGCAACGTGGTGACGTCGGCCTCCGGACTCGAGATCGCACTCGCACTCGGCACCAACCCGAGTGAGGCGACGCTGGGCGGGACCCGGGCGCTCGTCGTGGCCAACGGCGTGGGCGTGTTCAACACGCTGACGGTGAACCGGGCGGGGACGGGTTACACGCTGGTGGTGGTGGCGCGCCAGGCCGGGATTGCGGGCGCGACGAGTCAGGCGTTCGATGTGAGTCCGTAGGTACGGGTCTCGGGGCAACGGGTTGCGGGTGGCTAACCCGCAGCCCGCGACCCGCAGCCTTCCGCCAGAAAGATCGAGGGCGGGGATTCCTCCCCGCCCTCGCCCGTCCTTTGCGCCGTACCGCGAGTATCAGGCCTGCTTCGTGAGCTTCCCCGCCAGCTTGCCGGAGATCCAGCCGAACACCGCGCCCAGGGCCATCGAGACCACGATCATGACCAGCGCGTTGCTGAAGTTCGGGGCCATGAGGGGCTCCATCGCCATGGCCTGGGGCGTCTGCAGCAGAAAGGCAAAGATCGCCGCGTAGCCGTAGACGCTGGCGGGGATATTGGAGAACGCTTTGATGTGCGCGGCAAGGCACACCCCGAGCACCGTGAGACCGACCACGATGCCGGCCCAGACCGGCAGCGTCAGCGTGTCCGCGAGGGCGACGGACAGGATGATGATCGCCGCCAGCCACGCCCACACGGCGCCGAAGATGTTGCCGATGATTGTCTGCTTGAGGGCGTTGTTGTCGCCGCCCGAGTGGAAGAAGCAGGCCCAGGCGATGAACCCGGCCCAGATCGCGAGGCCCGCCTTGAGGTAGATGACGGTGGCGACGCCACCGAGAAGACCGATGCTCACCGCAAGGGCAACCAGCTGGGACATGGCTATGCTCCCTTTCGTTGGTAGACCCGCGCCTGCCAGCCGCATCGCGCTGGCAGTGGCGGGCCGTTGGGGCACGGCGGAACATGCGGACGGGATACGCTGCATATGCAGCCTGACAGGCCGGTTGTCAATGACCCGGCGAGTTCCGGGGGCCTCGGGCGGCGCCCGGGCGGCTGGACATCGGGTGCGGGGCCGGATAACGTCTCCGCGCTCCACTCCCAACACCATCCATACTCAACGGAGTCCGCTGCATGATCCGTCGTCCCGCCGCGGCCCTGGTTGCGCGCGCAGCCGTCCTGCTCCTGCTGGCCGGCGCGCCGCTTCCGCTCGCCGGTCAGGAGAAACCGTCCGACACGCTGCTCACGGTTGCCAAGTATCTCGACTACGAGACGGTGGGAGAGCCGAGACTCTCTCCCGACGGCACGCAGATCATCTACACGCGCCGCTGGATCAACAAGCTGGAGGACCGGTGGGAATCGGCGCTCTGGATCATGAACGCCGACGGCAGCCGGAATCGGTTCCTCACCAAGGGCTCGGGGGCGGTGTGGTCGCCGGATGGCACCCGGATCGCCTTCCTCGCCGAGGGGGAGCCCAAGGGCGTACAGATCTTCGTCCGGTGGATGGACGCGGAGGGTGCGACCACGCAGGTGACCCGCCTGACGCAGGCGCCGGCCAACCTCGAGTGGATGCCCGACGGGAAGCGGATCGTGTTTTCCTCCTTCGTCCCCCGGTCGAGCACGTGGAAGATCGATCTGCCGACGCCGCCCGAAGGGGCCAGGTGGACGCCCGCGCCCAAGCATATCGAGACGCTGCACTACCGCAATGATCGGGTGGGCTTCACCAAGCCCGGGTTCACTCACCTGTTCATCGTGGACGCCGACGGCGGCACGCCGCGCCAGCTCACCTCCGGCGACTGGAGCGTCGGCGCGCGCTTCGACGGTCTCGCCCCATCGGTGGGCTACGACATCAGCCCCGACGGCAAGACGATCGTGGTGGACGGCTATCAGGGCGACTGGGACAGGAACTTCCGCGATGCCACGATCTACCGGGTGGATGTCGCCACCGGCGCCACCACCGCGCTGATCAAGGAGCGGGGGACATGGACCAATCCCGTGTACTCACCGGACGGCAAGCGCATCGCCTACACGGGGTACGCGGCGGTCAATCAGACCTACCGGGTGGCCGATCTCTGGGTGATGAACGCGGACGGCTCCGCCCCGACCAACCTGACCGGCGCGCTGGACCGCGCCCCGCAGGACCTGACGTGGGCGGCCGACGGCAACGGGATCTACTTCACCGCCGACGATCACGGCGCCCGCAACCTGCACTTCGTCTCACTGACCGGCGCCATCTCGCCCGTCACCAGGGGCGCGCAACTGGTGACCCTCGGCGCGATCCGGAACGGCGTCGCCGCGGCCGTGGTCACCGGGCCCAAGGCGCCGGGGGACATCTGGCGCATCGACCTGCGATCCAGGCCTGGCGCAACCATGACGCAGCTCACCCGGGTCAATGCCGACCTGCTGGATCGCGTGAAGCTGGGCGACGTGGAGGAGTTCTGGGCCACCTCGTCGGGCGGCGTCAGGGTGCAGGGCTGGGTGGTGAAGCCGCCGTCGTTCGATCCCGCGAAGAAGTACCCGCTCATCATGGAGATCCACGGCGGCCCGCACTCGATGTACAACGTGGGCTTCAACTACATGTTCCAGAACTTCGCGGCCAACGGCTACGTGGTGCTCTACATGAACCCCCGAGGCAGCACGGGCTACGGCACGGCGTTCGGCAACGCCATCAACAAGAAGTATCCCGGCGTGGACTACGACGACCTGATGGCCGCCCTCGACACCATCGTGGGCCGGGGCTACGTGGACACCAGGCGGATGTACGTCGGCGGGTGCAGCGGCGGTGGCGTGCTGTCGAGCTGGGTCATCGGCCATACCGACCGCTTCGCGGCCGCGGCCGTGCGCTGCCCGGTGATCAACTGGATCAGCATGGCGGGCCAGAGCGACATCCCCTACTTCACCCACCAGTGGTTCGAGAAGCCGTTCTGGGAGGATCCGAAGCCCTGGCTCGAGCAGTCGTCGCTCATGTACGTGGGCAACGTCAGGACGCCGGTGCTCCTCATGACCGGCGAACTCGACATGCGCACGCCGATGCCGCAATCGGAGGAGTACTTCGCCGCGCTTCAGGTGCGCGGCGTCCCGTCGGCGCTGCTCCGCTTCGAGGGGGAGTACCACGGCACCGGCAGCAGGCCGTCGAACTTCATGCGGACCCAGCTCTACATGATGAGTTGGTACCAGCGATGGCCGGCCGGAGGTCAGTCGGTGAGTGAAACGAAGTAGGCTGGCCAGGTGTCAGGTGCCAGGGGCTCCGCGCAGTTCCCTGGCACCTGCCTCCTGAAGCCCCGATCCCTATCTGGTCCAGATTACCACCGCGCAGTTGCCGAACTGCGCGTACTCGGGCGGCGTCTCCCCGGCACCCTTGTAGACCTCCATCGCCTGGATGTCGTTGGGCAACACCATGCTGAGCGCGTTATTGAGGCCGCCGCGCACCTGCGCCCCGTTGATCCAGACCGCGGTGCCGGAGCAGCGGACCGGCGGGATCACGCCGCCCGTGGCCGAGGTCTTGAAACCCGGAATGTTCCGGAAGAGATCAGCCACGCGAAGCGGGTTGATCCGGGCGATGTCCTCGGGCCCGAGATAGTCGCCGAGGCCGCGGGCGCGGCGCTCGAAGAAGCCCTGCAGCCGGGAGGTGGGAATCCGACCGACCTCGGTGCTGTCGTCCTTGCCGTAGACCACCACTTCCGGTAGCGCTACCGGCGCCTTCTCCACCGTGATGACGACGTTGACCGTGTCCCCATCCCGCGCGGTGAGGTCGAAATACAGGGGCCGGTAGTCGATGTATCGCACCCGGATGGTGGAAACGCCTCCGGGAATCCCCGCGAGTATGAAGCGACCGCCCTGTCCCGTGGTCGCCGTCATCGATGGTTTGAGGACAGTGACCTCGGCGCCGCGGACGGGTGTGCCCGCGGTGTCCACCACCATTCCCCGCAGAACGACGCCGCCGCTCTGGGGCTTGCCCTGGGCCAGGGCGGGCAGGACGAACGCCGTCAACACCAGAACCGACAAGGTGATAGATCGTCTCGCCGCGCCCCCGGGCGCGGGCGTGGTTCGCGTGCCACACATGGGCTGCCTCCCGTTGTACCCCCCCCTGCACGATAGCGTACAGGTACCCCCACGCAACGCAATCCGCATTCCGGGTGTCTAGGGCAATGAACGCAGGACGACCCCTGTTCGACGGAGCCCGGTGACCGACCACGCCCTGATCCAGCGAGTCCTCGCCGGAGATGCCAGCGCAGAGCGGGAACTGTATGACGCCCACGTCGACCGCGTGTTCCGGCTGGCCTACCGGTTCACCGGCGACCCGGACCGGGCCCAGGACGTGACGCAGGAGACGTTCATCCGCGTCTTCAGCCGGCTCCGCGGCTTCCGGGGCGAGGCGAAGCTGAGCACCTGGATCGGCTCGATCGCCGTTTCGACCGCGTTGAATGCCACGCGGCAGGTCAAGCGCTTCCGGCAACGGGAATTGCCGCTCGACGTGGCGGAACCCATGGCGCACACGCCGATCGGTATCGAGCCCGATCTCCGGGAGATGCTCGGGCGGGCGGTGGACGGCCTGCCGGAAGGATATCGGACGGTGTTCCTGCTCCATGACGTCGAGGGTTACACCCACGAGGAGATCGCCGCGATGCTCGGCGTGCAGGAAGGGACCTCCAAGGCGCAGCTCTCGCGGGCCCGGGCCAGGCTGCGCGAAGCGCTGGCGGCGTTCGCACCGCTATGACCCACGACCGCTTCGACGAATGGCTCGACGACGCCGCGCGCGACTACAACGCGCCGCCGGAGACTCCGCGGGAGGAGATCTGGGCGCGCCTGCAGGCCGCCCGGCGACGGGAGGAGCCGCCTCGCCGGTCCGGCGG
>JBMOPM010000128.1:0-6679 GCA_049323575.1 Gemmatimonadota bacterium | reverse complement strand
GGAGGTGATCGTGCCGGTCTTGTCGAGGGCCACGACGCGCACCTTCGCCAGCTCCTCGACGTACACCCCACCCTTGATCAGCACGCCGCGCCGGGCGGCGGTCCCGAGCGCGGCGACCAGTGTGATCGGGATGGAGATCACCAGCGCACATGGCGCCGCCGCAACGATGAACACGGTCGCCCGCGTGATCCACGTCGCCCAGGGCGCGTCCGCGAGGAGCGGCGGGACGAACGCCATGAGCAGGCCGATGCCGAGCACCGCCGGGCTGTAGCGCTTCCCGAACCGCTCGATGAAGCGCTCGCTCGTGCCCTTGCGTTCCTGTGCCTCCTCGACCAGCTGGATGATGCGCGCGATGGTGTTCTCGGCGAAGGCCTTCGTGGCGCGCACTTCGAGCGCGCCCTCGCCGTTGAGACTCCCGGCGAACACCCGATCGCCCGGGGCTTTCTCGACCGGCACGCTCTCGCCCGTCACCGGCGCCTGGTTGACACTCGACGTGCCAATCAGGACGTCACCGTCGGTCGCCACCGACTGGCCGGGCTTCACGATGAAGATGTCGCCCGCGGCGAGCTCGTCGACCGGGATCTCCACCTCGCGGTCGCCACGTCGCACCAGCGCCACCTTGGGCGCGAGGTCCATGAGCGCCCGGATGGCCGACCGGGTCTTCGCCTCGGTGTAGCCCTCCGCCGCCTCGGAGATCGAGTACAGGAAGGCGAGCATCGCGCCCTCCCCGGGCGCGCCCATGAGCGTGGCCACCACGGCCGCCACGGACATGAGGAGCTCGATGCCGACCGCGCGCTCGAAGAGGAGCTCCTCGAGGGCCTCGCGGCCGAAGTAGTAGCCCCCGACGAGGAGCGACGCGACGTACAGGGTGGTGGTCGCGGCCGCGGGGGCACCCGCGCGCCCCGCAAGCCAGCCGGCCAGGAGCAGGACGCCCGAGGCCACCGACGCGAGCACCTTGGGGTCTTTCCAGGGCCGCGGCGTCTCGGGTGCCGTCGAGCCGACCTGCGGCGGGAAGCCAAGCTCGCGGAGCACCTGCTTGAGCGCGTCCTCCGTCGTCAGGGCCGGGTCGTAGGCGAGCTGGACGCGCGCCGACCGCGGGCGCACCGTGAGCTCCCGCACGCCGGGCACCCGCTGCAGTGCGCGCTCGATCCGATGCGCGTCACTCTCGCAGTCGAGGTGCGCAACGCGGAGGTCAAGGCGTGCCGTCGCGGTAGGAATGTGCCGACCGGGTCGGCCATCGGGCGAGCTGAAACTGAGCGGCGCCTGGCTCAGGGCGGGGTCACGGTGACGCATGCGCGGCCAGCACGGAATGCGGCTGAGGTCGCTCAGGGCGTCCGCCTGGAACGCCGCGACCACGTGAACGCTGCCACAGGTCCTGATTGGGTGACCCCTCGCCTGCCGGCTGAGATCGACGGCACTCTAGCAGAAATGAACAGGTCTTCATATGATCTATACTAGTAGCAGCCACGGGATGGGCACAAGCCGACGTGGCGCGCCCGGCTGCCGACGGAGTGACCGGCCGCGTCCGAGGAGCATGGTGTTTTCCGAGGAGCATGGTGTTTATGGAGTCCTCATCCGCCAAGGCACTGATGAAACGCCCAGACGCGGCCCTCGCCGCACTTCGCATCGTCGTGGGACTCTGGTTTGCAAAGGCGCTCGCCGCGAAGCTGTCGTGGTCGCTCTGGGCCGGCGTGCTGCCGGTGCCGCACGTCTCGGACCGCTGGATCAATTTTCTCGCGAAGCGCCTGGTCGAGTACGCCGGGAGCAATCCACCGGACGCCTACAAGGCGTTCCTGCTCAACACGGCCATCCCCCACCATGTGCTCTTCGCCCACCTCACGGCGATCGGGGAGATCGCGGTGGGGATCGGCCTGACGCTCGGTCTGCTCACCGTGCTGACCTCGCTCGGCGGGTTGTGGCTCATCGCGAACTACTTCGTCGCGACGCTCGGATTGGGCTTCAACCAGGAGGGCTTCCACATCCTCCTCATCGCCTGCATGCTCGCGTTCATCGCGGCGCGCGCCGGCCGGACCTGGGGCCTCGACGGCTGGCTGCTCCGCCGCCATCCCAACTCGTACCTGGCGCGGCTCCGTCTGTCGTGAGCGACTGTCGATGAAGCCCGCGTGGAAACCGGTGTGGCGGCCTGAGCGCGTCGGCCCGGTCGCCCTCCTGAGCCTTGTCGCCAGCGCCTGCGGCGGCGGCAGCGGGGAGACTGCGCGGCAGGCGCCCGACGTGTCAGTCACGCAACCGGCCGGCGAGAGCGGGCGCCCGGCTGCGCCCCTCGCCTATGTCTCGAACGAGGGCTCCGGCGATATCTCGGTCATCGATACGCGGGCGGACCGCGTCGTCGCGACCATCCCGGTCGGGAAGCGCCCGCGCGGAATCCGGGTGAGCCCAGATGGAAGGACGATCTTCGTCGCCGTGACCGGATCGCCGCAGGCGCCGCCCGGCACGGACCTCAGCAAGCTCCCGCCACCCGACCGATCCGCCGACGGCATTGGGGTGATTGACGTGGCCACCCACCAGGTTAGGGGCAGATTGCCGAGCGGTCCCGACCCGGAGCAATTCGCTACCTCGCCGGACGGTTCGAAACTGTACGTGTCGAATGAAGACGCGGCGACCGCGAGCGTCGTGGATGTCACGACCGGTCGGGTGCTCCAGCGGATCCCGGTTGGCGTGGAGCCGGAAGGTGTGAACATCAGCCCCGACGGCAAGCTGGTCTATGTCTCGGCCGAGACCGACCACAACGTGACCGTCATCAACACGGAGACGAACCAGGCGATTGCCACGTTCATCGTGGGGGCCCGACCCCGCGGCATCGCCTTCTCGCCCGACGGCGCTCGGGCCTACGTCACGGCCGAGCTGGGCGGCACCGTCTCCGTCGTGCGCACGGCGGACAGCCGGGTGATGGGGCGGATCATCATTGCAGGACCCGAGGCGAAACCGATGGGCATCGTCGTCGCCCCCGACGGCAAGCGACTCTATGTGAGCACCGGCCGCGGGGGCAGCGTTGTGGTGATCGATCCGGCGACCGATCGGGTGATCGGCACCATCCCGGTCGGCGGCCGGCCCTGGGGCCTTGCCATCACCCCGGACGGCCGGAAGCTCTACACCGCCAACGGCCCGCCAGTCAACTACGTCGCGGTCATCGACCTCGCTAAGCAGCGCGTGGTGGCGACGGTGAAGGCCGGCAGCAGCCCCTGGGGCGTGGCGATCGCGCCGTGAGCTGGGTTTTGTCCGGATTCACCGTGGCGGTGCATCTGCACCAGTGTACACGATGAACAGAGTTGGAGACGTCGCCCAGCGGCTATGCATCGGCCGCTCTGGGGCCACCCCAGCAACGCGCGGCCTGATGGGCCTGCTGGATGGTGTCCGGCACCCACCAGGGTGGAGCTAGCCGCGCGTGCAGGGGGCCAGCGTGTGGGGCGACACGCTCAGTCACCTTCGCGATCTCGCGGTGGCGTACGCGCTCGCGCTTCCTGTCGGCTGGAGCTGGGAGCGCAAGGCGCGCAGTGCTGGCCTGCGCACCTACCCGCTCATCGCGATCGCCAGTTGTGGCTTCGTGTTGCTCGCCGAGCGCGTCCTCGGCGCGGATTCGGCGAGCCAGGCGCGCGTGTTGCAGGGCCTCATCACCGGGGTTGGTTTCCTCGCCGCCGGCGCCGTCATCAAGGAAGGCGAGTCCGTGCGGGGGATGGCCAACGCCGCGAGCATCTGGGCCATCGGCGCGGCGGGGGCCGCGGTCGGCTACGGCCTCTACGACATCGCCCTCGTCCTGAGCGCGGTCACCTTCCTGACCCTCTGGATCCTCGCGCCGCTGAAGCGCGAAGCGGAGCCACCGTGATTGGACGCGCCAGTGCCCCTCCGGCCGTCTCCCAGGACTCGCGATCGACGCGCGGCGGATCGGAGACAATGAAGGCGGCGGCATGACGGCCATGCGGCCCGCACCCGTGGACGAGCGTCCCGCCGGCTTCGGGCCCGCCGAGTGGCGCGCCATTGCGCTGGCCACGCTCACGCTCATTCCCTTCGCGGCCGTGCGGTTCTACGGCCTCGGCGCGGGCTCTGCGCTCGCCGTGGCCACCGCGATCGGCTGCGCGATCGTGGCGGCGGCGTTCTTCCTCACGTGGGCGACCGAGGGGCTCGAGGTGGTCATCGCCGCCCCCGTGGCGCTCGCCATCCTCGCACTGGTCGAGGTCGCCCCGGAGTACACCTTCGAGATCCTGCTCGCCTACCGGCAGCAGACCGCGCTCGCCGCCGCCTCGATGACCGGCGCGAACCGCCTGCTGCTCGGCCTCGGCTGGCCGCTCATCCTCTTCGTCGCGTACCTGAGCGCGCGCCGGCGCGGGCAGCGCGTCACCGAGATCCGGCTGGACGCGCGCCACTCGGTCACCGTCGCGTATCTCTTCGCCGCCTCGACCTATGCGTTCGTCATCGTCCTCAAGCGCTCGCTCTCGCTGCTCGACTCGGCGGTGCTCGTCGCCATCTACGGGCTCTACATCTATAGCGGGCTCCGTACCCGCAAGCTCGAGGCGGACGAGGCCGAGCTCGAAGCCAACGAGGTGGGCGTCGGGACGGCGATCAAGGCGCTGTCACCCGGGCGGCGCGGGCTCGCGATCGCGGCGTTTCTCGCCGCCGGCGCGTTCGTGCTCTTCTTCGGGGCGGAGCCGTTCATCGACAGCCTGCTCGAGACGGCGCGGCGCGTGGGCGTCTCGGAGTTCGTGCTCATCCAGTGGGTGGCGCCCTTCCTCTCCGAGTTCCCTGAGAGCCTCACCGCGTTCCTCTGGGCGGCGACCGTCGTCCAGGCGGCGCTCGGACTCGGGAACCTGATGTCGTCGAAGCTCAACCAGTGGACCCTGCTCATCGCCGCCATCCCGCTCGCCTACAGCGTCGGCGTGGGACACACCGCGGCGCTCCCGCTCGCCGCGCAGTCGGTGGACGAAATCTTCCTCACGGCGGCGCAGGCGCTGTTCGGGACGGTCGTGCTCTTGACGCTGCGCTTCCGGCTGCGCGACGCGCTCCTGCTGCTGGGGCTCTTCCTGGTGCAGTTCGCGATCCCGGTCGAGGGGGTGCACGTCGCGATAGGCTGGGTGTACATCGGTCTCGCGGCGATCTACGCGGTGGCGTACCGGCGCGAGATCAGGGCCGCCGATGTCCTGGGCAACCTGCGGACGGTGCACCTCGTCCGGCGGCTGCGGGGCGCACGCGCCGGGCCGGATGTCGCCGGCGGCGCATCCGGCGGTGCGTCGGGGGATGCATGAACGGGCCCTGGAACCGCCGGAGCAGTCCGCCGGCGGCAAGTACCGCGAGGTCATCCCGCTGAGCTGAGCGGAAGACGAACGGTGCCCCGCATCCCCCGCGACGAGCGTGTCGGACAAGCGCCTCGACAAAACGGTGGCCCTGCTCCTCGACCCGTGCGCGTTCACCCGTGCGCGTTCACCCGTGCGCGTTCACCCGTGCGCGTTCACCCGTGCGCGTTCACCCGTGCGCGTTCCTGTCGACGAGGTACCGCCGCTACGGGGCCGACCTTTGGGAGACCCGGCTTCTGCTTCAGGACCATCGGCATGACCGGGCCGGAGGCGGCCGCGCGGCGACTTCAGCGTCCACGCGAAGGAACTCCTCGCCATTCGACTGCTGACCACCGTGGCTTGGCGCTACGTCGCGCTGGCGGCCACGGAATCGCTGGGCGACGCCACGCAACGGCGTCGCGCGTCAGCGCCTCGACGTCCGTTAGGTACTTTGCTGTTGGATTTGGACGCGAGACATCGAAGCGCACCCAAATTGCTCCGTAGCGACCGTGAACGCGCCGGCGTTGCCATCGGTCGTCCACAGAAGGAGTACACCCCGAGGTATAGGCGGCTCAACCCGATCAGCAGCATGAGCAGGGCAGCGCCCGCCATGACCGCTCGGATATCTCCTGGATATCTCTCGGATATCCCTTTGGATATCCCTAGAAGCTGCGCCTACGATGCGCTCGACTAGATGCGCTTGACGAAGCCCTGCTCGCCTACGTTGATTGCTAATATGAGCAATCCTTCAGAGGACATCCCGATGCGCTCCCCGGTGCAAGGCGCGCACGCCCCCGCCGCCAGCGTGGACGACCGCTGCTACGTCAACGTCGTCCACCTCGACGCCGTGCAGGCGGCCCGCCGCGCGCTCCCCGCGCCCGAACTGCTCACCGGTTTGGTCGACCTGCTGGCGCTGCTGGCCAACGCCACGCGGCTCAAGATCCTGCTCGCCCTGCGCCCCCGCGGCGACAGCCGCCCCGAGCTCTGCGTCTGCGACCTCGCCGTCGTCTGCGGCGCCTCGCAGTCGATGATCAGCCATCAGCTCCGGCTCCTCCGGACGGCGGGACTCGTCGCGCAGCGACGCCACGGGAAGCTCGCCTATTACCGCCTCGAAGGCGGCGCGACAACGGCACTGCTGCACAGCGCGCTGGACCTCGCGGCCGAACCGGAGCTACGTGAGTGACACGGCCGGCTGGCTCCGCCCCCTTCCGCGGCCGATGCCGATCGCGTCGTCGACCTCGACACCCGCGTGCAGGACGAGGGGCGCCGGATCCGGCTGGTGCTCGATGAATGCGGCAGGGTCATCGTTGGCCAGCGGGTGCTGCTCGAACGGCTCCTGCTCGGCCTCCTCGCCGACGGCCACGTGCTGCTCGAGGGCGTGCCCGGCCTCGGCGCGC
>JBMOPM010000127.1:0-6759 GCA_049323575.1 Gemmatimonadota bacterium | reverse complement strand
CGCGCTGTCTGATCTCGCGGCTGAAGGCGCCGCCGCCATCGGCGTACTCGCCGCCATCGCGCTGCCCGAGGGCCTCAGGAGCGACTTCCTCCCGCAGCTCATGACCGGCGTGGGAGACGCTGCGGAGGCCTGCGGGGGGCGGGTCCTCGGCGGCGACCTGAGCCGGGCGCCGCTGGTAACGGTGACGGTCACCGTGGTCGGCACCGCCGAGCGGCCCGTGCGGCGCCACGGCGCCCGGCCGGGCGACGGCGTGTGGGTGACGGGCCGGTTCGGGGGGCCGCGAGCGGCACTCGTGGCCTTCGAGCGGAACGAGCAACCCGCGCCCGAGGCGCGGGCATCCTTTTGCCATTCTACGCCGCGCATCGCGGCCGGCATGTGGCTCGCGGCTCACGGCGCCACCGCGATGATCGACGTGAGCGATGGCCTGGCCGGCGATGCCCGCCATCTCGCCGCGGCCTCGGGCGCCGCGCTGATCATCGACCTCGAGCGCGTGCCCCGGCACGCCTCGGTGGACGCCGTCGCCCTGTCCCTGGGCGAGCATCCGGCGCACTTCGCCGCGCGGGGCGGGGAAGACTACGAGCTGCTCTGCACGCTGCCCGCCGACTTTCGTGGCACCGAGCAGTTCGAGCGCGAGGTCGGGCTGCCGCTCACGCGCATCGGTACCGTCGACCAGGGATCGGGCGTGGCCTTCCTCGACGGCGGGACTCCCGTGCAGCTTCAAGGGTACGACCACTTCGCCTGAACGCATGCGAACGATCAAATACCTCGTCGCCCTGCTGCTCCTGACGATCTATCACGCCTCGCGCGTCGTCTGGGCTTCGCTCAGGGGGCGGCCGTCGCACAGCGACGTCTATGACGATGCGCCGCGGTCCTGGGGCCGGTCGCTGCTCGCCGTGGCGGGGATCCCGGTCACCGTCGAAGGGCTGGAGCGCGTGGACTGGTCCCGGCCGTACGTGATTGCCTCCAACCATCAGTCCTTCGTCGACATCTGGGTGCTCGCGGCAAAGCTCCCGGGGCGAATCCGCTTCGTCTCGAAGAAAGAACTGCGCCGCGTGCCCCTGTTCGGCCACGCGATGGAGGCGTCGGGGCACATCTTCATCGACCGGCGCAACCGCGTCGCCGCATTCAGCGTGTACGACGCGGCCGCGAAGCAGATCCGGAGCGGCACCTCCGCGGTGGTGTTCGTCGAAGGTACCCGAAGCCGCGACGGCACCCTTCAGGCGTTCAAGAAGGGGCCCTTCGTGCTCGCCATCGCCGCCGGCGTGCCCGTGCTGCCGGTCTACGTGGCCGGGACCCACGCGGTGCTCCCCCGGGGCGCGTGCATCCCGCGCCCCGGGCCAGTGACCCTTCGCGTGGGCGAGCCGATCCCGACCGGCGGCCTCTCCTATGAAGACCGCGACGCGCTGACCCGGCGATGCCGCGAAGCCATTGTCGCGCTGGCGGGTCGCGGCGTTGACGGGGTTGCGGTCGGCGGATAGGTTCGGCGCGGGACGAAATGGCGAGGCGCCGAACGTTGCATGGTGCCGTCGCAGGCGCCACGCGCAGTCCGTCCCGTGCAGCACGACCGGTCACCCGTAACGCGAACCTCTCATCCGGCCCTCATGTCCACCATCATCGAAGTCCACGCGCGCGAGATTCTCGACAGCCGCGGCAATCCGACCGTCGAGACCGAGGTCACTCTGGCCAGCGGCGCCACCGGCCGGGCCGCCGTGCCCAGCGGGGCGTCGACGGGCGAGCACGAGGCGGTGGAACTGCGGGACGGTGATCCCAAGCGCTACGGCGGGAAGGGCGTGCTCGACGCCGTCCGCAACGTGAACGAGATCCTGGGCCCCCGGCTCGAGGGCATGCCGGCGGAGGACCAGATCGCGGTGGACGGGTACATGATGGACGCCGACGACACGCCCAACAAGAGCAAGCTCGGCGCCAACGCGATTCTCAGCGTATCGCTCGCCGTGGCACGCGCGGCCGCGGCCGAGACCGGCCTGCCGCTCTACCGCTACCTGGGCGGCCCGATGGCGCGGGTCCTTCCGGTGCCGATGATGAACATCCTGAACGGCGGCGCCCACGCGTCCAACAACGTCGACGCCCAGGAGTTCATGGTCGTGCCCGTGGGAGCCGACAACTTCTCCGACGGGCTCCGGATGGGCGTCGAGGTGTTTCACTCGCTCAGGAAAGTCCTCACGAAGATGGGGCTGTCGACGGCAGTGGGAGACGAAGGCGGCTTCGCGCCGATGCTGCCGTCCAACGAGGCGGCGCTGGACGTGATCATACAGGCCATCGAGTCGGCGGGCTACGAGCCCGGCAAGGACGTCTGCATCGCGCTGGACGTGGCGGCGTCCGAGCTGTACCAGGACGGCGAGTACGTCTTCAAGAAGGGCGACAAGAGCCGCCGCCCCGCGTCGGGCATGGTGGAGCTGTACGAGGCGTGGGTGAACAAGTATCCCATCGTCTCCATCGAGGACGGCCTGGCCGAGAACGACTGGGAAGGCTGGTCGCTGCTCACCGATCGCCTGCACGATCGGGTGCAGCTCGTGGGCGACGATCTGTTCGTGACCAACGTCGATCGCCTGGGCCGCGGCATCGAGGAAGGCGTGGGCAACGCGGTGCTCATCAAGGTCAACCAGATCGGTACGCTCACCGAGACACTGCAGTGCATCGAGCTGGCCAGGAGCAGCGCGTACGGCGTGATCATCTCCCATCGTTCGGGTGAGACCGAGGACACCTTCATCGCGGACCTCGCCGTCGCGACCAATGCGGGCCAGATCAAGACCGGCAGTGCCAGCCGTACCGATCGCGTGGCGAAGTACAACCAGCTCCTTCGCATCGCGGAGGAACTCGGCGAGCTCGGCCACTATCCGGGCCGGGATCTCTTCCCGCTATGAGAGCGCGCGCGCGCCCGAAGCGCACCCGCAGTCGGGTCCTGATCCTCGGGGGCGTGGTGCTGTTCCTGGTCTTCGCGGTGCAGGGTGGCGAGTACAGCACCGGCGACTGGCTCGAGTTGAAGGAGGAAGAGCGGGCCGAGCAGCGGCGGGTGGACTCGCTCAAGCACGAGGTGGATTCGCTCAGCGTCGTGGCGCGCAAGGTCGAGACCGACTCGGCCACACAGGAGCGCATCGCGCGGGATTCCTACCGCATGATCCGCCAGGGCGAGTACGTGTACATCATCGAGGGGGATACCTCGAGCCCGTAGGCCGCGACGCCGCACCGATGCGCGTCGAGGCGCGGATCCGCTGCGGCGGGGCCGTGTCATCACCTGGTGCACTCGTATCGCGTCAGGGTTCCGCGCAGCCGCCCGCCTTCGTCGCCGATCAGTACCGACCCTCCCCGCGTCACCGCAAGGCCTTCCGCCTGCCGGTGCAGCTTCCGGTCGAGACGGCGCACTCCCAGCGGCCGCGCCGCCGACGTCAGTTCCACCAGCACGCCCTGCTCCGCGGCGACGATCAGATAGTTGCCGGTCACCGCGTCGCGCGTCAGGTCGGATGGGTGAAGACCCGCGAGGCGTGTGCCTCGCGTGATGGTCGCGATCGGGATCGTGAGACGGTCGGGCGCGGCGGGTACCTGGCGATCGGGCGACCAGCGAAGGATCGTCACCTGGCCGATGAGTGCCCGCACGCGCGGCCGCCTGCAGAGCAGCAGCAGCACCCGGTCGGCGGGCTCCCACGCGAGGCCCTCGATCTCGCAGAGCCGGCCGAGTCCGGTGTCGTGCATCGTGACGCGGGCGGTGCCACCGTCGGACGCCTCCGCGGTTTCGTAGAGCCGGCCGTTGCCCGACACGAGCAGGAAGCGGCCGCCGGCGATTGCGAGCCCCTCGAAGTCGTCCCGCAACGTGC
Source organism: Gemmatimonadota bacterium (assembly GCA_049323575.1). Taxonomy (GTDB): domain Bacteria; phylum Gemmatimonadota; class Gemmatimonadetes; order Gemmatimonadales; family GWC2-71-9; genus JBMOPM01. Next base: position 2,929 of record JBMOPM010000127.1, on the reverse strand, counting down.
GCGACCCCACGGCGAAGGACCTGAGCACGCGGCCGCGGGCGTAGTCCACCTGGTAGAGCACGCCGCGCTCGTCGTTGTGGGCGAAGAGCCGCTCGTCGGGAGTCAGGGCGAGCCCGGAGATCTCGGTGAGGTCGGGCGGCAGCTCGAAACGGGCGGCCGGGGTGGCGTGTGCGGGGCAGCCGGTCAGGAGCGACGGGCCGGAGGCGCCGTCGCCGGTGGCAAACAGCAGCGCGAGCGTGAACAGCCAGGGAGCGCAGGTCAAGTGGGAGACATACCTCGTGGGAATCGCTGCGCCGGGAACACCGTGGGACAACAATATGGTAGTAGACGGGGTTCGGCTTGACGGAAACGCGGCAGCGTGGCTACCATTGCGTCGCGTTCGGCTGGGTAGCTCAGGTGGTTAGAGCACGGCACTCATAATGCCGGGGTCGCCGGTTCGAATCCGGCCCCAGCTATTGTCGGACTCCAGTGCGAAGGAATGACTCGCGGCGCGCTCCGGTTCAACGGGTGCGCTGTTTCGTTCGGGGCAGTGCATGGCCAGCGCCGCAAGAACCTGATCCTCGATCAGGGCAAGATGGACCGGGCCAAGGAGCTCCTCGGCGCGTCGACCGAGACCGAGGCGATCACCCGGGCCCTGGACGCCGTCACCGAGTTGGCCCGGTTCCGTGCCGAGCTGGAGACAGGCTTCCGGAGCCTGGTGGGGCGTGGCGGGTTCGAGGACGTCTTCGCGTCATCCCGGTGATCCTCCTCGATACCAACATCTATTATTTATAATTTTGTGGCCTTCACCGACCCCGGCTTCGGACAAGAGTTCCAGGCGTTTCACAGGGATCATCTCCCCCGGATCGCCCTCAGCGCCGTGGTGGCCCACGAGCTCCTCGTCGGCGCGCTCTCGCCCGTCCGCCGTCGCGACCTGGTGCGCGGCCTCCTCGAGCCCTTTCGAGCTCGCGGCCGCATACATGTGCCGACATTTGGCGACCTGGAAGGCCGCAGCCGACCTGGACCGTCGCCTTCGAAACCGCGGTGGATACGCCGGGAGTCCGGCTCAGCGGAGCTTCGGGAACGACCTCCTGCTGGCTGCCACCGGCAGGGAGCTCGGTGCCCTTCTGATTACACGGAACCTCGCCGACTTCGAGCGCATCGGCCAAGTGGTTCCTCTCAAGGTCGCGGCACCCTGGCCCAGACTGCCACCCAACTAACGCATGAAGGTGGCCAGGCCGGCTGCCGCTTCGCAACGGTCATGCACCACCCGCCGGCGCGGTCGTGAGGCGCCATGCGCAGCCCTGCCTTCCCTCCGCATCCGGCGTTACGATCGATCGCCGTCCGTTTGGCGATGCTCTCGCGGTATGATGTCTGCGCATACCTGGAGGTGCCATGGCAAAGGCGAAGGTCGCGGTCACGCTCGATACCCGGACCCTGCGGCGCTGACTGGATCGGGGCCTTGACCAGCGCATGGCCCCATCAGCGTCTCGGCGCACAGGCTTACTCAAGGCTGGATCGCGAGCCTCGCGCTGGACGCCATGCACGGGCGTTCGGTGGCACTAGCTGGCTTCCTTCCGCGTTCACGGGTGCACGCATGTCGTCTTGGCAACAGCGGCCCTTTGCACCCATGGCGGGCACATCTGCAACTGTCAAGACGGCCGACTGGATGCTGGGCCCGCGCCGTATGCGGCCGCTCGTCGTTGTCGTACCGCAGCCAGTCCGGCAGCGCCGCGGCCCGCTGCCGGCTGGCGCGAGAGGCGGCGTGGTAGACCCAGCGCTCCACGCAGTGCGGATGAAGGTTCCGCCTTGCCGTTGGTACGTGCCGTGGAGGCCGGGGCCAGGCGTGCGGCAAGGCAGGCTGGCGGCGGAGCGCCTGAAACCCAGGCTGCCCCGACCATCAGGCCTGAGCGGCGAGATGGCTCGGGATCCAGGAGGCGAGCTCCGCGTGGCTGCCGTGGCCGCTCGCGACGGCGAGCATGACGGTAACTACCTCGGGTTCGGGCGCATCGAGCTCCTGGCCGTTGAGTCCGAGGAAGATTACCATCGCCAGAGAGGCGATCCGTCTGTTGCCATCCCGACAGGGGTGGCTCGTCGCGATGCCCCACCTGTAGGCGGCGGTCAGGGTGGCGAGATCGCTCGCCGGTTCGTCGCGCCAGCGCCGCTGCGGGCGCGTGAGGACTGCCTCCAGGGTGTGCTCGTCACGGATGCCAGGCAGGGCGCCCTGCTCCCGGAGCTGATCGAGATGCATGAGGTCCGGCACGAGGCGGCTCACCCAGACGGGCTTTTGTCCTCGGGTCCGGCATGCCGATGGCGGGCTGCGGAACGGACGGTAGTGCGGGCACGAAGCATGTTCGCTGGCTGATACGGATGTCGTTAGACGGGCAAGAGCGAAACCGCATCTCGTTGGGCAGGAAGAGGCCGGTAATGAGGAGGTCCGCGCGGTGGTTCAGGATGACCTCGTAAAGGCACCCCAGGATTCAGGCGGGGCGACCATCGAGACAAGCCTTCGTCGTTGGTGGACCGCATGGGAGAAGAAGGACTTGAGCGTCCTGGAAGAGATGGCGCTCGAGGACTACGTGGAATTCGCGGGGCAAGGAGAAGGGCCGCGCGTTGGCCGCTCCGTCCTGATGGACGCAGCCCGACGCGCCTTTCAGCGGTTTACGATCACGAGTTGGGAGATCATCGACCCAGTCGTGAGGCGCGAGGGAGATGTCGCCATCGTGGCGTACCGGTGGACCGAGCAAGTGACGCTCGATGGGCGACCGACCTCCCTCAAAGGCGTGGCGACCGACGTGCTCGTGCGAAGACAGGGCACGTGGTGCTACCTCTCGCATCACAGCACTACGCTGGAGAGTGCGGCACGCCGGTGACCCGCCAAGGCATGGCGGCGTGGCACCGGGTCCATCAGGGCCTCGAGCGGAGCTCGAGCCCTCCAGCAGCCGAGCGG
>JBMOPM010000126.1:0-6760 GCA_049323575.1 Gemmatimonadota bacterium | reverse complement strand
TCTGCCTCTCGATCGAGATACGGATTGTCGAGCCGGACGGGCTGCGCCGGCCGGCGCGGCTGCGATCGTTTCGGATGGTCGAGCACGTGCAGCGCGAACATGTGATCGATCCACCTGGCGTTGCGAAAGATCCGCCGCTGCCGGAGAACGTTGATGCGCCCGAACCGCAGCATCAGTCGATCGCCCACCGGTCGGCGCCGGCCCACACGCGGCGCAGCCAGGCCGCCGTCGCCGCCACGGCGTCCGCCATCCCCACCGGGCCCGGTCCGCACACCTCGCGCGTGGCCGTCGTATCCACCACCGCCGGCGTGGTGACGTTGGCCAGGCGGAAACTCGTGAACGGAAACCGCCGGAAGCCCAGCGCCACCAATCCGTCCCCGACGCGCGCGACGGCCTGCGCCACGCCCCGCGGCACCGTCCGCACCGGCGGCGCGCCCAGCGCCTCGCGGAACGCTTCCACCCAGCGCTCGAGCTCGAGCGGCGGATCGTCCGCCAGGTAGAACACGCGGCGGTGCACCCGATCGGCCGGCGCCTCCAGCAGGCGGGCGTACTGCTCCACCGTGTTGCCGACGTAGCCGTACGACTTGAGCGTGGGTCCGCCGGCCACGTGCACGTACCGGCCGGCCCGGAGCAGCTCGAAGAAGCGCAGATAGTGCGGGTTCATGCCCGGCCCCCAGATCGTGGTCGGGCGGACGATGCACCAGGTGCGGCCCGCGCCGTCGGCCGTGCGCCAGCGCCGCTCCGTCTCCACCTTGCTCCGGCCGTAGGCGGTCGCCGGCAGGTAGTCATGGTCGTGCCGCGGCCGGTACCCCAGGCGGCACACCAGCTGGCTCGAGGTGCAGATGACCCGCTCCACGCCGGGCGCACCGGCGATCGCCCGCGCCAGATGATCCACGCCGACCGTGTTGGCCGCATAGCCCCGGACCCCGGCGCGCTCATCGAGGTCGGTGCGCGCCGCCAGGTGAATCACCGCGCCCGCGCCGCTGGCCCGGAGGGCGAGCGGCAGCGCCGTCGGATCGAGCAGGTTGCCGGTGTGCTCGGTATAGCCCGGCGCCGTCCACCCCGTCGCGTGCCGATCGAAGCCGTGCACCTCGAAGCCGCGGGCCAGCAGGCAGCGCACGAGATGGCGCCCGATGAAGCCCGCGCTGCCAGTGACGAGCACGACGGTCACGCCGCCGCCTTCTTCTCGGCCACGAACGGCCCCAGACACAGCACGTCGATGTCCGTGCGCACGAAGCAGTCCACCGCCTGGGCCGGCGTGTCCACGATCGGCTCGTTTTCGTTGAAGCTGGTATTGAGCAGCACCGGCGTGCCGGTCCGCTCGGCGAACGCCACGAGCAGCGCGTGGTAGAGCGGATTCTGCTCCCGGGTGACGGTGTGGAGCCGGCCGGTGCCGTCCACATGGCACACCGCCGCCAGCTCGCGGCGCCGTTCCTCGCGGATCTTCACCACGTGCATCATGAACGGGCTCTCGATCGTCTGCTCGAAGTAGTCGGCCACGCGCTCGGCCAGGATGGACGGGGCGAACGGGCGGAACGGTTCGCGGCGCTTCACCTTCGCGTTGATCAGGTCCTGCATCCCCGGCCAGCCGGGGTGCGCGAGAATCGACCGGTTGCCGAGGGCTCGCGGCCCGAACTCGCTCCGCCCCTGATACCAGCCCACCACGCGGCCCGCCGCAAGGTGGTCGGCGACGCGCGCCACCAGCGCAGGCATCTCCAGCCGCTCGGCCGGCACGCCGGCCGCGGCCCGCGCGGCTGCCTGCTCTGCCTCGCCGTGCGCCGGGCCCCAGTACGTGGCGGATACCGGCGCGGGACGGCCCGACGCCAGGGCGCGCCACGCGTACAGCGCCGCCCCGACCGCGGTCCCGTCATCACCGGCGGCGGCATGGGCGTAGTGCCGGCGGAACGGCGTGTCCCGGAGGATCCGGGCGTTGCACACGCCGTTGAGCGCGCATCCGCCGGCCGTCACCAGCGCGTCGCTCGGCACCTGGTCATGGAGCCAGCGCAGGCACTCCACCACCACGTTCTCGAAGTGGAGCTGACAGCTTGCCGCGAGGTCGCGGTCGCGCTCGGTGATCTCGGCCTCGCGCCGGCGCGGTGGTCCCAGCTCGTCCACCAGCGCGGCCGAGTAGAGCGGCGGAATGACCAGCCGGCCATTCCCGCCCGCCAGCTCCTCGTGCGACTGCCGCAGCAGCCCCGAGAAGTATCGCGGGTCGATCCGGTACTGGCCCCGTCCCGCCCAGGCCAGCAGGCGCTGCATCAGGGCGAGGTACCTGGGTCGGCCGTAGGCGGCGAGTCCCATCACCTTGTATTCCTCGCCGAACTCGTCGAAACCGATGAACTGGCAGATGGCGGTATAGAAGTAGCCGAGGGAGTGCGGGAGCACGACGCGATCGATGACCGCCACATCGCCGTCACAGCTCGCGTATGCGCCGGAGACGAAGTCGCCCGACGCGTCGTACGAGAAGCCGGCTGCCTCGCCGAAGCGGCTGCCGTAGAAACTGCTGGCGAGGTGCGCGAGGTGATGCTCCACGTTGAGCGTGCGGAAGCGGCACTGACCCGCGTCCACCCCCAGGCTCCGCGCGATCGTCTCCGGCAGCGCCTCGAGCTGCCGCCCGCGCGACAGCAGCGTGAGCGCCGACCCCAGAGCGCGCCGCGGGTGCCGGAGCGCGTACGCCGCCTTGGCTCCGAGGTTGGCCCGGGGATCGTGCCCCACGGCCACCGCATCGACGTCCTCGATGGAGACGCCGGCCGCGTCCAGGACCGCGCGGATCGCCCGGGCCGGGAAGCCGGCGAAGTGTTTCACCCGCGTGCCGAGCCGCTCCTCCGCCACGGCGGCCACCACCCGCCCGTCCCGCACCAGGCACGCGGCGGCATCGGCATGAAAGACGTTGAGACCGAGCACGATCATACGGGTTCGACCCGCTGCGGAAATGCAACAACAACGTCTCGCCGCACCCCACCTTCTCGGTCCCGCCGGAGGCGAAACTGTCGCGTTCTATGACGGCACACCGGGCCAGGGCTGGCCCGATCGTGTCCCCCTAACCTGCTGTCTTCACGCCTCTTGAGCGTCGTGGCATCGCACCATGCAAGGATTTGCATATCACAACGGCAAGAATCTTGATAGGCAAGGGGCGGTACGTAGTCGCGCGCCCGCCTGCGGTCGCCGCTCGACCGGGGCAAGACGACGGCATCAACGAGGACCATGATGCGCTTCATTCGCCAGCTTCTCCTCATCGCGGGCCTGGCGCCCGCCGCTGCCCCCGCGGCCGCGCAGGTGATCGGCTTCGACGACGCCACGGCGGGCCATTTCGCCTGGCTGCCGAACGGCTATCAGGGCTTCAACTGGTCCAACGCCTTCGCGATCGATCCGACCGGCTACTTCCTCTCCACAGCCAACGCGGGCGGGTTCAACACGGTGCTCAGCTCCGGCCGCCTGGTGCTGGGCAACGGCGCGGCCAGGCCGCTCGAGTTCTGGAGCGACACCGCCTTCAGCCTTCGGGGCGGCTGGTTCAGTGCCGCCTGGCGCAACGGGCTCACGCTGGTGGCCCGCGGCTATCTGAACGGCGCCGAGATCTTCACGCGCGCCTTCACGCTCGACTGGGCCTCGCCCAGGTGGGTCGACCTCGATTTCGTCAATGTCGATCGCGTCCGCTTCGAATCGTCGGGCGGCTCCTGGGACACCTACGTCGGCCGCAATGCGAGCTTCGCCGCCGACGACCTGACCTTCGGGGTCTCCGGCCCGTCGGCCCTGCGCACGATGCCGCCCGAGACGGTGGCCCCCGAGCCGGTCGCCATGGCGCTGGTGGCATCCGGCCTGGCCGGACTGGGCGGCGCCAGCGTGTTCCGGCGGCGCCGCCAGAAGCCGAACGCCTGACCCTCCCCCCAGGTGCCGGCGGTGAACGGCTCTCATCCTTCGGGATGGGAGCCGTTTGCGTTCCGGCCCAGGGCGCGGCGCAGTTCGGCGACGGTGCGCCGCACCGTCTCGTCCCAGGTGAAACCGAGCGCGCGCTCCTGGCCGCTGGCGCCGAGCGCGCGCCGCATGGCGGCGTCGGTCGCGAGGCGGCGCACGTGCGCGGCGAGCGTGGCCGCGTCACCCGGGCCGTAGAACAGCGCCGCATCGCCGAAGAACTCCGGCATCGGCGGGGCCAGCGTCGAGATGCAGGGCGACCCGTGGGCCATGGCTTCGAGCGCGGTGTTGGGGCACGCCTCCACGCGGCTCGTCATCAGGAAGGCCAGGGCCTCGGTGAATCCGCGGGCCATGCCCTGGGCATCGAGGTGCCCCACCCATCGCACCCGGGCGCTCACGCCCCGCTCGGCCGCGCGCCGTGCAATCGCGGCGCGGTAGGCCGCCGAGCCGTCGCCCGCGATCACCAGCGTGAGCCGATCGACCGGCGGCTCCACCAGGAGCGCCAGCGCGTCCACCGCGTCCTCCAGCCCGCGATACGGCAGGAGCGAGCCGGCGGCAAAGAGGAAGGGCTCCTCCGCCTGGGCGGACGTCCCACCGGCCATCGCATCGGCGGGGTCCACGCCGTGGTAGACCACGCTGACCCGATCCTCCGGCAGGCACCAGCGGTCCACCAGATGTTGCCGCACGAACTCCGACACCGCGATCACCCGCGTGGCGCGGAGGACGGAGCGGCGTGCCACCGACGCATGCACCAGGTTGCGCAGCCCCGTGGCCACCGAGCCGCCCCCGAACGGCCGGGCAAGCGGCTCCATGTTGCGCACCATCACCACGGTCGGCGCGCCCGCACCGATCCAGCGGGACGTGGGAATGAACACCACGTCCGGGCGCCAGGCCCGCACCCGCGCCCTGAGCGCCGCGAAGCCGCGCCACTGATCACCCGCGGGCCACGGCTCCACGGGCACGCCGCAGGAGAGGTCTTCCTGGCCCGGTGGCACCACGATGAGCAGGTCGGCCACCCCGGGATGCGCGCCGAGGCGCGGCAGCAGGCAGCGGAGATACTTGCGGTAGCCGCCGCTCAGGCCGCCGCCCGTCAGGTTGAGCACCGCGATCCTCATGGCTTCGTACCCCGCGCCATCACCGCGCCCCGGCGCTCGACCGCCACGTCCACCAGGCCCGCCGCGCGGCACCAGTTCCGCAGCGTGGCGGCATCCTGCGGATGGTCGTGCGCCGGCGCCAGCATGTCGAACGTGTCGAGGATGGCCCACTCCTCGAGTTGCGTCCGGGACAGAGGCAGCACCCCCTCGTAGTTGGCCACGGGCACGAGATAGCGGAGCTGGCGGCCCACGACCGGCACGCGCCCGAGCGCACGGCTCACCGGCAGGAGCATCGGCGTCGCCCGTTGCACCAGGCGGAACAGCCGCTCGGGCGGGAGGCGTCGCGTCACCGGCCTGAGCCAGTACTTGGGCCAGAGCGCGTTGCGCGCGAGCCGCGCGTACACGTCCACCGCCAGGCGCCCGCCGGAGCGGAGCATCGGCGGGAGCGCGAGGAACGCCCCCCGCGGATCGGGCGTGTGCTGGAGCACACCCAGGCAGTACACGAAGTCGAACGTCCCGCGCGCGAACGGCAGGGCATACACATCGCCCTGCACCACCTCGAGCCGCTCGTGGTGCCCCAGATTGGCCCGGCAGGCATCCACCGCCAGCGAGTAGTCGAGCACCGTCACGTTCGCGCCGGCCTCGAGCGCCACCTCGGCAAAGCGGCCCGCCCCGCCGCCGACGTCCAGCACGCGCGCCCCGGCCAGCTCGGCGCGAGTCCAGCCCGTCGTCCGGTAGAAGCGCTCGCGCGAAATGGGGTGACCTGAGTGGCTGTCGAGCTGCGTCCGCCGGAAGCGATTCCACTGCAGCCCGAAGCTCGCCGCGTAGTTGTCGGCGGGGACGAACCGCGGGATGCCGTTCAGCACCGGGTAGCGCGCCCCCTCCTCGGAGACCAGCGCGCCCTGCTCCACCACGTCGCCCCGCGCCTCCTCGATCTCGAGGCGGAGCCGGCCGCCCGTGCGGGGACACCGCAGCAGTTCCACCAGCCCCGGCCTCATCCCGCCACCGCCCGGCCGGGTTGCGGGATCTCCGCGCCATACTCCCGGCGCCACAGTTCCAGCATCGCCAGCGCGAAGAGACGCTGCCCGTTGTTGAGCCCGCGCCGCTGGCCGTCCACCAGCCGCCGCACCATGCCCGCGTCGAGCAGCTCGGCCGGCGTTCCGGCCAGCACCGACTCGAGGAACCGGCCCCACTCGCCGCGGAACCAGCGGGCGAGCGGGATCGAGAAGCCCTGTTTCCGGCTGAGATCGAGCGCCGGCGGCAGGAGCCGCGCGGCGAGCCGGCGGGTCAGCACCTTGCGCTGGAACAGCGTGGCCCGGAGGACGCCGGGCACCCGGCCGAACGCGAACTCGATCACCCGCGGATCGAGGAACGGCGCCCGCACTTCGAGTGAGGCGAGCATGCTGGCGCGATCCACCTTCACCAGGATGTCGTCGCAGAGATACGACGCGAAGTCGGCGCGGGTGAGCTGCTGCACGGTGTCGCAGGCGCCGGCCGCGGCCGCGCGCCGATACGCCTCGCCCGCGCCCGGCCGGCCCGCGACGCGGAGGAGCGGGCAGAGCGCGAGCCGCGTGGGACGGTCGAAATAGAGACCCGTCTCCGCCACCGCATCGAGCGGGTCGAGCGCCAGGGCGCGCGCGTAGGTGCGTCCGCGAAAGCCCACCGGCAGCCGGCCCGCCGCCGCGCTGAGCGGCCCGCGCACGAGCGCGGGCAGGCGGGCGCGCAGGCGCTGCTGGCCCAGCACCACCTGGTAGAGC
>JBMOPM010000125.1:0-6833 GCA_049323575.1 Gemmatimonadota bacterium | reverse complement strand
CTGCATCCCCTCACGGACCACGGCGCCGGCGGCGACCACGCTGCCGGTGCCGATGCGCGCGCCGTTGAGCACGATCGCCCCCATGCCGATGAGGCACTCGTCCTCCACCGTGCATCCGTGCAGGATGGCGCGGTGGCCCACGCCGACACGGCTCCCGATGGTGCACGGCACGCCTTCATCCACATGGACGATCACGGCGTCCTGCAGGTTGGTCTCGGCGCCGATCGTGATGGGCGCCATGTCCCCGCGCAGCACCGCGGTATACCAGACGCTCGACTCCCGGCCGATGGTGACGTCGCCGAGCACCACGGCGCCGGGGGCGATGAACGCAGAGGAGTGGATGACGGGCATGGGCATGAGGTGAACCGTGTGATCGCATCGTGAAGCGTTGATGGTGAGCCGTGGCCGGTGGTACGTGGTCAGCCGGCCAGGGGTGGACCGGACCCGATGATGCGTGGATGGTGACGCGCCATGCCGCATGGCGCAACTCGCGTGGCGCCTCGTCGAGGCGATCGGACCGCCACGCCACTCCTCTGATCGGCGATCGCGCCAGCCTCGACGTCACGGCCAACCGTCAGCGGTCCTCGACCGTTCAGAATTCCGCCCCGAACCCCACGCCCACCTGCAACGCGCCGGAACGCGTCACCCGGCCGGCCCGGAGCGGTACGGCAAACGACGTCCGCATCCGGAAGGTGTAGTCGTACACCAGCCCCAGGTCCCACACCAGCTCGAGCCCGGTGCTGGCGAGCGTGCCCTCGTTCTGCGATACGAAGGCGTCCCAGCTCCGGCCGTAGTCGCCGAAGGCACTCAGGCTGAGCCGATCGAGGCCGATGGGCAGATCGCCCAGCTGCCGGGCGACGAGCGCCAGCGGCATCCGCGCCTCCACCGACCCGACGACCACTCTGGATCCGCTCAACTCGTCGTTCGCATATCCGCGGACCGGGAACTGGCGCACGCTGCCGAACACGACGCCCGGCATGCCGGGGGCCTGCACGCTGGGCACGCCGCCGATGCCGAACTCGTCGCGGGCGGTGCCGGTGGACAGGGCGCCCGCCACCCGGGTGGCCAGCACCGGCCGCGCGAAGAGTCCGAAGCCGTCGATCGGCAGGTAGGCCGCGAGGCGGGCGCGGTACTCATCGGCCTCGCCATCGCGATCCAGGCGCCAGCGGTGGCGATAGCGCACCGAGGCCGTCACCCCCTTCTCGCCGCTGATGCCGAGCGGTGAGGCGAGGACGCGTCCGGCCGTGAGAAAGATGGAGGCGCTCACGCGCTGCGGCTCGGAGAGCCTCAGGTCACGGTCCTCGGGGTACTGGTCGATCTGGTAGTCGGCGGCGACGCGCACGGTGGCGATGGACCACCACCGCCGGAAGACCGTGCTGAATCCCACGGACGCCTCGCGCTTCCTGATCTCGACCAGCCGATCGGCGCCCGCGGCCGGGCCGAAGAGCCCGCTGCCCCAGCTCTGGAGGAGCGAGAGGTCCACCGTGTGGCTGGCCCAGCGCTGGTGGCGGAGATAGAACGCGCCCTCGGCCCGCACGTCGCGGAGGTAGAGGCCCAGACGCGCACTGTAGCTGGTGCGCCCGATCGGATCGCTGCCCGAGGTGAACGCACCGCCGCCCCAGCCGTACGTGGGACCGCCGTCGATGAGATAGGGAAACCAGTACCGCGGGTAGAGCGCACCCCACGGGCGATACCCGGTGACGCGCGACGCCGCGGGTGGCGCGGGCTCGAACGGCGGGCGCTCGACGAGGCGGTCGGGCCCGGTCGCACCGCCGAGGCGGTCCAGGCGCGCGCGGCGGAGCTGGTAGCCTTCGCCGGTCAGGGCGGCGTAATAGACCCATCCGTCGGCCGATGCCGCGGGCTGCGTGGCGCCGGCCGCTTCGGCGGTGAGCTGCACCGGATCCTCGCCATCCGCGCGCACGAGATAGAGCTGGGGAAGTCCGGTGCGATCGTCCGTGACAAGGAGGCGCTGGCCGGCCGACACGAGCCAGGCGGGATCGGCGAGCTGGCTCTGACGGGTGACGACGCGGGCCACCGGTTCGCCACCCGGAGTCAGGGTGACCAGCGCGAACTCGCTGGGCGTGCGGCGAATCGCCGCGATGGTGCCGTCGGGACCCACATCGGGCCGCGCCCACTGCACGTCATCGCGCGCCTCGACCAGCGGCTCGATCACGCCGTTCCGGACCCGCACCAGCCGGTTGGTCGTGCCCACGATCTGCACGGCCACGATCCCGTCCCGCCCCCCCGCGATGTCCGTGAGCCGCGCGCCCCGGGTGACGCGCGACCACGTGTCGCCATCCAGGCGATAGAGATCGCTGCGCAGCGTGACCGGGTTGGTGAATTCGATCTGCGTGGCATACAGCGTGTCGCCCACCCACGCGACATCGACGAAGACGTTCGCGAGATAACGGGACTCCCGCCCGTCCGTCTCCCGGATCACGATGGCCTGCGGGCGATCGTGGTACACGGCCACATACGCCACCCGACCGCTGGGCGACACCACCGGGGCCGGCGCGACGCGCAACGAGTCCGCGAGCACCTCCGCCCCGGTCCGTGCGGCGGCCTGGGCCTCCTCCGGGGTCCCGTCGCCGGTCCCGCCCGGTCCGGCCACGGCCGTCGTGGTGCCCGCGACCTCGAGTGCCGCGGTCCTGAGCCGGGCCCAGATGCTGTCGCGCTCCACGCCCGCACTCCGCCGGAGCGGATGAGCGACGCGCGTCGGGATCCACTGTCCCGACGTTCGCTCGATGAACCGCGGCACCGCGCTGTCGCCCTGCTGCCGCTCCACCTCGGCCCAGAACCGGTTGCCGAACGCATACGGCGCATAGCCCGCGGGCCAGCGCCGCGACAGCAACGTGGCGTCGTTGGGCCGGGGCCAGCGATTTCCCACGGCGGACGCGGCGAGGATCTGCGTGTGGAAGCTGCCGCGCGTACGCCCGGCCGAGGTGAAGCGGCTTTCGTAGTAGGACGCGAGGCCCTCGGTCACCCAGGACGGCTGATACCCGTTGGGGAACGAGCCCGGCACCCGGCCGAACACGTACTGTCCCAGCCGCCACGGGCCCCGCACGCGGTCGAGGTGAAAGATGTGGGTCAGCTCATGGGTGAGTACCAGCCGGAGCCAGTCGTCATAGGCCTGAAGGCCCGGCGTGGTCGTCGCCGGCGGCAGATGCACCACGATACGATTGGATGGAAACGGCGTCGCGCTGCCGTTCGAGTAATCCGCTGCTCCGCTCAGCACCACGTCGACGGGGCCGCGCGGTGGGTGCAGCTCGGTCACCAGCAGCAGCCACGCCCGCTCGGCCTCGTCGCCGGCGCGGCGCGCGATGGCGCTGTCGGCCCGCGGATAGTGGATGCGGAAGTGCGCGGTGCTGAGCGTCTGCCATCGACCCGAAGGATCGATCTGGGCGGCGAGCGGAGCGGATGATGATCCGGCACAAAGGAGAATGACGACCAGCGACAGGAGCCTTGGCGTGCGGCGCGTACGCACCACGATTCGCCGATCGATCACCGCCGCGCCCGCGCCCGGAGGAACTCCGCGATCCCCTCCACCACGCCCTCGGCATAGCGGGCCTGCCCGTCCGGATGCCGGAGCGCTGCCTCCTGGTCGGGGAGCATCATGAAGAGCCCCTCGGTGAGAATCGCCGGCATCCAGGTGGGGCGCACCAGCGCCAGGTCGCCCCGCGCGATGCCGAGATCCCGCTGGCCCAGCGTGCGGAGGAGGGCCGCTTGCACCGCGCGGGCGAGCGGGATGCTGCGGGGATGATTGTAATAGACGCTCGTGCCGTGGTTGGTGAACGGATTCACGCCGTCCGGCAGGGCGTTGTTGTGGATCGAGACGAGGAGATCGGCGTCGGCGCTGTCGGCAAAGCGGGCGCGCGGCCACAGGTCGATCGACGACGTGTCCTGCCGCGTCAGCAGCACCTCCGCGCCTTCCCGCAGGAGCAGGTCCCGCACCCGGAGCGCAATCGGCAGATTGGCCTCCGGCTCGCGCAACCCCGTGGGCCCCATGGCTCCGCCCGGCGGATGGCCGGCGTCCACCACGATCCGGAGTCCGTGGAAGGGCCGCCGCAGATCGATCGGCGGGGGCCGGCGAATCTCCAGCACCAGGTCGGTCCGATCCCACCGCACGCGATGGCCCCAGACGGGCACGCTCAAGTCCACGGTGAGATGCACCTCGTCGGCCGACACCTGGCGCCATCGCATGGCCCGGACCAGCGAATCGGCTCGGCCGTAGCGCATCCAGTCGATGTCCCCCGCGGTGTGGTACAGCACGAGCGTGAGGGTGCGCTCGTCCTCGTCCACCTGGTACGGCACGCGCCGGCTGAGCGGCACGCGCAGCACCGCGCGGTCGGCCCGCGGCGTGAGCGTCACCGATCCCGCGGTGGCCCGGACGGCCGCGCTGCCCGTGCCGAGCGGGTGCACATCGGTCGCGGCCACCCAGGCGGAGGCGGTGCTGGACAGGTAGAGCCGGACGTCGCCGTTGATGCGGGCGGTGGCGAGCGCGCGGGTCCCGGTGGGGAAAAACCAGTGGTAGGTGCCGCCGGGCAGCGCGCGGCCCACCGTCATGCTGTCGGTTCCGCCGGTGCCCGCGGTGTCGTCGTCGAGCACCACGTCCACCGGCAACGAGTCCACGAGCGCCAGCCGCAGGTTCCACGCGACCCGCACCGTATCCGCGCCCTTGATCGCCTCGATGACGGCGGCAGGCTGCCCGGATGCGGGGCAGCCCCCGCCGGCCTCCGGACATCCGCCGGCGGCAGCGGGCGGCGCCGGCAGTCTGCCTACCATGGGCCCCGGGTCGGCGCCGATCGCGCGGCCCCGGATCAGGCCGCGATACCGTTCGGCCACCATGGGCCGCGCGAGGTTGGCCGAATCGCGATCGAAGGCGCGAATGCCCCAGGGGACGTCGTCGTAGCCGATGTCCGGCGCCAGCGGTATCACGGTGCCGTCGGCGAGGCGGATGCGCACCGTGGCGCCCTCCGCGGCGCGGACCGTGACCGGCAGGTATTCGTTGGCCGGCCACCAGACCCGGCCAGCGGGCCAGATGGGCGCTGAATCGACCCACAGGGTTCTGCCGTAGGGGGCGAAACGTGGGGCACGCCGCAGCGGGTGGACGACGCGCACCGTGTCACCGCGTGCGGCGGCAACGAGCTCGAAGCGCATCTGGGGCTGCCTCGGGAACGGCACCCAGGCGAGCCAGGCCCCGTTGGGCCAGACCCGGACCGGCGTGCCGTTGATCGTCAGGGTGGCGTCCCCCGTCCCGACCGACCCGAAGATGAAGCTCGAGTCGCGGACGTCAACGACGGCGTTGGCTGGCGGATACACCACCTTCAGGGCGAGCGGTCCTGTCACCCGAGGCACATCGGGCAGCGTCCCCCGGCCTTGCGGCCGATGAGCGGGACGGCCCGCGGCCTCCGGGGTGGTCGGCGCGGGTGCCGGGTTTTCGGGCGGCCGGGAGGAGCGGCCACAGGCCAGGAGAACGATGGGAGCTGCCAGAACCAGGACGGGGACGAGGCGGCGTGAGAGCGTCGTGAGCATCGATGCAAGCTACTCCCGCATCGTGAGTTACGCCACGCAGCGCGTTGACCGGTTTTTCAGGCACCCGTAGATTCCGCGACAATGGCGTCACCGAACGAGCCGCGCCTGCCCCGCCGCACCCCCACCGGCAAGACCGCCGGACCAGTGCACGTGTGGGTCCATGGCAAGACCGACCTCGGTCGCACCCGCGACCACAACGAGGACACGTTCCTCGTGGCCGACCTGAGTTCCGGCGCCGAGCAGTCTGCCACGCCCGACGAGCATCACGTCGTCGGGCCGCGCGGTTCCCTGTTCATGGTGGCCGATGGCATGGGCGGAGCGGCGGCCGGCGAGCTGGCCAGCGCGATGGCCGCGGAGACGATCTACCAGCATCTGGCCACGGCGTGGGTCGCAGACCCGAACCCGTCGCCCGAGCGGTTCGCGACGCACATCCGCGCGGCCGTCGAACTGGCCAACGAGCGGATCCACCACTACGCCGTGGACCATCCGGACGTGCGGGGCATGGGCACGACCGTCACCGCGGCGGGCGTCTATGGGGCGGACCTGTACCTCGCCCAGATCGGGGACAGCCGCGGCTACCTCGTGCGGCGCGGCCACGCGATCCAGCTCACCAAGGATCAGTCGCTCATGCAGCGGCTGGTGGACGCGGGCGAGTTGACCGAGGAGGAAGCGGAGCAGAGCGAGCACCGCAACATCATTCTCCAGGCGCTGGGGCCCGACTCGCGGATTCAGGTCGAGCTGACCTGGCAGCCGATCCGCCGCGGGGACATCCTGGTGCTCTGCTCCGATGGCCTGACGAGCCAGGTTCGCAAGAGCGAGATCGCGGCCCTGGCGAGCGAGGAGCCCGATCTTCCGAGATTGTGCTCGCGGCTGATCGATCTGGCCAACGGCCGGGGCGGACCGGACAACATCACGGTGGTGGTGGCGAAGTTCGACGGCGAGGGACTGCCCGAGCCGGAAGTCGACGACGCCCCGAGCTATCAGGCCATCGAACCGTCGGACCTGGCACTCGACACGTCGCAAGCGCCGGGATCCGCATTCGCGCCCGCGCCCGGCGATGCGAGCCACTTCCCCGCAGTGAGATTCACCCTGTCCAGCCTGGCCTACATCGGCGTGGCCGCGCTGCTCGGCCTGCTGGGCTGGTGGTTGTTGACGCGGTAAGCGCCACCCGAGCGCGCCGGCCCTTCCACTGCCCCGGCGGGACTACGCCAGCAGTACCCACCCGATCCCGAGTGTCCCGCCCAGGATCACCGCAATCCACACCAGCCATCCTCCCACGTCGCGCCGCGCATCGTCGAGCA
>JBMOPM010000124.1:0-6880 GCA_049323575.1 Gemmatimonadota bacterium | reverse complement strand
GGAGATCTACGACGTCCTCGAGAAGACGCTCGACAGCGCGGAGGACGTTGCCAACGTGCTGGAGTCGGTCTCGATCAAGCACGGCTGATCCATGCACGAGTCCGCCGGGTTCATCCTCGCGATCATCGGCGTCGCGCTGGTCTTCGATTTCATCAACGGTTTCCACGACAGTGCCAACTCCATCGCCACGGTCGTGTCCACGCGCGTGCTGTCGCCCGGCGTCGCGGTGGTGTGGGCGGCATTCTTCAATTTCATCGCGGCCTTCACGGTCGGCACCGCGGTCGCCAAGACGATCAGCAAGGGGCTCATCGACCCCGCGGCGGTCGATCCGCTGGTGATCCTCGCCGGCCTCGCGGGCGCCATCTCCTGGAACCTCATCACCTGGTACTTCGGCCTCCCCAGCTCGTCGTCGCACGCGCTGATGGGCGGCTACGCCGGCGCGGCGATCGCCAAGGCCGGCTTCGGCGCGCTCATCCTCGGCGGGTGGGTCAAGCCGCTGCTGGGGATCGTCATCTCGCCGCTGCTCGGGCTGACGCTGGGCCTGAGCCTCACGGTGGGCCTGTCGTGGCTGCTCAGGGATCAGTCGGCTCGCCGCATGGATCCGTTGTTCCGCCGCCTGCAACTCGTCTCCGCGGCGCTCTACTCGCTGAGCCACGGGGCCAACGACGCCCAGAAGACGATGGGGATCATCGTCGGCCTCCTGGTGTCGTCGCAGGCCCTGTTCGCCGGCGCATCGGGCTGGATGGCCCATCTGCACCTGTCCACCGCCGACCACGTCCCGATGTGGGTGGTTCTTTCGGCCCACGCCGCGATCGCGGCCGGCACGATGGCTGGCGGGTGGCGGATCGTGCGGACCATGGGCTCGCGCATCACCAAGCTCACGCCCTTCGGTGGCTTCTGCGCCGAGACGGGCGGCGGCATCACGATTCTCTTTGCCTCGCATCTCGGGGTGCCGGTCAGTACGACGCACACCATCACGGGGGCCATCGTGGGGGTGGGGGCCGCGCGGCGCATGGGTGCCGTCCGGTGGGGCGTTGCCGGTCGCATCGTGTGGGCGTGGATTCTCACGATCCCGGCGAGCGCGCTGATCGCCGCGGTGACGTGGTGGATCATCGGGCGGTAGGGGCGCCGCCGCCGGGTCGCGGGCCGCCCGCCGCCTTTCCGCCCTTTCGTCCGATCGCGTACCTTCCCCCAATGGCCGGCATGCCGGAGCGGATCGCCGCAGGCCTGGAGGGCCGGTACCTGATCGAGCACGAGCTTGGCCAGGGCGGCATGGCCACGGTCTGGCTGGCCCGGGACCTCAAGCTGGGCCGGAAGGTGGCGCTCAAGTTCTTCCATGTCGAGCTGGCGCGCACGCTGGGCCCCGAGCGGTTCCACCGCGAGATCCGTGTCACCGCCCGGCTGCAGCACCCCCATATCCTCGCGCTGCTCGATTCCGGCGAGGTGGCCGGCGAGGGTGAGCAGGAGCCGCCCTCCCTCGACTACGTGATGCCCTACGTCACCGGCGGCTCGCTGCGCGCCCGGTTGCTGCGCCAGGACCGTCTGCCGGTGGAGACCGCCATCCGGCTCGCGATCGAGATCGCCGACGCGCTCGCGTACGCCCATCGCGAGGGCCTGGTACATCGCGACATCAAGCCGGAGAACATCCTCCTGTCGGAAGGCCACGCGCTGGTCGCGGACTTCGGCGTGGCCATGGCCGTCTACCGTGCCGAGCAGGATGATGCGGGGGCAGCCCCCGGGAAGACGGCGCCGGTCGACGCCGTCGACCCGACCATCACGTCGCCCGGTTTCGTGCTGGGCACCCCGGCGTACATGAGCCCCGAGCAGGCGCTCGGCGAGCAGGGGCTGGACGGGCGGAGCGACGTCTATGCGCTCGGCGCCGTCCTCTACGAGATGCTCACCGGCGAACGGCCCTTTGGCAACGGCCCGCTGGAATCGCTGGTGGGGCGCAAACTGCGTGAGCCGCCGCCTCTCGTGCGGAGTCGGCGACCCGAAGCGCCGGAAGTGCTGGACGACGTCATTGCCCGCTCGCTCGCTGCGGCTCCCGAAGCGCGGCTGGCTGGTGCCGAGCATCTTGCCCGCGCACTCGAAGGCGCTTTGGCGGCGACGCTGCGCGGCGCGCCGGCGACCCGACCCGGCCCTCCCGGGGCCGCCCAGTCGGCTTGACACTCCCCGGCCGCGGGCAAATCTTTCTCCGCCTTTTGGTTAGCCCCGTCGTCCTGTCAGGAGCCTGATGGTGTCCACCAGCGCGGCACCCGCCGCACCGCCCATCCCCGCCGGCCTCACGCGGGCCCAGCTCCACGAGCTCTACTATTTCATGCGACTGACCCGCTCCCTCGAGGAGCGGCTGGTGAACCTGTACCGCCAGACCAAGGTCATCGGCGGGTTGTTCCGCTCCCTCGGTCAGGAGGCGGATTCCGTCGGCAGCGCCTACGCGCTCCAGCCGGGCGACATCCTCTCGCCGCTGATCCGGAACCTGGGATCCATGCTGGTGCGGGGGGCCACGCCCGTCGAAGTGCTCCGCCAGTACATGGCCAAGGCGGACTCGCCGACGCGCGGCCGCGAGCTGAACATCCATTTCAATGATCTCGAACGGGGCTTCCTCGGCCAGATTTCGCATCTCGGCGACATGGTGCCGGTGATGGCCGGCATCACCCTCACGTTCAGGATGCGCAAGGAGCCGCGGGTCGGTCTCGTGTACGTGGGCGACGGCGCCATGAGCACCGGCGCCTTCCATGAGGGGCTCAACTTCGCGGCGGTGCAGCGCTGCCCCCTGGTGGTCATCTGCGAGGCCAACGGCTACGCCTACTCCACGCCGCAGCACAAGCAGACGCTGGTCAAGCATCTCAAGGACAAGGCCGCGGCCTACGGCATTCCCGGGGTGCAGGCGGACGGCAACGACGTGCTCGCGGTGTACGAGGTCACGAAGCAGGCGGTGGAGCGTGCGCGCGACGGCGGCGGCGTCACGCTGATCGAGCTCATTACCTATCGCCGGAAGGGCCACGCCGAGCACGACAACCAGTCCTACGTGCCGGAGGAAGAGCTGGCGTACTGGGAGGCGCGCGATCCGCTGGACCGCTACGTGAAGCAGCTCGTCGAACAGGGCTGGGCCACCCAGCGCGAGCTGCTCGAACTCGACGCCCGGATCATGGACGAGCTGGATGCGGCCGTGGCCCTCTGCGAGAACGAGCCGCTGCCCGATCCGGCCACGGCGCTCGACGGTGTGCTGGCCGACCCGCCGCGCGCGGAGGTGGAGTGGTACCGGAGGCTCGATGGCTGAGATCACCTATCTCGAGGCAATCCGCCAGGGTCTCTGGGAGGAGATGGAGCGCGACGAGCGGGTGTTCCTCATGGGCGAGGACATCGGCACCTACGGCGGCGCGTTCAAGGTGACCGAGGGGTTCCAGGCCCGCTTCGGCGAGCAGCGCGTGATCGACACGCCCATTTCGGAGACCGGCTTCGTGGGGGCAGCGGCGGGCGCGGCGCACATGGGCATGCGGCCGGTGTGCGAGATGCAGTTCATCGACTTCATCTCCTGCGCCTACTCGATCCTCACCAACTACGTCGCCACGGCACGCTATCGCGCGTTTCTCCCGTGCCCCATGGTGGTGCGCGGCCCCGCGGGCGGCTACGTGCGCGGCGGGCCGTTCCATTCGCAGAATCCGGAAGCCGCCTTCCTGCACACGCCGGGACTCAAGATCGTGAGCCCGGCCACCGCCCGCGACGCGAAAGGGCTGATCAAGGCCGCCATCCGCGACGACGACCCGGTGCTCTACTTCGAGCACAAGTACCTCTATCGCCGCATCAAGGAGGACCTGCCCGAGGGGGAGGAGATTCTCACCCCCATCGGCAAGGCCCGGCTGGCGCGCGAAGGGAGGGACCTGAGCATCATCACGTGGTCCGCCATGGTCTGGAAGGCGCTGGAGGCGGCCGAGCGGCTCGAGCGGGAGGACGGCCTCTCGGTCGAAGTCCTCGACCTGCGCACGCTGCTCCCCATGGACGACGAGGCCATCGTGCGGACGGTCCGGAAGACCAACCGCGTGCTCATCGCCCACGAGGACACCCGCACCGGCGGCGTGGCGGGCGAGATCACGGCGCGCATCAACGAGCGGTGCTTCGAGTGGCTCGATGCGCCCGTCCGGCGCGTCTGCGCGGCCGACGTGCCGCTGCCCTACGCGCCGACCCTGGAGGATTACGTACTGCCGCAGACGGACGACCTGGTCCGCGCGGCGCGGTGGATGGCGCGGTACTAGTCGCCCGCACGTCCCACGTCGCACTCGCGTGCGACCGTGCCTTGTGACCGGTGACGTGTGACGGTGAGTCGCGACGCGTGATGTGCGACTGACTTTTCATCAAGGAGCTCGACGGACATGTCCCGCATCGACGTCATCATGCCCCAGATGGGCGAGTCCATCGCCGAGGGCACTCTTTCGCGCTGGCTCAAGAAGCCGGGCGACTCGGTCAAGCGCGACGAGCCCATCTTCGAGATCTCGACCGACAAGGTCGACGCCGAGATTCCGTCGCCGGCGGCGGGCGTGCTGGCGGAGATCCTGGTGCAGGAAGGGCAGACCGTGGCGGTGAATACCGTGGTCGCCCGAATCGAGACGGAGGCCGCGGCCGCGGCTGCGGTCGGCGCGAGCCCCGCGCCCGCCCCGGCCGCGGCGCCTGCTCCGGTATCCGCCGCCGCCCCCGCACCTGCTGCCGCCGCGACGCCCAAGGCGGCTCCGGCGGCCCCGGCGGCGGTTGCGCCCGCGCCGGCCGGCGGCAATGGCGTGGCCGAGACCGCCGAGGAACGGCTCAGGCGGAAGAGCACGCCGCTGGTCCGCAAGATTGCGGCCGAGCACAACATCGACATCGCCAGCGTGCCGGGGAGCGGCCTGGCCGGCCGCGTCACCAAGAACGACATCCTCGGCGTGATCGAGAAGGGGGCCGCCGCGGCGCCGCCAGCGGCTCCGCCCGTGGCGCCGGCTCCGGTCCCGGTCCCGGCGGCGGCCTCCGTGCCGGCCGCGCCCGCCATTGCCGCCCCCGCGGTCGAGGCGTGGGAAGGCGATCGCGTCGAGCCGTGGTCCCGCATCCGCAAGCTCACGGCCGACCACATGGTGATGTCGCGGCGGGTCTCGCCGCATGTGAACACCATCTTCGAGATCGACTACACCCGCGTGAGCCAGATTCGGGCGGCGAAGAAGAAGGAATTCGCCGAGCGCGGCGCCAACCTCACCTTCCTGGCGTTCATCACGAAGGCGGTGGCGGACAATCTGCGGCGGCATCCGGTGATCAACGCCGCCATCTCGGGCGAGCGCACCATCTACCGCCGCGACGTGAACGTCGGCATCGCCGTGGCGCTGGACTGGGGGCTGATCGTGCCCGTGATCAGGCGGGCCGACGAGCTGAACCTCTTCGGCATCGCGCGGGCCATCCAGGATCTCGCTGAGCGGGCGCGGACCAGGAAGCTGAGCCCGGACGACGTGCAGCGCGGCACCTTCACCATCACCAATCCCGGTGTGTTCGGGTCGGTCATCGGTACGCCGATCATCAACCAGCCGCAGGTGGCCATCCTTGCGGTGGGCAGCATCACGAAGCAGCCGTCGGTCATCTCCCTGCCGGATGGCAGCGACGCGCTCGGCATCCGGACCAAGGGGATGCTGTGCCTCGCATTCGATCACCGCATCGTGGACGGGGCCGACGCGGATCGGTTCATGGCCGACGTGAAGCACACGCTGGAAAACTTCCCGGAGGGCGCTGCCTGAGATGTCGCGCGCCCTGAGCATCGCCCGCGCCACGGTGCCCGAGCCGCTCGAGCCGGAGTACCTCGCGCTCACCGCCGAGCTGGCCGCGCGCCGGGAGGCCCGGGGTCAGCACTTCTGGATCTTCCGCTCGGCGGCCGATCCGCGGCGCTTCGTCGAGTTCGCCGAGAGCCCGAGCGTCGCGGAGCATCCCGCTCGCGCGGCGCTCGATCCCGGCGAGCGCCTGCTGGAGCTCGAGCTCCGCCGGCTCGCCACTTACGAGCCGGATGGCGGCGAGCTGTGGCTCGAGGAGCCGCTGGCCGCCCGGCGGCCCATCCGGCCGTCCGCCTGACATGTCCGTGCGAACGATTGACCTCGGCGGCGAGCTGTGGGAAGTGGCCCCGAGCGGCCGCGTGACGCAGTACACCCGGGACGAGTTCGGGCTCGTGTTCACCCGCGTGGCGGATCGCCAGCGGCGCGTCCTGCGTTACTCGCCGCTCGGCGCCAGGAACTGGGAGGCGTCGCTCGCCGAGCTGAGCGACGCCCAGCTGCGCGACATGCTTCGCCGCGCTCAGCCGGCGTGGACCTCGCCGGAGACGGGATACCGCCACTGAACGCCGGTCCGCCGCCCGAGCGCCGTCGGGTCGATCTCCATACGCATTCGACCGCCTCGGACGGGGCCGACACGCCGGCGGGCCTCGTGGCCCGCGCGGCGGCGAAGCAGATCGCGGCCATCGCCCTCACCGACCACGACACGGTGGCCGGGGTGCCCGAAGCCATCGCGGCCGGCGAGCGGGTCGGCGTCCGCGTCATTGCCGGCTGCGAGTTCTCCGTGGCCGTGTCCTGGGGGGAGATGCATCTGCTGGGCTATTTCCTGCCCGCCGACTCCCCGCGTCTGGCGGATTTCCTGGCCCGAAGCCGCGACGACCGCGCGCGCCGCGTTCGCGTCATGGTGCAGCGCCTGCAGCGGCTCGGCCTCGCCATCGAGGAGGAGATGGTGCTGACCGAGGCGCAGGGCGGGTCGCTCGGCCGGCCCCATGTGGCCCGCGCGCTGCTCCGGCTGGGGGCCGTCAGCTCGGTCAATGAAGCGTTCGACCGCTATATCGCCCGCGGGCGCCCCGCATTCGTCGACAAGACATTGCCGAGCTTTCGCGAGG
>JBMOPM010000123.1:0-7084 GCA_049323575.1 Gemmatimonadota bacterium | reverse complement strand
CGACGCACGCCGGATCCTGAGCGCGCTGGCAGGTCCCGATTTCAGGGGCCGGGACCCGTTCACGCCCGACTACGCGGCTGCCGCCGGCTACGTGGTGGCCGAGATGCGCGCCCTGGGACTCGAGCCCGCGGGAGACAGCGGATCCTACTTCCAGCGCTTCAACCTCGCCCGGGTGCGCGTGATCCCGGATTCCGTCTGGCTCACCTCGGCGGACGGGACGCTCCGGCTCTCGATCGGGCGCGACTTCTCGTTGGGCGCCGGTTTCGATTTCGACTACGCCCCGGACGTGGTGTTCGTCCGCCTGCCGCCGGGCTCGACGGCGCAGGACGTGCCCGCCGATCGGCTCGCGGGCAAGTGGGTCGTGCTCTCACCGGACAGCTTCGGGGCGCGCGAGGCGGTGCTGGCCCTGCTGCGGTCGGGCTTTGCCTTCATCATCGTCCCGCAGGACTCGGCCGGGCCACCCGCGACCTTCACGGTGGCGGAAGGCACGCGGGATCCCCGCACCCAGGGCCATGGCCAGCCCAGTTTCTCGTACCAAGGCGCCGCGCGCCTGGCGGCGGCCTGCAGCGCCCGCGCCTGGCTCGCTGCGAACGCTGCGGCGCCGACCTTCGAGCCCTGCGGCCAGCCGCTCCGCCTCCGCGGTGCGGTGACCACCATCAGTCTGTATCCCACGGTGAACGTGGTGGGACGGATCCCGGGAGCCGACGCATCGTGGAAGGACGAGGCGGTGGTCATCGGCGCGCATCTCGATCACCTGGGCCCGGGCCCGGAGGGCATCCGGTACGGCGCCGACGACAACGCGTCGGGCGTGACGGGGGCGCTGCTCATCGCCCGCGGCATCGTCTCCAACCCGGTGAAGCCGAAGCGCTCCGTGATCATCGGCATCTGGAGCGCGGAAGAACTGGGCACGCTGGGCTCGCTCTACTACTCCCGGCACCCGGCGGTGCCGCTGGAGCGGACGGTGGCCTACCTCAACCTGGACATGGTGGGGCGTGACGAGGACGATCCGCGCTTCAACGAACGGCCGGAGGACAACCGCACCGGCATCTACTTCGGGAGTGTCCCGCTCAACTCGGCGGACCTGCACCGCCTGCTGCAGGAGGCCAACGCGTACGTGGGGCTCGAGGAAAAGCGCGACCACGAGGACCGTACCGAGCGGAGCGACACGCGGAACTTCGTGTTCCACCGGGTGCCCACGCTGAAGGCATTCACCGGCGAACACCCGGACTATCACGGTCCCGCCGACACGCCGGACAAGATCAACTACGCGAAGCTGACCAACGTGGCGAAATGGCTGTATCTGGCCACGGAAGAACTGGCGTGCCGGCCCGCACGGCCGAGGTTCGAACGGAAGGCCTTCACCGGCCCCTGATCACCCGCCTGCCTCGGCGTAATGGCAGGCCACGTCGCTCCCTCCCACCGGCCGCAGCAGCGGCTCCTCGATGCCGCAGCGGGTGTCCTTCCTCGGATGGAAACAGCGGGTATGGAAGCGGCAGCCGGGCGGCGGATCGGCCGGGCTCGGCGGGTCTCCCGGGAGCACGATGCGGGTGCGCCTGCTCGAGGGGTCGGGCTCGGGCACGGCGGACAGCAGCGCCTGGGTGTAGGGATGACGCGGTGAGCCGAGCACCGTTTCCGTCGGTCCGATCTCGACGATCTTGCCGAGGTACATGACCGCGACCCGCCGGGCGATCTGTCGCACCACGCCCAGGTCGTGCGCGATGAAGAGGTAGGAGAGCCCGCGCCGCGCCTGCAGGTCCAGCAGCAGGTTCACGACCTGCGCCTGCACCGAGACGTCGAGCGCGGACACCGGCTCGTCGCACACGATGAACCTGGGCTCCACCGCCAGCGCCCGCGCGATGCCGATCCGCTGGCGCTGTCCGCCGGAGAACTCGTGCGGATAGCGGCGGCTGTAGGACGGATCGAGCCCCACTTCCTCCAGGAGCGCCGCCACGCGCGCCGCGACCTCCTTGCCCCGGGCCAGGCCGTGGATCTCGATGCCCTCGGCCACCGACGCGCCGATGGTCATGCGCGGATCCAGCGAGCCGTAGGGATCCTGAAACACGATCTGCATCCGGCGCCGCAGCCGCCGGAGCGCTTCGCGGCCGAGCGAGAAGACCGGCTCGCCATCGAATACCACGGTGCCGGCGGTCGGCTCCTGCAGCCGGAGAATGGTCCGCCCCACCGAGGACTTCCCGCAGCCCGATTCGCCCACCAGCGCGAGCGTCTCGCCGGGCTCGACGTGGAACGAGACGCCGTCCACCGCGCGGACCGTGCGCTTGTCGCCGAAGGCGGAGCCCACGCGGTAGTGCTTGACGAGGCCTTTGACTTCGAGCAGCGGACGGGATGTCATGGGGGGCTGTCCGCGAGCCAGCACCGGGCATCGTGCGACGGCGACACCGCCACCACGGGCGGGACGCGGCTCCGGCACTTCTCGATGGCGATGGGGCAACGGGGATGGAAGCGGCACCCGGCGGGCCACCGGTCTGCCGGCGGCACGGTGCCCGGAATCGGCTGGATCCTCGCCCGCGGGCCCGTGAGTCTGGGGATCGAAGCGAACAGGCCGCGGGTGTAGGGATGGCGCGGATCGGCGAACAGCTCCGCCGTCGGCGCCTGCTCGACGATCTGTCCCGCGTACATGACCGCGACGCGATCCGCGCGCCCGGCCACCACGCCCAGGTCATGCGTGATCAGCAGCACCGCCATGCCGCGCGTGGCCCGCAGATGATCGAGGACCTCGAGCAACTGCGCCTGCACGGTCACGTCGAGCGCGGTGGTGGGCTCGTCGGCCAGCAGCACATCGGGCCGGGCCGCGAGGGCGATGGCGATCATCACCCGCTGGCGCATGCCGCCGCTCAACTGATGCGGGTACTGGCGGAGCCGGGCGGCGGGATCCGGCATGCCGACGTCGGTAAGCAGGGTGATGGCGCGCTGCCGTGCGTCCTCCGCGGAGACGCGCTCGTGGGCCTCGATGGCCTCGATGATCTGCCGGCCGACGGTGAGCACGGGGTTGAGGCTCGTCATCGGGTCCTGGAAGACCATCCCGATCCGGCGGCCGCGCACGTCCCGCATCGCCCGTTCCGTGAGGTTGAGCAGGTCGAGGCCCGACAGCACGATGCTGCTTCCCGCCGCGATGCGGCCCTGCGGGGGGACGAGGCGGAGCAGCGCGAGGCCGGTGAGGGTCTTGCCGCAGCCCGACTCACCGACCAGCGCCAGCGTCTCTCCCCGCTCGAGGGTGAAGCTCACGCCATCGACGGCGTGCGCGATGCCGCGCGGAGTCGTGAAGGTGACGCGGAGGTCGCGCACCTCGAGGAGCGGGGGGGCGATCATGCCGACCTCGGGTCGAACGCGTCCCGGAGGGCGTCGCCGAACAGGTTGATGCCGAGCACGGTGATGAGGATCGTGGCTCCGGGGAACAGGCTGGTCCAGGGCGCTTCGGTGATGAGCGACCGGGATTCCTGGATCATGCCGCCCAGCGACGGCGCGGGCGGGGCGACGCCGAAGCCGAGGAACGAGAGCCCGGCGTCGAGCAGGATCACCTCGGCCACACCCAGCATCGTGGCCACCAGCAGCGGCCCCGAGGCGTTGGGCAGCAGATGCCGGAAAATAACGCGGGCATGGCCGGCGCCGAGCCCTTCGGCGGCGAGGACGTACGGCTCGTGACGCACCCGCACCACCTCGGCCCGCACCAGGCGGCTGGTACCGAACCATCCCGTGGTACCCAGCACGAGAATGAGCACGCCGAGCGGCACCCGCTCCAGGGCGCCCAGCACGACGAGCACGATGAAGAGGCGGGGAATCGAGAGCGCGCCGTCGACCAGCCGCATGAGCGCCGCGTCGATCACCCCGCCGAAATAGCCCGCCGCCAGCCCCACGAGGGCGCCGAGCGACATCGACATGGCGACCGCGAGCACGGCGATGGTGAGCGAGATGCGCGCCCCGCCGACGGTCCGCGCGAGCACGTCCCGGCTCAGGTTGTCGGTGCCGAAGGGGTGCTGCGGCGCGGGCGGGAGCAGCGCGCCGCCCAGGATGTCCGGCTGGGCCGCGGGATCCGGCAGCAGGGGCGGGAGCACCAGCGCCGCGCCGGCCACGGCGAGCAGCAGCGCGAGGCCGATCGCGCCCGTGGGCACGCTGATCGCGCGGCGCAGTGCGTCCAGCACCGAGCGCATCATGCCGGGCGCACGCGCGGGTCGACCAGCGCCTGCCCCAGTTCGCCCAGGAACCCGCCGGCGACCACCGCCACCGTGACGAGCATCGACGTGCCCATGAGCAGCGGGTAGTCGCGGGCCTCCAGGGCGCTCGCGGCCAGGGAGCCGAGCCCGGGCCAGACGAAGACGCTCTCCACCAGCACCGCTCCGCTCACGAGGATCGGCAGCCACAGGCCGAAGAGCGTCACCATCGGCGCGAGCGCCGCGCGCCAGGCGTGGCGCCAGGTGACGGTGCGCTCCGGCAGGCCTTTCGCGCGCGCCGTCAGGATGAACGGCGCGCCCAGCGACTCCAGCATCGCCGACCGCTGGTGCCGCATCACGGCGGCCAGCCCGACAATCGTGAGCGTGAGCGCGGGGAGCAGGAGGTGGCGCAGCACATCGAGCGCCCGGGCACCCCACGGGGCGCCGCCCAGGTCCCAGTCAAGCATGCCGCCGGTAGGCAGCAGTCCGTGCCGCACCCCGAAGAACCAGCTGAGCAGGAGCCCGAGCCAGAACGCCGGCATCGCGTACCCGCCCAGCGCGAGGGCGGTCACCACGCGCTCGGCCGTGCGTCCCCGCCTCCGCGCCTGCCACACGCCGAGGACGATGCCGATGCCGAAGGTCAGCACCAGCGCGGTGCCACCCAGCAGGAGTGACGCGGGCAGCCGCTCTGCGATCAGTTGCGTGACCGGCCGGCCGTACACGATGGAGGTGCCGAGGTCGCCGCGCAGCGCGCCTCCGACGAACGCTGCGAACTGCCGCGGCAGCGGCTGGTCGAGGCCGTAGCGCTCCCTGAGCCTAGCGATTTCGGCGGGCGAGACCGGCTTGTCCTCGGTGAGGCGGCCCAGCGGATCGCCCGGGGTGAGCCGCATGAGGAAGAACAGCACCACGGTGGCGACGGCGAGCGTCGCGAGCGATTGCAGGAGACGGCGCAGCAGCCAGCCTGCCACGTCAGCGGCCGGCGGGCTGCCGGCGGGTGGCTGCCGCCGAATCGGCCGGCACCGTGCGCCAGGTCCACACGGCCGCCCACCAGGACTCGGGCCGGATCGTGATGTCGGTGAAGCGGCGGTCCACCGCCGTGACGTAGGTCGGCGCGTACATGAACACCGCGGGCTGATCGTCGGCGATGGTCTTGAGCACCTGGCGCCACACCGGCAACGGGTCCTTTCCCAGTAACCCGCGCTCGATCAGCGAGTCGACGGCCGGATTGCAGTACTTCGCGACGTTGCTCATCCGCATGCCGGCGCAGGACCAGCTCTGCACCAGCGCGGCCGGCGTGGGGTCCTGCGTGGCCGAGCTGAAGTCGATGTCGAACTGGCCGGCATTGCGGCGGCTGACCCACGTAGGTCCGTCGAGCGCGGCGAGCGTCACGTCGGCCCCGATGTCCCGCCACTGCCGCTGTACGAGCAGCGCGGTCTGATAGCGCACGGCGCTCGGGCGCGGCAGGTTGAGCGTCAACGCCAGCGGTCGGCCGTCCTTCTCGCGGATCCCGTCCCCGTCCCGGTCCACCCACCCCTTCGCGGCCAGCAGCCGCCGGGCGGCCTCCGGATCGAACGGCGGCGGGGCGAGCCTGGGGTCGCGCACCCAGAGCATCTGCGATGCGGCGGATGCGGGGACGGCGGCGTAGTCGCCGAAGACTGCGCGCACAATCGAGGTGCGGTCGAGCGCCAGCGTGAGCGCACGCCGCACGTCCACGTCCGAGAGGATCGGGTGCGGGCGCGAGGTGTCGGCCGGGTCCCGCTGATTGAACAGGAGATAGCCCAGCTGCAGCGTCGGCGCCGGGATGAGCCGCAAGCGGCGCTCCCGCTGCGCCCGCCGCAGGTTGGTGAGCGGCGCGACGCCGTTGTCGAGCGCGTCCGCCTCGCCGGAAAGCAGGAGCGCGAACAGCGCGTCGGGGTCGGGAGCGACGCGCCAGACCACCCGCTCCACGCCGGGCCGGCCAAGGAAGAACCCGGGATCGGCCTCCACCTCCACGAGCTGCCCCGGAACGCGCCGCTTCCAGCGGTAGGGGCCGTTGCCCACCGGGGTCCGGGCGAATGGCGAGGTCGCGATGCTGTCGGGGTCGAGGTTCGCGAGCAGGTGGGCCGGCAGGATCTGCGGATACCAGGTCGCGTCGAAGAACTGCTCGCTGTAGGGCCGGTCGAACCGGATCACCACCCGCCGGTTGCCCTCGGCCCTGACGTCCACGATGTGGCGGAGGAGCGCCGCGAGCGTCGGGCTCACCCGCGGGTTCCGCAGGTGGTTGAAGGTGAACAGGACGTCCCGCGAGGTGACCGGGGTCCCGTCGTGCCATCGCGCCCGGGGATCGAGATCGAAGACCAGCGTCACCGAATCCCGCCGCACCCACGACCGTGCGAGCTGCGGCACGAAGCCCTGGTCACCCGCGGTCCGCAGCGTGGGCGGCAGCCAGGCGAGCCGGAGAAACAGCAGGTCCGACAGCTGCTGGTTGGCCGTCCCGCCGCGGGTGAGCGTCGGGATGGGCGACGCCGGTTCCTGGGCGTCGAGGATGACGAGGGCGTTGGAGCGCGAGAAAGCCTGTCCCTGAGCCGGCCAGGTGATGACGAGCGCCAGCAGTCCGCCGAGGGCAACAAGAGGAACGAGCTTTCGACGCAAGGCGAGTCCGTCCGATGGGGATGGGGCGTAAATATCGACGGTGCGTGGGGCTGGGGGCTAGGTGTCGGAGGCGCGCGCCGCCAGCCTCCGGCCGTCAGCCGGCGGCGGCCAGCCGGCCGCGCGCGGCGATCAGCGCTTCCAGCTCTGCCTCGTGCTCGAACCTCCGGGCCGGCCCCCATGCGGCCGTGAAGGCCGCTGCCACTGCCGCGGCCGCCTCCTCGAAGCCGACGGGCCGGCCGGCCTCGCGCGCGAGGGAGGTGACCTGGAGCGCCTCCGGATCGTCGCCG
>JBMOPM010000122.1:0-7147 GCA_049323575.1 Gemmatimonadota bacterium | reverse complement strand
ATATGGCATGGCGCGGAGCATCCGCGAATGCCTCAGAGAGGAGCATGCATGACAAGCCTACCGATGTTGGTCGCCCCAGAGCCGATCGGCATCGTCATCAGGATCGGCTCGGAGAAAAAGCGGCCCGCTCGATTCTGGGCCTACCTGTGGGCGCACGATGATGACGAGCGGGTGGACGAACCCTGGCACACGCGCGTGCCGATCATTCACGACCGCTAGTCACCGGCCGGTCGACATCGACGAAGGCGGATGGAGTCGGCGCTCCATCCGCCTTCGGTCGTTCGGAGATGAGTGGCGGTGCGGTCTTGACGGAGAACGAATGTGGTGTTGCCTGGTGCGTCGTGACGTCGTGCGAGACGGTGACGCGCGAGCGACGTGGGAGCGGAGACGTGGGACCTGCGACGTGGGAGCCGGGACGAGTGACAGGAGAAGCGCGACCGAGGACAATCGACCGCTATGAAAACGCACGGGGCCGGCAGCTGGCCGGCCCCTTCTTGCGGTTGCTCCGACTTACCGCTTCTTCTTCGCGGCCTTCTTCTTCGTGGCCTTCTTCGCCGGAGCCTTCTTCACGGCCTTCTTCGCAGCCTTCTTCTTGGTTGCCATACGACCTCCATTGAGGGTTGGTGTGTCGGCGATCCCCTGTGATCGCACGAGCACGCATGCGTGCCGCGTGGCGCGGCACGCTTAACAAGATCGTAATTTTCTGCAAGAGCGCAATACCCTGGCACACTTTTTTGGCGGCCGCCCCCGATCCCGCGCACGTCGAGCGTCGTCGTCGCGCACCTCTTGCGCGCCTCGCACATCGCGCCGGCGGCCGTGCGCACCAGTCGCTCGCGCGGGGTCCGGCGCCGCGTTCCGCACGCACCGACGCGCAGGGCATCGCCGGGAATCCCGCCAACCATGCGGATTCTCCCGAGGTACTGAGGCCTTGCCAGCGCCGTTCACCGGGTCCAAACTTCGATGAACCCCTGAGTCCCCGAGCTGCGTGTCGACCATGCCAACGATTCACATCAACGGACGCGCCATCCCCTTCGAGCCCGGCGCCACGATTCTCGACGCCGCCCGCGCCGCGGGGATCGACATCCCCACGCTCTGCTGGTATCCGAAGCTGCCGACGGTCGCCAACTGCCGGATCTGTCTGGTCTCGGTGGAGGGGCAGGCCAAGCTCCAGCCCGCCTGCTACACCCAGGCGGCCGACGGCATGGTGGTCCAGACCGAGTCGCCGGAGGCCGTGGAGAACCGGCGCGGCGTGCTGAGCTTCCTGCTGCAGCGGTATCCCGGCGAGCATCTCGCCGGCGGGAACGGCCATCGGCCCGAGTCGCGGAACGAGTTCGAGGAGTACGTCCTGCGCTACGACGTGCCGGTACCCGAGCGGACGGAGCTGGGGCTCCGCCACGGCGACGAGCGGCCGGGCGACGTGATGATCCAGCATGACATGAGCCTGTGCATCCTCTGCACGCGGTGCGTTCGTGCCTGCGAAGACATCCAGCAGGTCGGCGTGCTGGACGTGGCTCGGCGGGGCGAGCATGCGGAGATCATCGTCGGCGCCGACGGCAACCCGGACCACGCGGGCTGCACCTGGTGCGGGGAGTGTGTCCGGGTCTGCCCCACCGGCGCCATCTTCGAGTTCATCCCCCGCCAGCGCTTCGGCTCGGAGGCGATGCGCCATCCGGATCGGGTGGTCCGCTCGGTCTGTCCCTACTGCGGCGTCGGGTGCCAGATCGACCTGCACGTCAAGGAGGACCAGATCATGCGGGTGACGAGCCCGTGGATCGAGGAATACACCCCGAATCAGGGGTCGACCTGCGTGAAGGGCCGCTTCGGCTACGACTTTCCGCAGCACCGCGACCGGCTCAAGACCCCGCTCATCCGCAAGGGCTGGGATTTCGAGGGCGGGAAGTGGGTGTGGACCGGCGAGTGGCCCCGCCACCGCGAGGGCCCCTGGCAGCTCATCGAGGACATGGGGCGGAAGGACAAGCCGCGGCCCCCGCAGCGGCAGGTGGGCAAGCCGCCGCTCACCGGCCTGCCGGTGCTCGACGACGACGACGTGCGCGATCGCGTGGCCACGCCGCCCTCCTGGTACAGCGCGTTCCGCGAGGCCACCTGGGACGAGGCGATGAGCCTCATCGCCCAGGAACTGCTCCGGATCAAGGAGGAGCACGGCCCCGACGCGCTCGCCGCGTTCTCCTCGGCCAAGTGCACCAACGAGGAGAACTACGTCTTCATGCGCATGGTCCGGGGCGCGCTCCAGACCAACAACGTCGACCACTGCACTCGCCTCTGTCACTCCAGCTCGGTCTCGGCGATGAGCCGCGCGCTCAGCACGTCGGCCGCCTCCGGGTCGATGCGCGAGATCGAAGAGGCGTGCGACGTGATCTTCATCTCGGGGGCCAACACTACCGAAACGCATCCCGTCTTCGGCGCGCTGATCAAGCGGGCGGTGGCCCGGGGGGCCAGGCTGATCGTGGCGGACGTGCGCCGCACCGAGCTGGCCGAGCTCGCGGACATCCACCTGCAGATGCTGCCCGGCACCGACGTGGTCCTCTACAACGCGATGCTCAACCACGTCATCGAACGGGATCTGGTCAACCACCGGTTCATCGCCGAGCGCACGCATGACTTCGACAGGGTGCGGGAGGCGGTGAAGCCCTACACCCTGGAGCTGGCCGAGCGGATCACGGGAATTCCCCGGGCCCGGATCGCCGCGGCGGCCGAGATGTATGCGAAGGGGCCGAACACCTCCACGCTCTGGGCCATGGGGCTCACCCAGCACGCGACCGGCACGGACATCGTCGCGAGCCTGCTCAACCTGATGCTCGCCTGCGGCATGATCGGCCGGTGGGGCGCGGCGATGATCCCGATCCGTGGCCAGAACAACGTGCAGGGCGCGAGCGACGTGGGCGCGATTCCGTTCGCCTACACGGACTACCGCCCGGTCACCGACCCGGCCGTCCGGAAGGAGTACGCGGACGCCTGGGGCGTCCCCGAGGACAGCCTCTCGCTCAAGCCCGGGCTGATGGTCACCGAGATCGTCACCGACGGCAGCCCGGTCCGCGGCATGTACATCATGGGCGAGAACCCGGTCCTGTCGGACCCGAACGTCGCCCACGCGGAGCACTGGTTCCGCTCGCTCGAGTTCCTCGCGGTGCAGGACCTCTTCCTCACCGAGACGGCCCGCTGGGCGGACGTGGTCCTGCCGGGCTCCTCCTTCGCCGAGAAGCGGGGCACCACGGTCAACACCGACCGGCACATCCAGCTCATGGATCAGGCGCTCCCGCCGCCGGGCCAGGCCCGGCGCGACCTCGACATCCTCATCGAGCTGAGCAACCGGCTGGGCCTGCCGACGTCGTTCGAGGGCCCGGAAGACGTGATGGACGAGATCGCGCGGGTCACGCCGTCGTGGCGCGGCGTGAGCTATGAGCGGCTGGAGAAGCTCCGCGCGCTCCAGTATCCGGTCCCCGATCGCAACCACCCCGGCACCCGGTTCCTGTTCGAGAAGGACTTCCCGAGCAAGGACGGCCGGGCGACGTTCGTTCCCGTGGAGTATCTCCCGCCCAGCGAGTTGCCCGACGAGGAGTACCCGTTCGTGCTCAACACCGGCCGCCAGATGTACCACTGGCACACGGGCACGATGACGCGGCGCTCGCAGGGCCTCGACTCGCGCGAGCCGGTGCCGGTGATCGAGATGCACCCCGAGGACGCCCTCATGCTGGGGCTCGGCGACGGGGACCCGGTCCGCGCCTCCACCCGGCGCGGCTCGATCCTCATCAACGTGCGCATCTCCGAGCGGCAGGCGCGGGGGCAGGTGTTCATCCCGATGCACTTCCGCGAGGCCGCCGCCAACCTGCTCACCAACCCGGCGCTCGATCCGTATGCCAAGATCGCGTCGTTCAAGGTGAGTGCGCTCCGCATCGAGCCGGTGCGGGAGGCGGCGCTGGTCTAGACCATGGACCTCGGCATCACGTCTCGGGTGGCCCTGGTCTGCGGGGGCTCCGCCGGCCTGGGGCGCGCGATCGCCACGGCGCTGGCCGCCGAGGGCGCCCGGGTGGCGCTCAACGGACGGGATGCCGCCAAGGCGCTCGCCGCGGCCGCTGACGTCGCCGAGGCCACCGGCGCGGACGTGGTCTCCTTCCCCGCTGACGTCTCGCGCTGGCAGGAAGCCACGCATCTCGTCGAGGCCGTGGTCGAGCGGATGGGCCGGCTCGACATCCTCCTCTGCAACGCGGGCGGCCCGCCGGCCACCACCTTCCAGCAGTCCACTCCGGAGCAGTGGCGTTCCGCCATCGAGCTCTCCCTGCTGTCTACCATCGCCCTCTGCCGGGCAGCGCTGCCGTTCATGGCGGCGCAGCGCTGGGGCCGCATCCTCTGCCTCACGTCCATCGCCGCGAAGCAGCCGTCGGAGGGGCTGATCCTCTCGACCACCGCCCGCGCGGGTGTGCTGGGCTTCGCCAAGAGCCTGGCCGATGAGGTGGCCCCGCTCGGCATCACCGTGAACTGTCTCTGTCCCGGCTTCTTTGCAACCGACCGCATGACGGAGCTCACCGCCACCCGCGCGGCACGAGCCGGGATCAGCGTCGAGGAACAGCTCGAGAAGCAGGCGGCCGCGATCCCGCTGGGCCGCATGGGGCAGCCGGAGGAACTGGCGGCAGTTGTCGCATTCCTTGCCTCCGAACGGGCGAGCTACATCACGGGGACGGCGATCAGTGTGGACGGTGGCATGACGCGAGGAATCGGTTGAGGCCGGCGGCGGATCCTCCGGGGCGAGCCGTTCTGGTCGTTCTCATTCCGCTGATCCTGCTCACCCTCGCCGGGGCGGTGGCCACGTTGTCGTGGCCTTTCTTCTGGGACCACGGCATCTTCGCCTGGATCGGGGACACCATCGTTCGCGGCGGCCTGCCCTACCGCGATGCGTGGGACGTCAAGGGTCCCCTGAGCTTCGCGGCCTTCGCCCTCACCGAAGCGCTGTTCGGCCGCGGAATGTGGGGCATCCGGCTGCTGGATCTGGTGGCCGTCGGCGCAGCGGGCTTCGCGGCGAGCCGGATGGTGCAGCGCATGAGTGGCCGGACCGCGGCATGGCTGGTCGGCGTCGGACTCGTGCTGCACCACATCAGCCTCGGCTACGTCGATAGCGCGCAGCCCGACGGCTGGGTCGCGTTCGGGCTGACCGGCGCAGTCGCCTTGCTCGTCACGCCGCCGGGCGCGGCAAGTCTCCGGCGACTCGCCGCCGCCGGCCTGGCGATCGGGGCCGCGGCGCTGGTCAAGCCGCACTACCTCGGCTTCCTCGTGCTGCCGGGCCTCGCCATCATGGCGGAATCATCCGAAGGCTCGCGCCCGGCGTGGATGCGGCCCGCGATCCTGACACTGGCCGCCGTCGTTCCCCTCGCCCTGCTCATCGCCTGGTTTGGGCTGCGCGGCGCGACGGCTCATCTCATCGACAGCTACGTCCTCTTCAACCTCGAGGCCGCCGGAGAGGAGAGCCATTCGCTGCTCCGCCTCGCCCGGGCGATCTGGCACCATTTCGCTCAGCCGGAATGGATCGCCGCCAGCGCGGCCGGAGCCGTGGGCCTCGGCGTGCTGGTGCGCCGCCGCGCGAATGAGGCGGTGCTCCTCGGCGCCTGGCTCGTGACCGCGTTCGGCGCGGTGATCATGCAGGGCCGCTTCTACGGCTATCACTGGCACCTCGTGGCCTGGCCACTGGGCATTCTCGCCGGCGTCGGGCTCGCGGCCTGCTGGCGGGCGGATCGGTGGCAGCGCGCGGCCCGGGTGGCCGCCAGCGTCGTCGCGCTGGTGATGCTGCTGCCCTCCGTGACGCGGACCACGGACAGCGTGTGGCACTGGAGCCGCTGGCGGCTGGGCCGGGAGTCCGACGCGGCCTACTGGTCCCGCTTCGACTGGTCGCAACCCGCCTTCGAAATGCAGGTGATGCTCGAGGTTTCCCGATTCGTGGCGGCGAGGACACGGCCCGCGGATCGGGTGCTGGCCTGGAACAGCCCGATGGTCAACTACCTCTCCGAGCGCCAGACCCCCAGCCGGTTCTCGACCGGGATCCCGTTCTCCCCGCGCCACGGCGGTCGTTCGCCGAGCCCGCGGCGCCTGGCCTACCGCGCGGAGTTCCTCGCCGCGCTCACGACGCGGCCGCCGGCGCTCGTGGTGGTGGACGAGAAGTCTCTGCGGCACGAGCCGCTGGACCGGTGGGGTGGCCCCCGCTGGAGCAATATCCCGACCCGCTTCCCCGAGCTGGCCGCGTGGCTCGAGGCCCGGTACCGGCCCGATACCACGATCGGCTTCTATCAGGTCTACGTGCCCCGCTGAGAATCGGGCCGGGCAGGCTATATTCCCCGCCGGCCAACACCCGGAATCTCATGCGCGCTCTCGTCAAGGAAGGCCCCGGCACCGGCATGGTCGTGCGCGACGTGCCGATTCCCTCTGTCGGGCCCAGCGACGTCCTTATCAAGGTGCACTACGCAGGTGTCTGCGGGACCGACCTCCACATCTGGGAGTGGGACGCGTGGGCGGCGGGCCGCCTCAGGCCGCCGGTCGTGATCGGCCACGAGTTCGCCGGCGTGGTGGCCGAATTGGGACCGGAGGCGAAGGCCAAGGGCCATCTCGCGGTGGGCGACGCGGTGACAGCCGAGGGGCACCTCGTCTCGCCGCACAGCCTGCAGACGCGGATCGGCCAGGCCCACGTGGACCCGAAGACGCGCATCATCGGCGTCGATCGGGACGGCGCCTTCGCCGAATACATCGCGATGCCCGTGGAGAACGTCATCCGGCTGGGCGAGATCCCGCTCGAGATCGGCGCCATCATGGACCCGATCGGCAACGCCTTCCATACCGTGCTCACCGGGCAGGTGCCGGGCGCCTGTGTGCTGGTGATCGGTTGCGGGCCGATCGGATGCTTCGCGGCGGGCGTGGCCCGTGCGGCGGGCGCCTCGCTGGTCATCGCCAGCGACTTCAACCCGCGCCGGCGCGAGCTGGCCCGCGCGATGGGTGCTCACGTCACCCTCGATCCGGCGACGGAGGATGTGGTCGAGCGGGTGCGGTCGCTCACCGACGGCGACGGCGCCGATCTCGTGTGCGAGATGAGCGGCCATCCGGCCGGCCACGCGCAGGCGTTCACCGCCGCCCGCCCCGGCGGGCGCGGCCA
>JBMOPM010000121.1:0-7178 GCA_049323575.1 Gemmatimonadota bacterium | reverse complement strand
GGCGCGGCCCGCCGCGCGGCGGGCGGCACGATCGGGAGCACCCGCACCACGACGGGCGGCGTCGAGAGCGCGCTCTTGAACTCCGCGTGCACCACCTCGAAGCCGCCCAGGGTGCCCGCCTCGAACGCCCGGATCAGCGGATCGGCCAGCTCGGCCGCGTGCTGTGCGGTGGGCTTGTCCCCGATGTCGACGCGGTCGGTGAGGAGCCGGCGACCGTGATACTTGAAGAACCCGGCCCCCTTCTTCCCCACCGCATGGAGGTCGACCGTGTACCCCTCGGCCTCGAGCTCGGCGATCCGGCGCCGCGCTTCCTTGATCAGGTTGGAATTGAACCCGCCCGCGAGGCCGCGGTTGGACGTGAGGAGGAGCAGCGCGAAGCGCGTCGGGCCTCCCTGGGCCGGCGGCGCAGGCCGCCGGAGCAGCGGGAACCGTTCCACGAACTCGGGATTGACCAGGTCGGCGATCACCTCGCGCAGCGCCGAGGCATAGGGCCGTGCGGCGGCTACGCGTTCCTGGGCGCGCTTCATCTTGGACGAGGAGACCAGCTCCATCGTCCGCGTGATCTTGCGGGTGTTCTGGACCGACCGGATGCGCCCCTTGAGCGCGCGCGTCTTCGCCATTACTCGGGCCGGAACATCGCCTTGAAGGTGGCGATGGCGTCCTTGAGCCTGGTCGTCAACGCGTCGTCCAGCGTCTTCTTCGTCCGGATCCCCTCGAGGATGTCCGGCTGCGCGCTGTCGAGATAGCGGAGGAAGTCGCGCTCCCACTGACGTACCTGCTCGACCGGCAGGTCGTCGAGGTAGCCGTTGGTGACGGCGTAGATCACCGCGACCTGTTTCTCCACCGGCACCGGAGCGTACTGCGGCTGCTTGAGCAGCTCCACCGTGCGGGCGCCGCGGGCGAGCTGCCGGAGCGTCGCCGCGTCGAGGTCGGAGCCGAACTGCGCGAACGCCTCGAGCTCGCGGTACTGCGCGAGCGACAGGCGCAGCGGACCGGCCACCTGCTTCATGGCCTTGATCTGCGCGTTGCCGCCCACGCGGCTCACGCTGATGCCCACGTCCACCGCGGGGCGGACGTTGGAGAAGAAGAGATCGGTGGTGAGGAAGATCTGGCCGTCCGTGATCGAGATCACGTTGGTCGGGATGTAGGCCGAGACGTCGCCGGCCTGGGTCTCGATGATCGGCAGCGCCGTGAGCGACCCGCCCGGCACCTTGATCCGCGGATCGACCTTGGTCTTCTCCGGGTCGGTCGAGATCTTCGCGGCGCGCTCGAGCAGGCGGCTGTGGATGTAGAACACGTCACCGGGATAGGCTTCGCGGCCCGGCGGACGGCGCAGAATGAGCGACATCTGGCGGTAGGCCACGGCCTGCTTGGACAGGTCGTCATACACGCACAGCGTCGCCTTGCCCTCCTCGTACATGAAGTACTCGGCCATGGCGCAGCCCGCGTAGGGCGCGAGGTACTGCAGCGGCGCCGGATCCGCCGCCGAGGCGGTGACGACGATGGTGTAGTCCATCGCGCCGGCCGCACGCAGCTTCTCCACCACGCCGGCCACGGTCGACTGCTTCTGACCGATGGCGACGTACACGCAGATGACGCCGGAACCCTTCTGGTTCAGGATCGTGTCGATCGCGATCGCCGTCTTGCCGGTGCCGCGGTCGCCGATGATCAGCTCGCGCTGCCCGCGCCCGATCGGGATCATCGAGTCGATCGCCTTGATGCCCGTCTGCAGCGGCTCGTTCACCGGTTGCCGCACGATGATGCCCGGCGCGATCATCTCCACCGGCCGGTACGACGTGGCCACGATCGGCCCCCGGCCGTCCACCGGCTGACCCAGCGGATTCACCACGCGCCCGACGAGCGCGGGGCCCGTCGGCACCTCCAGCAGACGGCCCGTCCGGCGCACCTGATCGCCCTCACGGAGGATCAGGTAGTCGCCGATGATGGCGGCGCCGATCGAATCCTCGTCCAGGTTGAGCACGAGACCCGTCACCACCTCGCCCGTGTCCTGCGAGGTGATCTCGAGCATCTCGTACGACATGGCCGACCGCAGGCCGTAGATCAGCGCGACCCCGTCACGCACCTGCAACACCGTTCCGACCTCGTCATCACTCGTGGGCGCGAGGTCGGCCGCGGCGATTTCCTTGAGGAGAATGTCCTTCAGTTCGCTGGGGCGCAGGAGTGCGTCTGTGGCCATGTCAGTCGCTGGGTGGAGGTCCAAGTCCCGTTTACGGAATAGCTTGTGAAAATAGTCACAATAGGCGCGTCCCTGCAACCGGGGAGCCCTGCCCCGTCCACTGCCGCCGGAGGAACGCCGTCAGGACGCCGGCCGGGCCCAGGCCGCGGAGACCGGCCGGCGCCATGCCCGTGATCCGGCGGGCCACGGTCCCGAGATGGCTGGCCGAGCTGAAGCGCAGGATCCGCGCGACGGCCGCCGGCGTGTAGCCCGGGTTGCCGAGCAACTGGGCAGCCCACGCCACGCGGACCAGGTCGATGGCCCGCTTGAGCGGCGGCGCGCCGCCGGCCGCAAACTGCCGGGAAAGATGCTCGCGCGACAGCCCGAGCGCCCGTGCCATGTGGCCCACCTCGATCAGTCCGCCCGGAGCCGCGAGAACCTGCTGCCAGGCCCGGTGCTGCAGCGGCTCGCTCAATCCGAAGCGGCGCGGCGCGTCCTTCAGCGCGGCGGCCACCCGGCGGGACACCGCGCGGCGCAGCACGAGGTCTGCCGCGGCCGGG
Source organism: Gemmatimonadota bacterium (assembly GCA_049323575.1). GTDB lineage: Bacteria > Gemmatimonadota > Gemmatimonadetes > Gemmatimonadales > GWC2-71-9 > JBMOPM01. The sequence continues at coordinate 4,442 of JBMOPM010000121.1, read as the reverse complement.
TCGTCCACGCCCTCGACCAGTACGCCTTCCACCTCGGCCCGGTACCACGCCAGCACGAGATCGGCGTCGTCGGCGCGAAGCGGAGCGTACGCGATGAGCGGGATCGCGGGGTAGGCCGTGCGGAGGCGGGCCAGCAGGGCGGCGGTGGCCGCGGGCGGCGCGACCACCACCGCCTCGACGATGTGCTGGCCGAGCGCGCGGTCGAGCGCCGCCGGCGAGCGGCAGGCGGAGAGATGCGGTCCGGGCCGCGGCAGCGTGCGGCGCAGCGCCGTGATGCCGGCCCGGCTCGGCCCCAGCGCAGCGACCGTGTGCACGTCAGGCCGGCGGCAGGAGCCTGGGCAACCCGCGCTGCCGGGACCGGCCCGCGCCCGTCGCGACGAGCGTGCGGGCCATCTCTCCTGCACGGCGCAGCACGCCCCGGGCGTTGTCGTAGCTCAGCGTCGCGAGCGCCTCGTCGAGCGGCACCCACCGGCATTCGGTGATGCCTTCTTCCAGCTGGGGGCGCACTTCGCCCTCGGGAGATTCGAAGAGGAAGAAGTGGCAGTATTTGTGGATGTGGCGGCCGCGGAACCGGAAGTGCCAGTCGATGATGCGAATCGGTCCGTGCAGCACGAGCGGGGTGAGGCCGGTCTCCTCGGCCGTTTCCCGAAGCGCCGCCTCCGCCGGCGACTCGCCCTCCTCGAGGTGGCCCTTCGGGAACCCCCAGTTGCCGTAGGAATCACGAATCAGGAGGTAGTGGGTCGTGCCGTCGGGCAGGCGGCGGAAGACGATCCCGCCGGCAGAGACCTCACGCTCCGGTCTACGCCTGGGCATCGGGGGGTCTCCCCACCGCGGACTTCCTCACCCTAGAACACCGAGAACTTGAAGTACTTCCGGGGGTTCGCCTGAATGTCGGCGAGGAGCAGGCGGAGCTGGATCACGGTCGCGGTGGTCTCCCGGTACAGCGTCGAGTCCGACGCCAGCAGCCCCAGGGTGCCGCTGCCGCGCTGGATGCGCGTGAGGAGCGAGTCGGCCGCCTCCAGCACGCGCACCAGGCTCTGCTTGCGGTCGCTGGCCAGCGCGCTCACCTGCTTGAGGTCGGCCGTGATCTGGCGGATGTCCCGGCTCGCATCCCGCGCCGCCGAGACGATCTGCTGGAGCTCGCCATTCGCCGTGGCGGAATCGAGCCGGGTCAGTGTCGTCCGCATGTGCTGCGAGGCATCGCTGAGCTGCGCGCTGCCCTCGGCCACGTTGCGGGTGATGCGGCCCACCGTCGCCGTCTGCTGCCGGGTGAAGTCGTCCACCTGTTTCACGATCGACTGGAGCTGGTCCACGCTGCCGCGCAGCCGCTGGAACTGCACCGAGTCGAAGGTGCCGCGCACCTGGCTCGTGAGCGAGGCGACATCATTGGCGATGCGGTTGGCCTGGGCGGTGAGCTGGCCCATGTCGGGCAGGGTCACGCCGGGCCACTTGTCGCCCGCCGCCTGCCGCACCTCGAGGAGCTGGGCCTGCAGCGCCACGTCCTCCAGCCCCTCCTCGAGCGAGACGATCTCGGCGTTCCAGTTGCCGAAGAGACCGGTCGAAGCCGAGACGACGGCGGGCTGCCGGGGCGGCTCCACGTCGCCGTTCAGCTTGAGGTCCACGTCGACCCACTGATCGGCGATGCGGAGCGCCTCGACCCGGCCCACGCGCACGCCGCGGAGCGTCACCGGCGAGCCCACGTTGAGCAGGCCGATGGTGCGGAAGCGCGCGGTGTAGATCCGGTCGCCGCGCCCGAGCCGGGTCTCGCTGAGCCACAGGGCGGCCGCGACCACCACGGCGATGCCCGCCAGGATGGTGAGCCCCACGACGAATTCGTTGCCCCGTTTCACGACAACCTCACCTCCTCCTGCGCCTGCTCCACCAGCGGCGGCGCCCCGCCGGCCGGCGACGGAGGCATCTCGGGCCGCCCATCGAGGAACTGGCGCACGACCGGATCCAGGCTGGCGCGCATCTCGGGCACCGTGCCCGCCTGCCGGATGCGCCCCTCGTAGAGCATCGCCATCCGGTCCCCCACGGCGTACGCGCTCGCGAGATCGTGGGTGACGACCAGCGCGGTCGCCCCGGTCTCGTCCCGCGTGCGCACGATCAGTTCGTTGATCACCGCGGACGTCACCGGGTCCAGGCCGGTGGTCGGCTCGTCGTAGAGAATGTAGCGCGGCCTGAGGGCGATCGCCCGCGCAATCCCCACACGCTTGCGCATGCCGCCCGACAGCTCCGCCGGCTTCTGCTCGATCGCGTGGCCCAGCTCCACCACGTCGAGACTGTGGCGCACGCGCCGCTCCAGTTCGGCGGGGTCGAGCCCGCGCCGCTTGAGCCCGAGCCGGATGTTGTCCCCCACGCTGAGCGAGTCGAACAGCGCAGCGAACTGGAACACGTAGCCGATCTCGCGGCGGAGGGCGTCGAGGTCCGCATGGTCGAGGTCACTCACGATCCGGCCGTCCACCTCGACCGAGCCGGCGTCGGGCTCGATGAGGCCGACGATGTGCTTGAGCGCGACGCTCTTCCCGCTGCCGGAATAGCCGAGGAGGATCGTGGTCTCGCCTTCCGGCACCTCCAGCGAGAAGCCGCGGAGCACGGTCTTGACGCCGAACGATTTGTGGACGTCGGAGAAGCGGATCATGTCACAGGAGCACGAGGGCCCAGAAGGCGTCGAGCACGAGGATGGCTTCGCACCCCAGCACTACCGCGCGGGTCGTGGAGCGGCCCACGCCCTCGGCGCCGCCCCGCGTGCGCAGGCCCGCCAGCGCGCCCATCAGCGCCACCGCGGTGCCGAAGCTCGCGCTCTTGAGCAGCCCGAACCAGATGTCCTTGAACCGGTAGAACAGCCGGAGACCCTTGACGAACTCCTGCGAAGACATGTCGAGCAGGTTGATGGCCGTGATCCAGCCGGTCCCGACGCCGACCGCCATGGCGAAGGCGGTCACCACCGGGAACATCAGCGTCGCCGCGACCACGCGCGGGACGGTGAGATACGCATGCGGGTCGTAGGCGAGGGTCTCGAGCGCGTCCACCTGCTCGGTCACGCGCATGGTGCCCACCTCGGCGGCGATGTTGGCCCCCACACGGCCGGCCAGCGCCATGCCCGTGAGCACCGGGGCCAGCTCCATCATCACCGCCTTGCCCACCAGCGCGCCCACGAAGTAGAGCGGTACGGTGCCGGTGAAGATGTACGACGCCAGCAGCGCGAGGACGATGCCGGTGAAGATCGCGATAAACACGGCGATCGGCACCGAATCCACACCGAGCCACCGCATCTGGCCCGGCAGGAGCGGACCCCAGGTGCGCACATCGCGGAGCGCACGCCAAGCCGCCACGGCAGCGCGGCCCAGCCGGCTCACGGCCACGCGGGGATGGGAAAGCACGAGTGAGGCAGGAGGCACGGTCAGAAGGTAGGGCGCGCCGCGCGAAACGTGTAGGGGCGACCCGTCGGGCCGCCCCTGCACCCCGGTCCGGACCGGCCGCCCCGCCCGGTCGAGCCGCCGCTAGGCCGCGAACGAGGCGAGGGCCCGTCCCACCTCGCCCTCGCGCAGCCGCTTGAGCGCGCGATCCCGCAGCTGGCGCACCCGCTCCCGGGTCACGCCCAGCATCCCGCCGATCTCCTCCAGCGTGTGCTCCCGACCGCCATCCAGCCCGAAGTACAGCTTGAGCACCTTGGCATCGCGGGGGGGCAGCGTGCGCAGTGCCTGTTCGATCTCGTCGGAGAGGAAGCGGTCCATCGCCTCCTCCTCGGCATCGGCGTGGTCCTCGGCGACGAACCGGTCGATCAGCGAGCGGTCGCCCTCGGGATCAAGCGGAGCGTCGAGCCGCACGTCGCTCGTGTTGAGCGCCGCGAGCGACTGCACCACCTCGAGCGAGAGACCGGTGGCGTGCGCAATCTCCTCGGGCGTGGGCTCGCGCCGGAGTTCCTGACGGAGCGCCTCCGACGTGCGCACGATGCGGGAGAGATCGGCCGTACGGTTGAGCGGCACCCGCACCGTCCGCCCCTGGCGCGCGAGCGAGGCGAGGATGGCCTGCCGGATCCACCACACCGCATAGGAGATGAACTTGACGCCCTGGTCGGGGTCGAACTTCCGGGCCGCGGTGAGCAGCCCCACGTTGCCCTCGCCGATCAGGTCGGTGAGCGGCAGGCCGCGGTTCTGGTACTTCTTCGCGACGGAAATCACGAAGCGCAGGTTGCGCTTGACCAGCTCCTGCATCGCCTCCTGATCGCCCGCGCGCACCCGCCGGGCAATGGCAATCTCCTGCTGGGGGGTGAGCAGCGGGGTCATGCTCACCTCGTACAGGTACTGGTCGAGGATGTCGCGATCGGCGTCGTAGACGCCGAGGGTCTTGGCCGTCTGCGGCTTGCGGCTGCGCCCCTTCTTCGGCGCGGGCTCTGCGGCCAGAATCTCCGCGGTCGTGAGGCCTTCGAGGCTCGCAGG
>JBMOPM010000120.1:0-7187 GCA_049323575.1 Gemmatimonadota bacterium | reverse complement strand
CCCCGCGAGCCGGGCGTTCGCGCTCTCCAGCGCCGCATCCATGGCCTGCACCTGGTTCCCCGCGGCCGCGGCCTGCTTGCGCGCCGCCTCGAGGTTGGCCCTGGCGGCATCGTACGCGGCCTGGGCGGCATCCAGTTGCTGCGGGGCGATGATCTTCCGCTCCGCGAGCCGTCGATAGCGCTCCAGGTCGGCGGCGGCCTTCGTGAACTGCGCCTCGGCCGAGGCAACGGCGGCCTCGGCGCCCGCCGCCTGGGCCCGGCTCATGGCGAGCTGGGCCCGCGCCTGGCCCGTGCGCCGAGCCGTGCCCACGGCCGCCTCGGCGCTGGCCAGCTCGGCGCGCGCCTGCTCGAGGCGCACCCTGAGATCGCGGTCGTCGAGCACCACGAGCGTGTCGCCCGCCTGCACCTGCTGGTTGTCGTCCACCAGCACGCGCGAGACGAACGCCTGCACCTTCGGCGAGATCGGGGTGATGTGGCCTTCGACCTGGGCGTTGTCGCTCGTGACGTGGGTGCGGGCGTAGAGGTAGCGCTGCCCACCCCAGCCGGCGACCGCGAGCGCCACGACACCGACGATGAGCAGCGGCACGCGGTTCGGCCTGGGAGCCGGCGTGGAGGCCACCTCCAGCGGGGGAGCCTCGGCGGCCGATTCAGGGCGGAGTTGAGTAGCCATCGGGTTACTGCCTTCCTGCTTCCTGACGGTTGACGGGGTAGCTGACACTGACTTCACGCGCCGCGACGGCGCGGGCTATCTGAGCTGGTCCAGGGCGCCGAGCGCGCGGTAGGCGCTCACCCGGGCCGTGCCGAAGTTGATCATCGACTGGATCAGGGCGTCCCGCGCGCTGGTCAACGCGGCCTGCGCCTGCGTGGTCTCCACGCTGCCGGCGACGCCCGCGTTGAAGCGCTCCTGCGCCTGCTCCAGTTGCTGCCGCGCGAGCCGCAGACGCTCGCGCGCCACGGCCACCTGCTCGCGGGCGGAGGCCAGATCCAGCAGCGCCTTGCGGACATCCTGCTCGATCTGCTGCGCGAGGTCCTGCTCGCGGAGCTGCTGCAACTCGATGCGAACGGCCTGTTCCTGGGCGCGCTTCTGCCGGCGCAGGCCGTCGAGAATCGGGACCTGCACACCCACCTGGATGTACCAGGAACTGCGGAGTTCGCTCCGCCCGCTCTCGTTGACTCCACCGCTCACGCCCATGGTGGGCAGGTTCTCGTGCTGGATGGCCCGGGCCTGGCGCCGCGCGAGATCGGTGCGCTGGCGCTCGGCCTCGAGCTCGGGCCGATGCGCGAGGGCGAACGCCACCGCCTCGGCCGGATCGGTGGGGATTGCCTCCTGCTCGGCGGGAGCCACGTCGTCCGGCAGCGGCACCTCGGTGTCGAGCGGGAGGAAGAGCGCGCGGAGCAGGTCGAGCCGGGCCCGGTCGCGTTCGTTCCGCGCCACGACGAGCTGCCCGCGCGCCGTGGCGAAGTTGACCTCGTTCTGCGTGCGGTCGATCGCCGGCGCCACGCCGGCGTCGGTGAGCTGCTTCGCCTGTTCCAGCAGCTCGAACGCGACCGCGCTGTCCGCCTCGCGGGCCTGCACCGTGAAATGCGCGCTCAGGAGGCGCAGGTACGCGAGACCGGCAGTGGCCCCGGCCAGGTTACCCGCCGCCTCCGCGTCGAGTCCCGCGGCGATGACGGAATCCCGCGCCGCGGCCAGCCGCGTGAAGGCCGGCAGATCCACCAGCGTCTGGGACGCGCGGAGCTGCAGCCGCCAGATGTCGAACGGATCGGTCACCTTCGGCGCGCCGGGGATCTCGAGCCCGAATTCGTCGAGGTTCACGGTGTTGCGAGTGTAACTCGCCGAGCCCGCGACGAACGGCAGGAGGTCGGCCCGGCGCTGACCCACGCGCGCCTGGGCCACCCGGGTGTTGACCCGCGCCACGGTGGCGGCCACCGCCTGGCGGCGGCCCAGCTCCACGGCCTGCACCAGGGTGAGCGGCGCGGTGAGGCGCACGGGGCGTGGCCCCGAGGTCGAATCGGCTCGCACCTGCGCCGAGGCCGGCAGCAGCGGCGCCGCCGCCAGGACCAGCGCGGTGATTACATGGCGGCTCACGATGCCACCTCCGCCAGAGGCGTCCGCGCCCGCAGACCCTCGAGCACCAGATCGGTCATGGCGCGGGCCATCTCCTCGCCCGATGGGCGATAGTTGTCGTACCGGGCGAAGAAGCATCGCACCGAGCTCAGTTGCATTACCATCGCGGGGATCGCACGCGCCACGAACTCGGGCGACACCGGGCGGAACTCGCCGCGCTCGATGCCCCGGCGGATCACGCTCTCCAGCATGCGCCGGCTGCGCAGGATGACTTCCTCGAAGTAGAAACGCGCCACTTCGGGAAAGTTGGGAAGCTCCGCGTGGACGAGTCGGAGCAGTTGGACCCGCACCTCGTCGCCCATCACCTGCCACATGCGCGCGATGAGCGTGCTCAGCAGCTCGTTCGTCGGGCCTTCGTGCGCGCGCACGAACTCCTCGCCCTCGAGGACACACGTCACGACTTTCGAGCGGATGACCTCGCGGAAGAGCGTCTCCTTGCTGTCGAAATAGAGATAGACCGTGCCCTTGCTGACGCCGGCCCGGCGCGCCACGTCCTCCAGCCTGGCGCGGGCGAAGCCCTGCTCGGCGAAGACGGCCCACGCCGCGTCGAGGATCTCGTCGGGCCGGTCGTCGGGCCGGCGGTGCCAGCGGGGTTGGGTATCGGTCGCGGTGTCGCTAGCCATGTCGCGCTCCATGTTACTAACTGACCAGTCAGTAATATCGGCCCCGCGGCCCGGTCCCGCAAGGGCCCCTCCCGGCCCCTCCTCGTGCATCTCTTCACATGTCTTGATCCAACTCATTCACTTCCTTACTATTAGCAACACCCACCGCGAGGCTGATGCCGATGTCGGCTGGATTCCGCAGCTCCGACGACTTCGACGAACAAGCCCACCAGCTCTACAACGAAGGCAGATACGACGAGGCCATCGAGCTGCTCCGCGATGGGCTCGAGGTCTATCCCGGCGCGGTCGAACTCCATGTCGGCATGGCCTACGCCTACCTCGGCCGGGAGGACTACGCCTGGGCCCGCCGGTCCTTCGAGGCCGCCGTGGCCCTCGATCCCGACCACGAGGACGCCCTCGCCGGCCTCGGCGAGACGCTCCTCAAGTTCGGCGACGTCGTCGGCGCCATGAAGGCGTTCGACCGGATTCTGCAGCTCGGCTTCCACGACGACCACGAGCTGATGCTGCAGATCGGCCGCTCGCTGTTCCGGGAGAATCGCATCGCGCAGGCCCAGCGCTTCTTCGAGCTGGCGGCCAACGCCCAGCCGGACTGCCCCGACGCCGCGGCCTGCATGGGCTACGCCTCGCACCGCCTGGGCCAGGATGCCGCCGCGCTGTTCTGGCTCCGCCGCGCACTCGAGCTCGACCCGCGCTATGCCGAGGCCAGGATCTATCTCGCCAACGTCCTCTACGACCGCGGCGAATCCGAGGCGGCGCTGCACCATCTCGAGCGCACCGAGCCCCACGAGCACTTCGACGAGCTGGGAGTGTGGCGCTTCATCGAGCTGAAGAAGGCGATCTACCGTCTGCCGGAGGACGATCCCGAGCTCGTGCCGTGGCTCACGCGTCTGGCTGACCTCGCGGGGGAGCCGGACTCCGTGGACCTGCTGCTCGCCGAGATCGAGGCGCAGCAGCCGGACGGCACCGTGCGCGACCCGAACCAGCTCGAGCTGTTCGGCACGCTGCTCACCGAACTGCACGCGATGCAGCGGCGCCAGGCCACCTACGGCGCGGAGCATGTCGTCGCGACGCTCTCCGGCAAGCTGTTCCGCGGCACGTGGGACGAGATCCTGCTCCAGATGAAGGCCGCCGAAGGGGATGGGGCTGGCGCGTCGCTCGGCGAGTTCATGTCAACGCTGGCGCAGCGAGGCCGCGCCGAGACCGGCGTGGTCATCCCGGTCACCGACGCCGAAGCCTTCATTCGTGGCAGCGCCGAGGCGGGGGTGCTCCGGATCATCCAGTGATCACCTTCGAGGGCACCGGGAAGATCTACCGGTCCCTCCTCCGCCGGCGGTCCGTCGCGGCGATCGAGGACCTCTCCCTGACCATCAGGCAGGGAGAGGTCTTCGGCGTTGCCGGGCCCAACGGCGCCGGCAAGTCCACGTTGATCTCGCTGCTGCTCGGATTTCTCGAGCCGACGGCCGGCCTCGTGCGCATTGCGGGGATGCGCCCGCGGGCCTACGTCGAGCGGGAAGGCGTGGCCTATCTCCCCGAGCTGGTGGCGATCCCGCCTCGCTGGACGGTGGACGCCGCGCTCCGCCGCTTCGCCACGCTCGCCGGGCTGCCCCCGGCGGAGGTTGGCGCGCGGGCCGAGCAGGCGATCGAGGACTTCGGATTGGCGGAGCACCGGACCAGGGAAGTCCGGCAGCTCTCGAAGGGCACGCTGCAGCGCCTCGGTCTGGCCCAGGCGCTCATCGGCGGGAGCGATCTCGTCATCCTCGATGAGCCCACGCACGGGCTCGATCCGGTGTGGACCGCGCGCTTCCGCGACATCGTGCGGGACCTCCGGCGGCCGTCGCGGGCCATCCTCATCGCCTCGCACAATCTCGACGAGCTGGAGCGGGTGGCCGATCGCGTGGCAATCCTCCACCGCGGGCGACTGCAGCGTGTGGTGCAGAGCGGCACGCACGCGCACGCCGGAGCCTGGCGTCTGACGCTCGCGGCGCCGAATGCGGAGCTGGCGGCGGTCTTCCCCGGTGCCGAGGCGGTGCCCGGTCGCCCGCTCGAATTCCGGGTGCGGGGAGACCTGGCCGCGCTCAATGCGGGGCTCTCCGCGCTCATCGCCGCCGGCGGGCTGGTGACCGCGTTCGGCCCGGAGGAGGGTCGGCTGGAATCGGAGTTCCGCGCGGCCGTGGAGGGCGACCGGTGAACCGATCCCCCTTGCGGTATGCGCCGTGGATGGTCCGCGATTTCCTTCGCGGTCCCGGCGTGCTGATGCTGGGGGCGATCGTGCTGGCGTCCTTGATCGTGTCGCGGCTCGTGATCGCGGGTCCCGACAGCGGTCTCGTCTCGCCCGACGGCGCCATGTCTGGCATCCTGGCCCAGCTTTCGTGGCCCTTCGTGCTGCTGGCCACCGGCGGCATGGTGAGCACCGATCGGGTGCAGGGGTACTATCGTGAGATATTCAGCAAGCCGGTGCGACCGGCCACCCACTACCTGATCCGCTGGCTGGTGGGGGCTGTTGCGGTCGGGGGCAGCATGCCGCTGATCTGGGCCGGCGTGGCGCTCGGGCCGGGCCGCCCGCGCTTCGAGTGGTCGCTGCTCATCAACCTCGAGCTCACGTATCTGCTCCTTGGTGGTCTCGTGTTTCTGCTGTCGACGTTGTTCCGGTGGGATTGGACTCCGGCGCTCACGATGTTTGCCGTCGAGGAGGCGCTGGGGTCCGCACTCGAGCACGGCTTCGAGCTGCCGTGGGCCGCGCGCTGGGTGGCGGCGGCTTTGCCGCCCTTTCACCTCGCCAACGTGACGTCGCCGGTGCCCCGGGGCATGGACCTCGTGCGCGTGCTCCTGTGGGGTGCGGCGCTGGTCGCGGCGGCGGTGTGGGTGCTCCGGGTGAAGCCGATGGGCTCGGGCGGGCGCGCATGACCCGGCGGTGGACGGAGGGCGTCGAGCGCGCAGTGCTGCCGAATGGCCTCCGCGTGCTGGTGCAGCGGGACCCATCGGCGCCCGTCGTGGCGGTGGTCACCCATGTGCAGGCCGGTTTCTTCGATGAGCCGGATCACTGGGCCGGCATCTCGCACGTGCTCGAGCACATGTACTTCAAGGGGACGCCGCGGCGCGGGGTGGGCATGATCGCCCGGGAAACCAAGGCCGCGGGCGGCTATCTCAACGCCGGCACCAGCTACGACTACACGGCCTATTACACCGTGCTGCCCGCCTCGGGGCTCGACGTGGCACTCGACATCCAGGCGGACGCGCTCCAGCATCCGCTGCTCGATGCGGACGAGCTGAGACGCGAGCTGCAGGTGATCGTCCAGGAGGCCAGGCGCAAGCGCGACACGCCCTCCGCCGTGGCCTACGAGACGCTCCACGAGGTGATGTTCGACCGGCACCGCATCCGGCGCTGGCGCATCGGCACCGAGGAGACGCTGGCCAGCTTCACCCGTGACGACGTCTGGAACTACTACTGCTCGCGCTACGTGCCCGAGCGCACCATCGTCGCGGTGGTGGGCGACCTCGACGCGAACGAGACGCTGCGGCGGGTGGAGCATCTGTTCGGCAGGTGGGAACCCCGCCCCGGCGCGGTGGACCGCTCGCCGGAGGAGCCGCTTCGCCGTGAGGTGCGGGCGCGCACGCTGCGCGGCGACGTGGCACAGAGCGAGCTGGTGGTGGGCTGGCGCACGGTGCCCCCGCTCCATCCCGACGCCGCGCCGCTCGACCTCGCCGCTGCGGTACTGGGCGCGGGCCGCGGAAGCTGGCTCTACCGCTCACTGCGGCAGCCGGGGATCGCCACGGCGGTCGGTGCGCACAGCTTCGCGCCCACGGAGCTCGGCGTGTTCTCCCTCGGCACGGAATCGGAGCCGGAGCGGATGCGGGAGATCGTGGACGGACTCGCCACCGCCACCACGCGGCTGGCGCTCGCGGGTCCGGCGCCGGCGGACCTCGAGCGCGCCCGCCGGCTGCTGCTCGCCCGCTACGCCCGCCGGCTCGAGTCGATGGACGGGCGCGCCGCCGCGCTCGCCGCCGCCGAGGCACTGGACGGGTACGATCTCATCGATCGCGACTACGTCGCGCTCCAGCTGGTCACGGCGGATGACGTCCGCCGTGTGGCCGAGCGGCACCTCGCCCCGGATGCCGTCTCGGGCCTGGTGTACCATCCGCGCGACCGGGGCGAGGAGTTCACGGTCGATCTCCTCGCCTCGGCCTTCGCGGTGAGTGCGCTCACGCCGCTGGCGCCGCCCGAGGTCCCCGCCCTCGCCCCCGCGCCCGCGCGCCCGTCGCCGCGCCGCGAGCAGTACGGCGTGCTCCACGCCGCCCTGCCCGGGGCCGACCTGCTCGTGCGCAGGAAGCCGGGCGCGCCACTGGTCACTGTGGGCGTGTACGTTGCCCGCCTGCCCTTCGAGCCGCCGGAGCAGGCCGGTCTCGGCGCACTCGCCGCGCGCAGCGCACTCCGCGGCG
>JBMOPM010000119.1:0-7217 GCA_049323575.1 Gemmatimonadota bacterium | reverse complement strand
GGACACGAACAGCTCCTGCTCCGCGGCGGTGCTGCGGATGGCGCGCAAGGCGGTGATGAGGGCGCCGCCCGTGTTGCGCAGCGACTCGGCGGCGCGGGCCAGGGCCTGCACCTGGAGCCCGATCTGCTCGACGGTGCTGACGAGCGGACGGCGCAGGTCCGCGATGTGGATCGCGGTGGCCACCTGCGCCGCCACGGTGGAGAGGGCCGCGAGGTCATTGTTGCGATAGGCGTGGCGGCGGTGATGCTCCAGCTCGATGCAGCCGATCACCCGGTCGCCGAGGCGCAGCGGGTGAATGATCAGGCTCCCCGCGGCGAGGCCCAGCGCGGCGGTGCGACTGTCCTGCGCGGTCTCCGTCACCACCAGGGCTTCCCCCCGCGCCAGCACCTCGTCGCGGAGCCCGGCCAGCGACGGCGGCGGCTCGCTCCGGCCGGAACGGCCCAGGGTACCGCGGTAGACCAGGGTGGCGGTGCCGTTGTCCAGGCGGTAGATCCGCAGATCGCCCCAGTCGAGGAGCCGATATGCGAGGCGCTCGATCTGCTGAAAGGAGTCCGTGAGGCTGATGTTGCTCGCGATCAGCGACTCCATCTGGTGGACCTTGTTCAGGTCCTCCGCGGCGATGGCCTCCTCGACGATCCGCTTGGTGAGCAGCCCGAGCACGCCGAGCACGATGATCACCGCGATCCAGCCCGCAGGTGCGAGGGTCGCGAGGGCGGCCAGGATCACTCCCGACGTCACCAGCGTGAGCAGGTAGGAGACGATCTCCCAGCGCAGGATCAGCAGCCGCTCCTCGCTCGCCAGCTTGGCGCGGAGGAGCAGCGTGAAGTAGAACAGCGTGCGCGAGGCGTAGAAATAGAGGCAGATCAGCGTGGCGAGCGCAGGCAGCGCATCGAGGGAGAGCCCGGGGTCCCCGCTCAGCCTGAGGACGGCGGCGTAGGCGCCGGCCGCCACGATGAGCGCGATGACTTCGCGCCCTGCGTTGATGAACCCGGCGGCGGCCGGCTTGCGCAGCCACAGGATGTCGGCTGCGAGGGTGCCGACATAGAGCGCGAGCGCCGTCGCCGGTGCCCCCACGGCAACGACGCCCACGAGCGCGGGGACGCCGGTCTGCGTGAGGTAGGAGTACTTGCTGAGCCGCACGGGCGCGGCCCGGAGCGCGAACACGGTCGCGGTCAGTCCCGCGACGGCCGCCGGCATGTCGAGCCAGCGGAGATCGGTGACCAGCACCGCGGCGAGAAGCGCACCGCCGCCGACGGCGATGACCAGCGCATAGTGGCGGAGGAGCGGGCGCACGTCAATCGCCATGCACGACCTCCGCGGCATCGAGTGCCTCGCGCAGGTGCCGCAGGAACCGGTCAGCCCCGGGCACGCCATCGCGCGCGAGGATGTCGATCAGCGCGCTGCCCACCACCACCCCGTCCGCCAGCCCTGCGACGACCCGCGCCTGCTCCGGATTGGAGATGCCGAAGCCCACCGCCACCGGCAGCGTGGTGGCCGCGCGCACCCGGCTGACGGTGTCCGTCAGGTCCGGCGGCAGGGTGTCCCGCGCTCCCGTCACCCCCAACCGGGCCACGACGTAGATGAATCCCTCCGCGCCGGCCACCGCGGCGGCCACCCGATCGGCCGCGGTGGTGGGCGCGACGAGGCGGATCAGGTCGAGCGGACTCGCCCGCACCACGCGCTCCATCGCGGGGTCGGCGCCCGCCGGCAGGTCGGTGAGGAGCAGACCGGCCACACCGATGTCGCGCGCCGCCGCGAGCAGCCGCTCGAGGCCGTAGTGGAGGATCGGGTTGAGGTAGCTGAAGAGCACGACGGGCTTCTCCAGCCGCGCCTCTGCCACGAGGTCGAGCGTGCGCTGCAGGGTCATGCCCTGTCGCAGCGCCTCGAACGTGGAGCGCTGGATGGTGGGACCGTCGGCCAGCGGGTCGCTGAACGGCACGCCCACCTCGATGATGTCCGCCCAGCGATCGGCTGTGCGCAGCGCGTCGAGCCCCTCGGCCGGTGACGGATAGCCCGCAGTGAGATACGGGATCAGCGCGATGCGGCGCCGCGCGCGCAGATCGCGCCACGCGGCGGTGAGCCGGGACTCAGACAAAGTAATCGCCGACGTTGATCCCGTAGCGCGCCGGATCAGTGACCTTCACGATCGAGCGCAGGAAGTTGCCCGAGAGGTCCTGGTCGGTGAGGTTCACCAGCACGCCCGGGGGCGGCTCGGGGGCGCCGACGCTGTCGAGCACCACGCGCACCATGGGCCGGTTGAGGTAGTTCGGGTCGGGGCTCGGTCCCGCCACCAGCGCCACCTCCATGGTATCGAGGATGACGCAGGTCCCCACGGGATAGATGCCGAGGAGATTGATCAGCGCCTTGACCAGCACGCGATCGTAGCCCCGCTTCGGATTCTCCCACATCTCGCGGAGCACCTGGTCGGGCTGGATCGGGATGGTCTGGTAGCTGCGCCGGGTGGTGGCGGCGTCGAAGCCGTCCGCCACGGCCACGATGCGGGAGAAAATGCCCAGCTCCCGCGGCCGGAGGCAGCGGGGGTAGCCGGTCAGGTCCGTCTTCATGTGGTGCTCGTGGGCGGTGAGGATAGCGCGATAGGGCGTCTCCTCGTAGCCGCGCATCGAGAACAGGGCGAGCGCGCCCCGCCACGGGTGGGACTGCATCAGCCGCCACTCGGCCTCGTCCAGGCCGGTGGTCTTGTTGAGCACCTCGACCGGGATGCGCACCTTGCCCACGTCGTGCAGCAGCGCACACAGGCCCAGGTCGTAGAGCTGCAGCCGGGAGAGTCCCACCTTCCGGCCGATCGCCACCGAGAAGATGCAGACGTTCACCGAGTGGGTGAACGTGTATTCATCGTAGTCGCGCAGCGTGGTGAGCCCGATCAGCGAGATGTCGTTCGTGAGCACCTGGTCCACGATGCTCTGCACCGCGCGCTTGACCCGCTTGAGGTTGGTCGTCCGGCCCAGGCGGATCCCGTTCATCAGCTCCTTGGTTACGGCCACGCCCTGCGCGTAGGTCCGCTTGGCGGCTTCCCGCGCTTCCTCGGCTGCCTCGAGGGCCTCGGCGTCGAGCCCGAAGGCCACCTCGATGCTCGTCACCTCGGCCGCTGCCATCCGCTGCTTGAGCTCGCCCAGCACCTCCTCGCCGCCGGCCCGGGATGCGAGGCTCAGCAGCAGGCTCAGGAACACCTGCCAGTCGCGCCGCTGGATCCCCTCGCTGACCCGGAGCGTGCCGATCTCGAAGGACCGGAAGACGGTGAGGAGCTGGCTGAACGACGCATAGTTGTCCATCTCCAGCCGGAGCCGGGTGGAGTTGACGAAAATGAAGTCGCCGGCCAGCCGCATCTCGATCCGGCCTTCGGCCTCGAGCACCGGGCGGGTAGCCACCATCAGGTCGTCCAGCGCCTTCTGCACGGTGGCGTTCTCCAGCGGATACAGCTTGAGGCTGCGCAGCGCCGCGTGCAGGCTCAGCAGCAGCGCGCGCCCGCTCTGGCGCAGGAACGCATCCGTCGCGGCGTCCGACGGGCGGGGCCGGTCGAGCTCGGTCACGTGCCAGTGATCTCCTTGAGCGCGCGGCTGACAGCGTTGCGCACCTTGGGATCGGGATCGGCGCTGGCCCGCTCGAGCACGGCATGGGCCTCGGGCGTCGGGATCTTGCCGAGCCCGAAGGCCGCGCAGATCCGCACTTCCGGCGGCTCCCGCCGGCGGAACAGGCCGCGGGGCAGGAGCCGCGCCTCCAGCGTCTTCACCGCGGCAGCCCCGGCGATCTGCGCGTACGCCTCATAGAACGCGCGCCGCTCCTCGAGGTCCATCTCCCGCCCCCTGTTCAGCCTGCCATGCACGACGATCTCCACCCTGGGCAACGAGCCGCGGAAGGCGCGCTTTCCCACCTCGCGCACCGCGGCCAGCCGCACGGCGCGTTCGCTGTCGTCCAGCGCCCGGTCCAGCGCGGTGAGCGCGCCGGGCGTGCCGATCGCCGCGAGCGCCGAGACCGCGGCCCGGCGGATGGGGACCTCGGCGTGCCCCAGGGCCTCGGCGAGCCCGGGGACCGCGCTCTGGAGCTGGCGCCGCTCGGCGATGCCGATCACACCGAGCAGCGCCTCCGCCGTGGCGGTCCTGAGCAGGCGCAGCATTTCCTGCGGGTGATTGGCGGCGATCCGGTCGGCGGCGGCCTCGAGCAGCTCGCGGATCGGGCCGGACGGCGAGCGCGGGATCCACCGGACCAGCGTCTCCAGGGCCGACGCATTGAGTTCCTTGAGCAGGTCGCCCACGTCGTCGGGCGAGGGCGGCATGGGTGCCGCCTCGAACGAGTCCAGGAGCTGCTGCAGGATGCCGGGCTCGCTCAGGCGGACCTCGAAGGCCATGAGGCGTTGCCGCTGGGACTCCGTCAGGCGCGGCGCGCGCTGCGCCAGCAGCCGCATGTCCCGGAGCACCGCGGCCGCCGCGCGGAACTCGCCGTGGGTGAGCAGGTTGGGGAACAGCGCCTCGAGGATGCCGAGGATCTCGTCGCGGACGGCCGGGTCTTCCTGCAGCTCGAAGACATCGAACAGGACAGTCATCGCGCTGGCCCGCACGTCCCGCGCGTATTCGCGCTCCACCTCGCGGGTGACGTACTCCACCTCGCCCGGCTCGAGGAAGTAGAGCGTGGAATCGAAGTCTTCGAGATCCACGATGCCCGGCTGGCGCTGCGGCTGCTGCTCGACCTCCGCCCGTACCTCGCGGGCCGTGCGTTCGGGCTCGGGCGCGACCCCGGCGGCGAAGCCGGTCCCCGCCTCGAGGCCCTCGACGTCGCCCTCGGTCACGCCCTCGAGGAAACGGGTGTCGATGTAGTTGAAGTCGTGCTCCCAGAGCAGGGTGCGCAGGTCGTCGCCGGCGTCGGACGGGAGGAGCCGCGCCTTGCCGAGGACCTGGAGGAAGGTGACGATCTCGCTGTGCTCGACCCCCGGGCGCAGGGTGAGGAAACGCATGCCGTCCTTGTACATCATCCACGCGAGGCTCTCGCTCCGCGCGGGCTGGCTGTAGACGACGCTGTCCTCCCACAGGAACTCCGTCTCCCCCACCGCCAGCACGAGCTGGTCGATGGATTGCCAGACGGGCCGGAACGCATCGCCCACCTGCTGGATGGCGCGGTGGTACATGGGGTTGTTCGGGAGGTACATCTGGAAGGCCCGCAGCGCTTTGGCGAGAGTGCGGAGCAGCTCCTCGATGTGCTGCGGCGTGGTCACACCCATGCCGGGCGCGGTCGTCACACTGCGTCCCCGAGCAGCTTCGCCACGTGGGCCACGTCCTTGTCGCCGCGGCCGCTCAGACAGACCAGCACCAGCTCATCGGCGGCCCACTGCCCCTGCTGCTGCTCCACCCAGGCGAAGGCATGCGCGGTCTCGAGCGCCGGGATGATGCCCTCCAGCCGGCAGACATTCCGGAAGGCGCGCAGCGCCTCCGCATCGGTAACCGACTCATAGCGCACGCGGCCGGTGTCGTGCAGCCAGCTGTGCTCGGGGCCCACGCCGGGATAGTCGAGGCCGGCGGAGACCGAATGAGCCGGCAGGACCTGGCCGTCGTCGTCCTGCAGCAGATAGCTCAGGCTGCCGTGCAGCACGCCGGGGGAGCCGGCGGAGAGCGTCGCGCTGTGGCGACCGCTGGCGATGCCCTCGCCCGCTGCCTCGACGCCCACGAGGCGGACGTCCGCATCGTCGAGAAAGCCCGCGAACATGCCCATGGCATTCGAGCCGCCGCCTACGCACGCCACCACGGTGCCGGGCAGCCGGCCGTAACGCTCGAGCATCTGGGACCGCGCTTCGCGGCCGATGACCGACTGGAAGTCCCGCACCATGCGCGGGAACGGATCGGGTCCCACGACCGAGCCGATGATGTAATGCGTCGTGGGGACGTTGGTGACCCAGTCGCGCAGCGCCTCGTTGGTGGCATCCTTGAGCGTTCGGGTGCCGGATTCCACGGGCACCACCTTGGCGCCGAGGAGCTGCATGCGGTAGACGTTGAGCGCCTGGCGCTCCACGTCCTCCGCGCCCATGTACACCACGCACTCCAGTCCGAAACGCGCGCAGACGGTGGCCGTTGCCACCCCGTGCTGTCCTGCCCCGGTCTCGGCGATGATGCGGCGCTTGCCCATCCGCCGGGCGAGCAGTGCCTGCCCGATCGTGTTGTTGATCTTGTGAGCGCCGGTGTGGTTCAGGTCCTCGCGCTTGAGCACCACGCGGGCACCCACCGCCTCGCTCAGGCGAGGTGCGGCCGTGAGCGGCGACGGCCGGCCCACGTACTCCTGGAGGAGAGCATCGAACTCCGCCCAGAACGCCGGGTCGACGCGCACGCCATCGTACAGCGCGGACAGCTCGTCCAGCGCGCCGATGAGCGTCTCGGGCACATAGCGGCCGCCGTACGGCCCGAATCGGCCGGCGACGGCGGGTTCAGGTGGGAGCGTGATGGCCAACGACTGCCTCCAGGAACCGGGCGAGCCGGTCAGGGTCCTTGATGCCTGGCGCCAATTCAACCCCTGAACTTACATCGACCAGGTCCGGTTGAACGAGGGTCATCGCCCGGCTCACCGATTCGGGCGTGAGCCCGCCGGCGAGGACCATGCGGTGGTCCGCCAGCTCCTGCCGGGCCCGTGCGGCAAGCTCGAGCGGCAGCGGCACGCCGGCCCCGCCGAGCCGATCCTCCACCCTGGGCTCTACCAGCACCGCATCGGCACCCGCCGCGAACGCCGCAAGCGCGCCCGGCCCGAACCGCCCGGCGAGCCTCGCCACGCGCCACACCACCAGACCCTCACGCCGCAGCGCGTCGGCGGCAGGCGCGTCATATCCGCCGTGCAACTGTACGCCCCTGAGGCCCGTCTCCCGGCACACCTCGAGGATCTCATCCAGCGATTGACCGGCGAACACCCCCAGCACCGGCACCCTGCCCGCCGCACACACCACTTCGCGTGCCTGCACCCTCGTCACCACCCGCGGTCCGCCGGCGAAGACCACGCCGAGATAGGCGGCGCCGAGACGGACGGCCAGCGCCGCATCCTCCGGCCGGGTCAGCCCGCAGATCTTGGCCTCAACGGCCACGGCGCGGCACCCGCGTGACGGCGTCCAGCAGCGCCCCCGCAGAGTCCGGCGCCGAGAGCGCGCCGCCGATCAGAACCGCGTCGGCGCCGGCGGCGGCGGCCGCTTCCACGTCCGCCGCAGAGGTCATCCCGCTCTCCGCCACGGCGAT
>JBMOPM010000118.1:0-7347 GCA_049323575.1 Gemmatimonadota bacterium | reverse complement strand
GACGTCCGACCCGAGGAGGGCGGTGATCTGCCACGGCGCACCACTCAGGCCCAGGGGCAGGTCGGCGGCCGCCTCGAACTCGCGCAGGCGGGCCACGGGCACCACGAACCGCCCGAGCATCCAGCGCTCGGGCGATTCGAGATACGTGGCGTAGTTCGTCACCGCCTCGGGCATGCCGAGCGACGCCGGGGGAAAGAGCCCCGCATAGTCCACGATGCCCTGAAGGAGGGTCCGGAGCGCATGGGGAGCCGGCGGCAGCGATCCGCCCGTCATCCGAGCCTCCGGCGTGTCAGCTCCAGTTCGATGCGGGCCCGCAGCATTTCCACTCCGATCCGGTTGTGCCCGCCTTCGGGCAGGATCACGTCGGCATAGCGCTTGGAGGGCTCGACGAACTCGCGGTGCATCGGCCGGACCGTCGTCATCCACTGTTCCACGACGGAATCCATGGTGCGGCCTCGCTTGCGGGTATCGCGCCGCAGCCGACGGATGAAGCGGATATCGTCGTCCACGTCCACGAAGATCTTGATGTCGAACATCTCCCGGAGCCGGGCGTCCACGAAGAGCAGGATCCCGTCCACCAGGATCACCTCGCTGGGCCGCACGATGACCGTCTCGGCGGCCCGCGTGTGCGCGGCGTAGTCGTACGTCGGCTTCTCAATGGGATACCCCTGCGCGAGCAGCGTGAGGTGTTCCACCATCAGGTCCATGTCGAACGCGTCCGGATGGTCGAAGTTGACCTTGACTCGTTCCTCGAACGGCAGGTGCGCCAGGTCGCGATAGTAGGCGTCCATGTCGATGAACGCCGCATCCGGTGCGAGGGAGTCGAGGATGGCCTTCGCCACCGTGGTCTTGCCGGACCCGGTGCCGCCGACAATGCCGATGATGAGGGGACGCGCCATGAAGCCCGGTGGGAAAGGTCGGGGGAATTTAGGGTTTGCCGCGGGGAGGCGTCAACGAAGCGGCGCCGCGCTGCCCCCCCGCGCGGGCCGGCCCTATGTTTCGCGGACTCCGCTCGCCCGAGGCCCGGGCGGCACACCCCAGTCAGGAGAAGGCACTCTCGATGAAACGGACTGCATGTCGGTCTCTCGTCGCCCTGGCGCTCGCCTGCCTGGCAGGCGGCCTCGGCGCGATCGCTCCCGCGCGGGCGCAAGCGCCCACCACCGCCACGACCACGGTCCCGGGCTTCATCAAGGAGTTCGGGACGATGTGGACCTTCGATGCGCCGCCGCTGGAGTACTGGAAGGCCCGGTACGGGTTCACGCCCGATCAGGCCTGGCTCGACCACGTGCGGCTCAGCTCGGTCCGGCTGCCGGGCTGCTCCGCCTCGTTCGTGTCGGCCGACGGGCTGGTGATGACCAATCATCACTGCGCACGCGAGTGCATCACCGAGGCGCCGTCCAGGGACGTCGACTATCAGCAGAAGGGCTTCGTGGCCGCGACGCGCGATGACGAGCCGCGGTGCCGCGGCATGTACGCCGATCAGCTCCAGTCGATCGAGGATGTGACCGCGAAGATCCGGGCCGCTGTCACCGCCACCGCACCCGCCGCTCAACTGAATCAGCGCAACGCCGTCATCAAGGACATCCAGGACGAGTGCGCCCGCACCACCGGCCTCGTCTGCCAGGTAGTCTCGTTCTATCAGGGCGGGATGTATTCGCTGTACCGCTACCGCCGTTATCAGGACATCCGGCTCGTCATGGCGCCGGAAGAGAGCATCAGCTTCTTCGGCGGCGATCCGGACAACTTCACCTATCCCCGTTACGACCTCGACCTGACGCTGCTCCGCGTGTACGAGAACGGCGCCCCGCTCAAACCCGAGCACTACTTCAAGTGGAGCGCGGCCGGCGCGAAGGAAGGCGACCTGGTGTTCGTCACCGGCAACCCGGGCTCGACCGGCCGGCTGCTCACGCTGGCCCAGATGGAGTACCTGCGCGACGTCCAGTACCCTGCCCAGCTCGCCACCTACAAGCGCCAGATTGCGCTCTACAAGGAGCTGGCCGGGAGGAGTGAGGAGGATCGCCGCCGGTTCGAGAACGTCATCTTCTCCCTCGAGAACTCCCAGAAGGCCGTTGCCGGCTACCGGACCGGTCTGCTCGACAGCACGATCATGGCCAGGAAGCGCGCGTTCGAGCGGGACTTCCGGGGCCGGATCAACGCCGACCCGGCCCTGCGGCGCCAGTACGGCGGGGCCTGGGATGCGATCGCGGCGGCGCAGAAGGCGATGGCCGCCATCAACCCCACGGTCCGCTACTACGGGTTCAGCGGATCGCAGCTGCTCAACTTCGCCGGGCTGTTGGTGCGGCTGCCCGCGCAGGAGAAGCTGCCCGACTCGCTCCGCCTGCCTGCCTACCGCGGTGACGCGCCGAAGAGCATGCGGGCCGCGCTCACCCGGGACGTCCCGATCGATCTCGAGCTGGAGAAGCTCTCCCTTGCTTCGCAGCTCAGCGCGGCCCGGACCGAGCTGCCCAAGGGCGACCCGTTCCTCGCCGCGGTGCTGGCGGGCCGGAGCCCCGAAGTGGCGGCGGAGGCCCTGATCGAGGGGACCAGGCTCAAGGACGCAGCCTTCCGGAAGCAGCTGCTCGAGGGCGGAGCCGCGGCGGTGGCCGCCTCGGACGATCCGTTGATCAAGGTGGCGCGCGCCATCGATCGGCTCGGCACCCCGGTGGGGATGCGCCAGGCGAGGCTCGACGCCATCGTGTCCGCCAACGCCGAAAAGGTGGGGCGGGCGATCTTCGCGGCATACGGCACGTCGCTGCCGCCCGATGCCACCTTCACGCTGCGCATCACCGACGGTGTGGTCAAGGGCTATCCGATGAACGGCACCATCGCGCCGTATCGGACCAGCTTCTACGGCCTGTATGGTCGCTCGGCCGAATTCGATGACCGGCCGCCGTTCCAGTTGCCGGAGCGGTGGAAGGAGGCGCGGGACAAGCTGGACCTCGCCACCCCGCTCGATTTCGTGTCGACCAACGACATCATCGGCGGCAACTCCGGCAGCCCGGTCATCAACCGGGACGCCGAGGTGGTGGGCCTCATCTTCGACGGCAACATCGAGTCGCTGTCCAACCGCTTCATCTATACCGATGAAGTGGCCCGCGCCGTCAGCGTCCACTCGCGGGGGATCATCGAGGCGCTCAGGAAGGTGTTCGGCGCCGATCACCTCGCCAACGAGCTGACCGGCAGCCTGGTCGGCGCCGACCGCTGAGGCACTGAAGCCGAGGGTGGGCCCGTGGTCGATCGCGGGCCCCCCGCCTGGCTCACGGCCTGTCCCTCGGTTACGGCCGCCACGCCGGCACCCGACCCGGGGTCCATGGGGCGCCCGCCCGCTCGGCCTCGTCTTCCAGTGCCTCGAGGTCGATTTCCACCAGCCGGCGCACCTGCTCGAGCAGGGGCCCGAATTCCGCTGCCGCGATATCGTAGTTGCGCCGATGCGTGGCCGTCGCGCTCTGGGTGGTAAACCAGTGCCCGTCCACGATGCGCTGCACCCGATCGACGAGCGACGGGGGCGTGGGCTCGCTGCGCCGCGCGATCGTGGCGTCGCCGGTCAGCCGGGTGCGGAGGTCGGCCAGACGCGCGGCCAGGGCCCTCGCCTGCTGGTCGAGCCGCAGGTTCGCCACGGGCGTTTCGCTCAACGCCTTGCGGAGATGCCGGAGCCGCGTGTCCGCCTCCCGCAGAACCTCGACCGTGCCGAGCACCGCGCGCTGCAGCTGGCCGGTGGCCTGCTGGAAGGCGATTACCTGCGCGCGATCGGGCTCCGGGAGCGAACCGGCGCCGAGCGGCCGCGCCTCGAACTGCTGCGCGCCGGGCACGGCAGTGGGCACGCCGTCGACCAGCAGCTCCATGGAGACCTGATACGTGCCGGGTGGCACCAGCGGCCCCACCGGCGGCTCGCGGAACGGGTTGTCGTCCGAGGACTTCTCCAGCGAGACGGGCGCGAAAGCCGGATAGCGCAGGTCCCACGTCACCCGGCTGATCCCCGCACTGGCAGGGCCGCGAAGCCGTCGCACCACCCTGCCACCCTCATCGCGCACCGTGAGGATCACCGCGGGCTCCTCCTCGCGGTCCTCCACGCGCAACGAATCCCACGACGGATAGGGGACGTCGGCGCCCTTCTTGCTCGCCTCCTTCTCCGCCTCCTGCCGCCGCTGCCGCCGCGTCTTGAGAGCGTCCCGCAGGTAGTACGTGAACACCGCGCCGTTGGGCGGGTTGGGTGCCGTGTAGTACGCGTCGCCCTGCATGCTCTTGCCGCCGAGCCCGAGCGGACGCGCGGGCACGAAGATGGACGCGGGCTTCACGGCAAACAGGATCGCCGCCTGCTCCAGCCCCGCCGGTGACATGGCCCGGAGCGGCGTGTAGTCGTCCAGAATCCAGATGCCCCGGCCGAACGTGCCCACCACCAGGTCGTTCTCGCGGCGCTGGATGGCGAGATCCCGCACGGCGATGACGGGGAAGCCGCCGCCCTTGAGCTGCACCCAGCGCTGGCCGCCATCGGTCGTGAAGAACAGCCCGAACTCGGTCCCCGCGAACAGCAGATCGGGATTGACGTGGTCCTCCTGAATCACCCACACCGAGCCGCGTGCCGGCAGGTTGCCCGTGATGGACATCCAGGTCCGGCCGTAGTCATCGCTCCGGAAGAGATAGGGCGCGAAGTCGCCCATCTTGTGGTTGTTGAATGCCGCGTAGACGCGTCCCTCGCGATGCCGCGAGGCTTCCACCCGGGCCACGTACGTGAGCTCGGGCACGCCCGGCACCTTGTCGATCGTCCGCCAGCTGCCGCCGCCGTCCTCGGTCACCTGGATCAGGCCGTCATCGGTGCCCACGTAGATGAGCCCCACCTTGAGCGGCGACTCGGTGAGCGCCGTGATGTTGCCGTAGAAGCTGGTCGACGTGTTCTTGGCGACGGCGTCCACGCTCCATACGCGCCCCATCACCTTGAGCGCGTTGCGATCGAGCTGCCGGGTGAGGTCCGGGCTCACCGGAGTCCAGCTGTCGCCTCGATCATCGCTCCGGAACAGCCGATTGCCGGCGAAATAGAGCCGCGTGTGGCTGTGCGGGCTGATGATCAGCGGCGAATCCCAGTTCCACCGGATGGGTGGCTCGCCCTGGCCCGGCTGCGGCTGGATGTCGATCGTCTCACCGGTCTTCCGATCGAAGCGCACGAGGCCGGCATACTGCGACTGGGAGTACACCACGTTCGGGTCCTCGGGGTCGACCTGGGTCTGGAACCCGTCGCCGAAGACGGTTACGAACCAGTCGGAGTTCTGGATGCCGTGGTCGGTGCGGGTGCGCGAGGGCCCGCCCAGGCTGGCGTTGTCCTGGGTGCCGCCGTACACGTTGTAGAAGGGAAGGGCATTGTCGACCGCGACCTTGTAGAACTGGGTGACCGGCAGGTTGGGCTTGAACTGCCACGTCGCACCGCGGTCCCAG
The DNA here is from genome assembly GCA_049323575.1 of Gemmatimonadota bacterium. Lineage (GTDB taxonomy): Bacteria > Gemmatimonadota > Gemmatimonadetes > Gemmatimonadales > GWC2-71-9 > JBMOPM01. The sequence goes on along the minus strand of JBMOPM010000118.1, from coordinate 1,920 downwards.
CTTTCATAGATGCCGCCATCGCAGCCGGCCAGGAGGTGGTCGGTGTCGGCCGGGTCGATCCAGAGGGCGTGGTTGTCCACGTGCTTCCACCGCTCGCCCACGCGGGTGAACGTCCTGCCCCCGTCCTCCGTCCGCATCATGAAGGTGTCCATCGAGTAGACCCGATCCGGGGCCTTGGGATCGGCCACGAGCTCCTGGTAGTACTGCGGGCTCGAGGAGACGTAGTCGCTCATTTTCTTCCAGGTCCCGCCGGCGTTGGTGGACCGGTAGACGCCGCTCGCGCGGTCCTGGGCCTCGATGATGGCGTATACCACGTCGGGGTTGGCCGGCGAGACCGCAAGGCCGATCCGCCCCATCTCCTCCGAGGGCAATCCGTTGACCAGTCTGGTCCAGGTGGTGCCGGCATCCGTGGACTTGTAGATCGCGCTGCCGGGCCCGCCGTCGATGAGGGTCCAGACCCGGCGGGCTCGCTGATAGGCGCTGGCGTAGAGTACGTCCGGATTGCGCGGGTCGAGGTGGACCTCGTTGATGCCGGTGTGCTCATCCACCGCGAGGACCAGCTTCCAGGTGGCGCCGCCGTCGGTGGTCTTGTAGAGCCCGCGTTCGCCGCCGGCGGACCAGAGCGGGCCCTGGGCAGCCACGTACACCACGTCCGAGTTGCGCGGGTCGACCTCGATCGCGCCGATGTGCTCGGACCGGCGGAGCCCCATGTGCTTCCACGTCACGCCGCCGTCCACCGACTTGTAGACGCCGTCGCCGTAGCCCACGCTCCGCTGGCTGTTGTTCTCCCCCGTGCCCACCCAGATGGTGAGCGGATTCCGCGGATCGATCGTCACGACGCCGATCGAGTAGGACCCCTGCTTGTCGAAGATCGGCGTCCAGGTCGTCCCGGCGTTCACGGTCTTCCACACGCCACCCGAGGCCACCGCCACGTACCAGGTGCTGGGTCGCGTCGGGTCCACCGCGATATCCGCGATGCGCCCGGACGTGGTGGCGGGCCCGATCTCGCGAAGCGCGAGCCCCGCGAACGTGCCGGACCGGAGCAGCGAATCGCCCCGGGCGGGCGCCTGGGCGAGAGCAGGGAACGCGACGAACAGGCAGACGGCGGCGACCGACCACGACATTCGGGACATGCCGGAAGCTCCTGGGTGTTGCGGATGAGGAAAGGGATCGGCGGTACGCTAGGCAGGCCCGGCATCCGGTACAAGCCGCCGGGATGTCCGGGCCCGCCTGCCCACTGGACACGACCGCTCGTGCGCGGCAAGTTGGACCGCCGCCGCGGCAATAGCGGCCCACCGTCTGAGCGAGGATGTCTGATGCGGAACAGGCCCCGGTGGCGCTGGATGGAGCCCCACCACGTCGCGACTCACGGCCTGTGAGCGGCCGGGACCATTCCGCCGGGGCGTCGGCCCTGACCACCCCGAGGCGCCGTCCGGCTGCGACCAGCGGGATCCGTGCGGCCCAGACCGGGCTCCTCGTCAACGTGTTGCTGGCGGTGATCAAGGCGATCACCGGCGTGGTAGGCAACAGCTACGCGCTCATCGCCGACGCCGTCGAATCCACGGCCGACGTCTTCTCCTCCTTCATCGTGATGAGCGGGCTCCGGGTCGCGAGTCGCGACGCCGACGAGCAGTACCCGTTCGGGTATGGCAAGGCCGAGCCCCTTGCCGCGGCGGTGGTCGCCCTCATGCTCATCGGCGCCGCGATCGGCATCGTCATCGAGGCCGTCCGGGAAATCCTCACGCCGCACCATGCGCCGGCCCCGTTCACGCTGGTGGTGCTCGTCCTGGTGGTGATCGCCAAGGAGACGCTCTTCCGCAGGGTCTTTTCAGTGGCCACCGAGGTGGGCAGCACGGCCGTCTCCGCCGATGCGTGGCATCACCGCAGCGATGCGATCACCTCGCTCGCCGCATTCATCGG
>JBMOPM010000117.1:0-7372 GCA_049323575.1 Gemmatimonadota bacterium | reverse complement strand
GGCAGCCTTCTTCGCCGCCTTCGGGGCAGCGGCGGGGGCACGCGGAGCCGGTGGTGTCGGAGCGGGTGCCGGCGACGGTGCGGGCTCGCTCGAGGCCGGCATGGGATCCATCCAACCAGAGCCTGGCCAGCCCATATCCGTGTCGTTCATCTCCGCCATGGTCGCTCCTTACGAGTGGTGACGCGGCGATACCCGCCGCTGGGCGCGATGAGAATCGCAATGTGCTGGGAAGCAACATATAACTTGCAAATTTCGGCCTCATGTGCAAGAGATTCCCGGCCATGAAAGCCCTCGTCCTCCGAGAAATCGGCCGCCCGGACCGCCTCGAGGTGGCCGAGCTGCCACCGCCTCCGGATCCCGGCCCCGGCGAAGTGCGCGTCAGGATTCGCATGGCGGCCCTGAACCGCCTCGACCTCTTCGTGGCGAACGGCCTTCCCGGCGTGCCGCCGTCGCTGCCGCACGTGGCCGGGGCCGATGGGGCCGGGGTGGTCGACGCGGTGGGTCCCGGGGTGACGGGCGTCGGTCCAGGAGATTCCGTGATGATCAACCCCGGGATCTCCTGCGGGGTGTGCCCCGCCTGTCGCGCGGGCGAGCAGCCCCTCTGCCGGAGCTTCGCCATCCTGGGCGAGCACCGCTTCGGCACGTTTGCCGAGTACGTCGTGGTGCCGGCCGTGAACCTGGCGCCCCTGCCCCACAGCTTCTGCTGGGCCGAGGCGGCGGCGTTCTCCCTGGCCACGCTGACGGCATGGCGCATGCTGACGACGAGGGCACGCCTTGCCCCCGGTGAGACCGTACTGATCTGGGGCGCGGGCGGGGGGGTGGCCCTGGCCGCGGTGCAGATCGCCCGGCTCGCCGGCGCGTTCGTCGTCGTCGCCGGCTCGTCCGAGCGCAAGCTGGAGACGGCACGCCGATTGGGCGCCGACGTCGCCATCGACCACACCGCCGAAGACATCGTGGCGGAGGTGCGTCGTCTCACGGGTGGCCGTGGTGCGGACGTGGTGGTAGATAGTGTCGGCGAGGCGACGTGGCCCACGTCGCTGCGCGCCCTGGCGCGGGGTGGCCGACTGGTGACCTGCGGAGCCACGTCGGGCCCGATGGTGGGCATCGACGTGCGCAAGCTCTTCTGGCACCAATGGACCATCCTGGGCTCGACGATGGGCAGCCACCGGGAGTATGCGGCGATCACCGCCCTCGCGCAGCGCGGGCTTCTCCGCCCCCCGGTGGATAGCGTCATTCCCCTGGCCGACGCGCCCGCGGCGTACGAGCGGCTCGCGAAAGGCGGACACACCGGCAAGCTGGTACTCGAGGTGACAGCGTGAACGAACTCCTGGAACGCCTGCGGGCCGGAGCCGAGCAGCTCGGCACCGTCGTGCCGGCTCTCGCCGGCGCCAGCGTGATCCTGCTCACGGGCTACTTCCTGGCCCGGCAGGTCGAGCGCTGGATCGATCGGACGCTCAAGCGGCTCGACTTCAACCGCATGGCCGAGGCGGGCGGCATCTCCGAGGCCGTGCGCGAGGGCTCCGGACTGGACCCGATTCACGCGGTCGGCAAGCTGATCTTCTGGCTGGTGATGCTCGTGGTGATCCTGCTCGCCAGCACGGCGCTGGGCCTCGAGAGCATCAACGAGATGTTCGGGGCGATGCTCTCGTTCATCCCCACGATCATCTCCGCGATCGTCATCGTCATTCTCGGCATCATCGTGGGCGAGTTCGTCCGCGGCCTCATCCTCGCCTCCGCGGGGCGGGTGGCCGGCGTGCCCACGCTGGCGAAGGTCGCCAAGGGCGCCGTGGTGCTCATCGCGATCTTCATGGCGGTGCAGCAGGTGGGCGTGGCGGAGGAGATCGTCACCGCGGCCTTCACGCTGATTCTCGGGGCGGTGGCGCTGGCGGTGGGCCTCGCGTTCGGGCTGGGCAACCGCGAACTCGCGGGCGAGATCACCCGGCGGTGGTATGAGGAAGGCCGTTCCCGGCAGCAGAAGCGCGTGGAGGAACCACGCGCTGACGAGGAAGAGGAAACGCCGATTCTGGATTAGGGCGGCGCCGATCGGGCTGGCCTGCCTCGCCGCGGACGAGCCGCCCGCGGTTCATTCCCTGAAGCGCGCCACCCTTCGCGTCTCGCCGTCTTTCACTACGCCATAGATCGCTCCGTTCGCGCCGAAACCGGCGAGCGATGCTCCGACCGGGAACGTCACCGCGCGCTTCCACCCGCCGTCGCGTCCCCACACGTCGTAGGTGATGGCCTCGGTTTCCGAGGCGCGCGGGCGCTGCAGCCAGACCTCGCCCGAGGGCCGCGTCAACCCGCCTTCGAATGGCGGTTTGTATTCGGCGAAGGGGAAGACCACCTCCACCTGGGTGGGCAGGCCCCGCTCGCGCATCCGCTGCATGAAGCGGTCCTTGTCCGCCTGCGTCACCGGGATCCTGGCATAGGGGCGTGGCTTGCCGATCCGCCAGGTGCCGTCGGGTGCCCGCCAGTCCACCCGGTTCTCGTGGCCGCGCGCGATCCACACGCTGCCGTCCGGCAGGGCGCCGAAGAGATCGTTGGCCGAGAAGATCATCGCCACCCGCTGCACCTGTTCGCCAAAGCGCGCGTCGCCATACCTGGGCGACTTGAGCTGGGCGATCGTGTCGATCTTCTGCGTGTCGAAGCTCACGCGCAGCAGCGGGAAGCTGTCGGTCAGCACCGGCATGCCCGGCTCCTGGCTGCCCAGGATCGGCCGGTAATCGGGCCGGTAGCCGTGGCCCTGATGATCGAAGTTGAGGATCGGCGTGGCGCCGGGCACGGGAACGATGTGCAGCACCTTGAGGAACTCACCCTTCTCGTTCCACAGCGTGGTGCGTTCCGCGGCGTAGTCCACCAGCGCCAGGGTGTCACCGGCCAGGTGGACGAGATAGCCGGGGAACTTGTACTCGCCTGTTTCCGTACCATTGCGGCCCACGGTGTCGACCCGCACGCCCACCGTGTCGACCTCGCCGGTGGTGAAGTCGCCGATCAGGAAGAGCTTCTGCCTGGTTTCGACGAAGGCGACCCGGCCGCCGGGAAGTTCGACCACCGGGCCCAGCTGGCTAAAGGGCGCGGCCAGCTTGGCCTCGAGCTTGAGCTGCGCGTTGGGCGGATCGGCCTGGGTGGGGGCGCAGGCCATGAGCGACAGGACGGCGAGTGTAAGCCACTGGGTGTGCATGGATGCTCTCTCGAGGGAAAGCCAAAGGGCCGGGCCCGGCCGGCCCTTGCCCGTCTCGGCCGGCGGTCTGGCCCGGCGGTGAATTCCTATGCTCAGGGCAGCCGGAACCGGAGGAGTCGCACCCCCTCCTTGAACTGCTCGGCCACGACCAGCGCTCCTGGGGCGACGCCAACCACCCGGCCGCGGCTCGGCACCTCATAGACCCGCGCGAGCCCACCCTGCCGATCGACCACCTGAACCTGGCGCACCGAGTCGATGGCCGCGCGGCTCTTCTCCAGCCACACGGTGGAACCCGGGCCGCTGAAGCCCGCCTCGAATGGCGGCTTCACGATGGCAAAGGGGAGCTGCTCGGCCGTCGCGCGGAGTTCGGGCGGAAACTGTGCGAGGAAGGCGTCGCGGTCGGCCTGGGTGACGGTGAGCACCCGATCCGGCAGCGGGCGGCCCCCGGTCAGGTTGCCGCCCGGATCCAGCCAGTCTACGCGGTTGTCGTAGACCCGGGCCACCCAGATCGAGCCGTCCTCCGCCGCCACGCCCCACTCGTCGTGGCCGCTCAGCACCCGCCGCTCGAAACGGTGCCCCGCATCGCCGATCACCTCGGCCACCTCGAGCGGCGCCAGCCGGGCCACCGTGTCCGGTGACGAGAAGTCGGCCGCGGTACGCACGACGGCCGCCGAGTCGCGATTGCCGCTGCCGTCCCGGCCGGGGAGCGGGGCGAGTTCGAAGAGGAAGCGGCCGGCCACGTCACGGCCCGACGGCAGCGCACCGCGCAGCGCGTCCGGCGCCGGCATGGCGCGGACAAACCCTCCGTCGAGCGACCAGAGCGAGAGCCGCCGGAGGCCCCAGTCGCCGATGTACAACGTGTCGCCGGCGCGGAAGACGATCGACGGCCGGCTGAGCTGCCCGGCGTTCCGGGTCAAGGGGGCAGTGGTACGCCGGACGAAGTCTACCACGTCCACCCTGGCTTCGGTCACGGCCAGCGACGCCCAGCGGTCGCCGCCCAGCCACGTGGCGCTCACGACCTGCACCACGGGGACGACGACCGTATCGGTCGCCGGGCCGAGGAGGGTGGGGGGAGGCGGGGGTGCGGGTTCAGCGCAGGCGGCGAGCGCCAGAATGACGGCCGTCCCCGACAGCGACGGGCGATTCATGCGGGGACAATGTAATCACGGTCATCACGGGCTCCACCAGTAGCTCATCTTCACCAGAAAGACGTTGTCGGCGCGCGAGGACCAGAGCCGGTCGAGCGAGCGGCGCAGCTTGAAGGTGCCGTCGTCCTCCGTGGCCGACTGATTCTGGGTCCACACGACGAACAGCGTCGAGCCGGGCCGGAACTCCCAGCGCATGATCGCATTGCCGCGAATGGAGGCGAAGCTGAAGTCGTAGTCGGCCGGGTTGCGGTCGCTCGGGGTGAAGTCGAAGGTGCGAGGGCGGGCCAGGGCCTTCACCCGGCCATAGTGGACCGACGACACCAGCGGCTGGGTGAGCACCTCGAGGCTCAGCCGCGGATTCAGGATCCAGTTGACCCGGAACTGGGCCGAGATCGTGTGCTGGTCCAGTTCGCCGAACAGGTAGCGATTGCCGAACGTCTCGGTCGCCGTCGGGTCCGCCACGGTCTCGAGATACTGGGCGCCGTTGCGGTTGCGCTCGAAGGACGGGCTCACCCGCATGGTGAGCTTGTCCATCGGCCGCCATTCGACGAACCCGCTCACGCTCCAACTGTCGTCCGCGTCCCTGGCCGCTCCCGACAGGCCGCCGTTGGCTCCGACCCTGAACTGCCTGCGGTCGTCGCTCCCGACGTAGCCGTACAGCTCCCACGCGCGGGGATTGAGCATGAGGGGGCCGCCGCGGGTGCGGCGGTTGTTCTGGGTCTCGGGGTTGAAGGCAAACGTCAGGCCGGTCCACCAGTAGTTGAGGAGCTGGACTTCCGCGTTGGTCCACGCGCCCTTCCAGGTCGTGATGCCCGCGAAGTCCCAGCTGCCGAAGACCGACCCGGTAAGGTACGCCTGGCGGAACACCTTGCCTGGGTCGGTCCAGCGGTAGCCGCTGGCGACGTGGGCGTTGATGACATCCGAGCGGCTCTGGAAGCCGAGATCGTTCGTTTCGAACCCGGGAGCCAGCACGCCGATGGCCGCGTTGAACCGCACCTGCCCCTTCTGGCGGTTGAGGGCGAGGCGTCCGCCCCATCCGCTGAGCGACGTGGCGTTCGAGTCGACCCGCACGTGCCCCTCATCGGGGCGCTGGAAGTAGTGGACGGAATTCTGTTGCAGGGCCGTGATCCGCTCGCGGCTTCCGTTCACCCGTGAGCCGCCTACCCAGCCGCTCACCACCCATTCACGATCCGCGTCGAGGAACGTCCAGCCGTCCACCGCGGCCACGAAGGCGCCGCGATTGAGCTGGCGCGCCAGGGCCGGGTCCGACAGGTCGCGCACCGCGCCGGTGGCGAGCACCCCGAGGGCGTGGCGGCCGCCGTCGATCTCCTGCTGGGCCCGGAGCACGGTGTAGGAGCTGAACGGCTCGACCTCGGCCCGGCTGCGGTTTCCGTTGATGTCGAGCGTGGCGTATTCCCGCTGGGTGAATGCCTGCAACGCCGCGAGGTTCATCGATCCGATCTTGCCGGTCAGCTTGCCGGCGCCGAGGATCGTGGTGCCGCGCGGCATGTCGGCATAGCTGTGGTCGGGCAGGCCTCCTTGCGGTGTTCGACCGATGCGGCGGCTGTAGAACAGGTTCGGACCGGGCCAGTTGAAGTCCCAGTTGCTGTTGGCGCCGCCGTAGCCGAAGTTGGTGAAGGTCTGCGCGCCCTCGATGAAGAACAGCCGGCGCTCCCCGAAGAAGACCTCCACATCCGTCAGATTCACCACGGCCGGGTCCACTTCCACCTGGCCGAAGTCCGGATTCACGGTGGCGTCCAGGGTGAGATTGGCCGCGAGGCCCACCTTGGCGTCCAGGCCCGCGCTCGTGGCGACCGAGGAGCCGTCGTAGAACGGGTTACCCGCGGCGTGGTTGAGGTAGTCGGCGCGGACGCTCGCGTAGGGCAGAATCTCGAGACGGCGCCTGGGCTCGACACCCGCGAGTTCGAGTCCGGGGAAGCGGGACACGAAGCCGCTGCCGGCGCGCGGGGTGAACACGAGGTAGTCGCGCTCGTTGGACCGGGCGATGAGGCGCTGGAAGTTGATGCCCCACACCATCGGATTGCGCCGCGCAAAGCGGAGCTGCGAGAACGGAATCCGCAGCTCGGCCGTCCAGCCCAGCTCGTCGCGGTGCACCTTTGCCTGCCAGACGCCGTCCCAGGTGTCGTCGTCCCACTGGTCATTGTGGAGCGTGCCGTCGTACATCGCGCCGGCCGCGTTCACGCCGAAGTAGACGCAGCTGCGCCGGTCGCGGTACGGATCCAGATAGACCATGAACCGGTCGGCGCTGATCGATCGATCGCGCCGGGCGAGCCGGGCAATGATGGAGTCCGGCGCGGTGTCGTACATGCGCGCGCCGACGTAGATCGCGTCCGCGTCGAACGCCACGAAGACCTCGGTCTTCTGCGACGGCTCGGCGCCCTCGATCGGGTCCCGCTGAACGAACCCGGTGATCGCCTGCGCGCTCTTCCAGACCGGCTCATCGAGCCGGCCATCCAGGACGATCCTGGCATCGGCCGCGAGCCGCACGGCGCGTATGGCGGTGGGGGCCGGATCGCCGGCATGCATCGCCCGCGCAGGCTGCGCTTCCGTCGTCCCGGGGCCCTGGGCGAGAAAGATCATCGTCGCGACTGCGGCCCTGACCAGCATATGCTCGGGGTTCTCCTGGAGGTTGCGTTGTCTTAGACGAGCCAACCCCGAGATTGGTTGCACGGCCTCCGCCGACATGCCGTCCTTGCAACCTTTGGCGCGCGGGAAGCATCAGAACTGTTGCAGGCCGGCACTGCCCGGCCTCCGATTCGGCGAACGACGGCAGTCTGGAGGTGAACCATGGTGATGCTCTCGACCCACCGATCGGAGCAGGCATTCGACGTCTACGACGACCGCGGACACAAGCTGGGCCGGATCACGCGCCCGTTGAGCGACCGACTGGTGGGACTGCGGGAGGGAACGGTCTATCTGGAGCGGGACATCCCGGGAAAGGCGGAACGACAGGACGGTGGCCAATGATCCGGACGCGGGGGGGGGGGGGGGGGGGGGGGGGGGGGGCGGGGGGGCCCCGCCCCCG
>JBMOPM010000116.1:0-7391 GCA_049323575.1 Gemmatimonadota bacterium | reverse complement strand
TCGCGCTGAACGACCTGCACCAGATGGTCCGAATACCCCTGGACGACGGCTCCGAACACCTGGGGGGCGACCTGGCGGTACCGGCCGGGGCGCGGGGCATCGTCCTGTTCGCGCACGGCAGCGGCAGCAGCCGCCTGAGCCCCCGCAACCGCTACGTGGCCGAGGAGGTCCAGAAGGCCGGCCTCGCCACGCTGCTCCTCGACCTGCTGACGCAGGGCGAGGAGGCCCGGGACCTCGTCACCCACGAGCTGCGCTTCGACATCCCTCTGCTGGCCCGGCGGCTGGCCCTGGCCACCGGCTGGGCCTCGAGGCAGCCCGAGACCCGGGGCCTGAAGGTCGGCTACTTCGGGGCGAGCACCGGGGCGGCGGCGGCCCTGGTGGCCGCGGTGCTGGCGGTCCCCCTGGGTCGTGCGTCGTGGAGGCCCGACAGCGGCACGGCGGCGGAGTACCTCGCGCGCCTGCTCGAACGGCTGGCGGCGCTGGCCCCCGCCGCGCTGTCCGAAGAACTGATGTTCCGGGGCGTGCCGCTCGTGCTCGTCGCCAGCCTCGTGGGCCGGGGGCCGGCCGTGCTGCTCACGTCGGCCCTGTTCGCGCTGGCGCACGGCATCAACCCGGGGATCACGCCGCTCGCAATCCTCAACATCGGCCTCGCCGGCGTGTTCCTCGGTTTCGCGTTCTACTGCCCCGGCCGGATGTATGCGGCGTTCGGCGCCCATCTCGGCTGGAATGGCATGCTGGCCGTGCTGCAGGCGCCGGTGAGCGGCCTGCCGCAGGATCTGCCCTGGTTCGACTACCACCCCGGCGGACCGCAGTGGCTCACCGGCGGAGCGTTCGGGCCCGAGGGCGGGGTGATTGGCTCCCTGGTGGTGGTGGCGGCATCGGGTGTGATGCTGCGACGGGGCCTGGGACACCGCAGTTGAGGGCAAGCCGGCGGACCCGCGGCGGCGCCGAACCGACGGCTTTCGTCCGCAGGAACACAACCCAAGATCGAAAGGAATCCTCTGCATGCAGGCAGCGGTGATCGGTTCGGGCACGATGGGGAACGGTATTGCGCACGTACTGGCGCAGCATGGCTGGGACGTGGCGCTGATCGACATCGATCAGGCGGCGCTCGATCGCGGCCTGGCCACCATCAAGGCCAACCTCGAGCGCCAGGTGAAGAAGGGGACCGTGCCGGCGGACCGGGTGCCCGGGATCCTGGGGCGGATTACACCGGCCACGGCCATCGATGCGGCGGCCGGGGCGTCGCTCGTGGTCGAGGCCGCGACCGAGCGACCCGATCTCAAGTTCTCGATCTTCGAGCAACTGGACCGGGTCTGCGGCGCCGGCGCCATCCTCGCCACCAACACGAGCTCCATCTCCATCACGGAGATCGCGGCGCGCACGCGGCGCCCGGACCACGTGATCGGCATGCACTTCATGAACCCGGTGCCGGTGATGCAGCTCGTGGAGGTGATCCGCGGTCAGGACACGAGCGATGCCACGACGGCGCGGGTGATGGAAATCGCGCGGGAACTCGGCAAGACGCCCGTGGAAGTCAACGACTACCCGGGCTTCGTCGCCAACCGCCTCCTCATGCCGATGGTCAACGAGGCCATCTACTGCGTGATGGAAGGCGTGGCCAGTCCCGAGGCCATCGACACCGTAATGAAGCTTGGCATGGCGCATCCGATGGGCCCGCTCACCTTGGCGGACTTCATCGGCCTCGACGTCTGCCTCGCCATCATGAACGTGCTGCACGACGGCCTGGGCGACGACAAATACCGGCCCTGCCCGCTGTTGCGCCGCATGGTGGCCGCCGGACATCTCGGGCGCAAGAGCGGGCAGGGGTTCTACAGGTATTGAGCCGACGTGCCGGCCGCTCGAGCCGGAGAGTTGTACGCGCCGGGCATGGGGGGTATCATGCTCGCGCCTCCGCCGGCACGCGCACGGGCGGCCGGGCACGCGTGGGGCCCAGACCTGGGGCTCAGGACAACCCCGGGACAGCGGCACGAATGGCTGGTTCACCCGTCAGTCTGGAGTGATCGTCGACCCATGGTTTCTGGTTTCGACTTGCTCGCCGACATCGCCACCCACGGCCACGAGCAGGTGGTCTTCAATTACGAACCTTCCTGCGGGTATCTCGGCATCATCGCCATCCATGACACCACGCTCGGTCCGGCGCTGGGCGGCACGCGCCTGTGGCAGTACGCGAGCCACCAGGATGCCATCACCGATGCGCTCCGCCTGTCCAAGGGGATGACGTACAAAGCCGCCGTGGCCGGGCTCGCGCTGGGCGGGGGCAAGGCCGTGATCATCGGCGATCCCAAGCGGGGCGACCGCGAGGCCCTCTTCCGCGCCCATGGCCGGTTCATCGAGTCGCTCGGCGGGCGCTACATTACCGCGGAGGACGTGGGCACCTCCCCGGCGGACATGGAGTTCGTGCGCCTGGAGACGACCCACGTCGCCGGCCTGCTCGGGCGCTCGGGGGATCCATCGCCGGTCACGAGCTTCGGCGTCTATCGCGGCATGAAGGCGGCCGCGAAGGTGCGCTGGGGGAGCGACAGCCTCGCGGGCAGGACCGTCGCGGTGCAGGGATGCGGCAAGGTCGCGCAGTACCTCTGCGACTACCTGCATGAGGAGGGCGCGCGGCTCATCGTCACCGACATCGATGCGGAGAAGGTGAAGTACGTCGTCAGCCGGACCGGTGCCACCGCGGTCAGGCCCGACGAGATCTACGACCAGCGCGCCGACATCTACGCGCCCTGCGCCCTGGGCGGGACGATCAATGACGACACCATCCCCCGGCTCCGGGTCGAAGTGGTCTGCGGCGCCGCCAACAACCAGCTCGGCGAGCCGCGGCACGGTGACGAGCTGGAGGCACGGGGCATCACGTACGCGCCGGACTACGTGGTCAACGGGGGCGGCGTGATCAACGTCTACGGCGAGCTGATGAGCTGGCCCGCCGAGCGGGCCCGCGAGAAGGCGGGCCAGATCTACGACACCGTGCTGCGGCTGTTCGACATCGCGAAGCGGGACGGTCTGCCGTCCTACCTCGCGGCCGACCGGCTCGCGGAGGAGCGGATCGCGGCGACCTACGGCCTGAGCCGGATGTGGTTCCGCCATCCGGTGGCACAATAGCGTTCCGCGGGACCGGCGGGCAGGTGGTCTGGCGGGCCCGTGAGCGATCACGGGCCCGCTGTCATTCCGCCCTCCCGACCTTACATTAGACGCATGAGCGAAGTCATTCCCATCGCAGCCGACCACGCCGGCTTCGAACTCAAGCAGCGCCTGATCGAGACCCTCCGGTCGCACGGCTACGAGCCCCTCGACCTCGGTACCCACTCGCCGGAGTCGGTGGATTATCCCGACTTTGCTCACGCCGTCGCCTCGATGGTCGAGCACCACGAGGCGGCCCGAGGCGTCCTGCTGTGCGGGACGGGACTGGGCATGGCCTATGCGGCCAACCGCCATCCGGGGGTCCGGGCGGCGGTCGTGTGGAGCCCGGAGATCGCCCGCCTCGCTCGCCTGCACAACGACGCGAACGTGCTCATCCTGCCTGCCCGGTTCGTGGGCGAGGATGAAGCCGTGGAGATTCTGAAGACGTGGCTCACCACCCCGTTCGAGGGTGGTCGCCACCAGCGACGCCTCCAGAAGATCGAACCGATGAAGGGGTGATCATGCTCAATCACAGCGCTTCGTTGCGCGAAGCCGACCCGCTGGTCGCCTCGCTCATCGACAAGGAGCTGTGGCGGCAGCGCCACGGGCTGGAACTGATCGCGAGCGAGAACTTTGCCAGCCGCGCCGTGATCGACGCGATGGGCACGCCGCTCACGAACAAGTACGCCGAGGGATACCCCGGCAAGCGGTACTATGGCGGGTGCGAGGTGGTGGACCAGATCGAGCAGCTCGCCATCGACCGCCTGAAGCAGCTCTTCGGCGCCGAGCACGCCAACGTCCAGCCCCACTCGGGGGCGCAGGCCAACTTCGCCGCCTTCATGGTGCTGCTGCGACCCGGGGAGAAGCTCCTGGCGATGTCGCTGCCGCACGGCGGCCACCTGTCCCACGGGGCGGCCGTCAGCCACAGCGGGGTCATCTGGCAGGCGGTGCACTACGGCGTGGATCCGGCCACCGGGCGCATCGACTATGACATGGTGCGCGAGCAGGCCCGGCGCGAGCGGCCGCGGATGATCGTCGCCGGCGGCAGCGCCTACGCTCGCATCATCGACTTCGCCGCCTTCCGGTCGATCGCGGACGAAGTGGGGGCATCGCTCCTGGTGGACATGGCGCATTTCGCGGGGCTCGTGGCCGGGGGCGTGTATCCCTCGCCCGTGCCGCACGCGCACATCGTCACCAGTACCACGCACAAGACCTTGCGCGGTCCCCGGTCCGGGCTGATTCTCTGCGGGGCTGACCTGGCCAAGGCGGTCGACAAGTCGGTCTTTCCCGGTACGCAGGGCGGTCCGCTGGAGCACGTGATCGCCGCCAAGGCCGTGGCCTTCGGCGAGGCGCTCACCGACGACTTCCGCACCTACAGCCGCCAGGTGGTGGCCAACGCCAAGGCACTGGCCAACGCGCTGATGGACCTGGGCTATGCCATCGTCTCGGGCGGCACCGATACGCACCTGATGCTGGTGGACTTGCGGCCCAGGAATCTCACCGGGAAGCTCGCTGAAGCGGTGCTCGGCAAGGCGGGCATCACCGTCAACAAGAACACGGTGCCGGACGACCCGCAGTCGCCGTTCGTCACCAGCGGCATCCGCCTGGGTACCCCGGCGCTCACGACGCGTGGCATGGGCACGGAGGAGATGGAGCGGATCGCGATCCTGATCGATCGCGCGCTCACCGATCAGAGCGACGAGAACCTGGCCCGGGTCAAGGCCGAGGTGGAGGAACTCGTCGCGGCGTTCCCCCTCTATGAGACCCCGGCACGGCGGCCCCCACACGGTAGCCGCGGCGTGAACCCGTGAACGACCTGCAGTTTGCCGACGACGTCCTTGCGCGCATCCGGGCGCGCGACGGCAAGTACCACGAACGGGCCTACCTGTTCGTGCTGGCCGCGGTAGAGTATTTGCAGGGGCGCTTGCCGGTGCGCCGGCACGTGTCCGGGCAGGAACTATCGTGGGCATGCCGGGATTTTGCCCTGTCGCAGTTCGGGCTTCTGGCGCGATCGGTGCTGGCGCACTGGGGCGTTACCCGCACCGAGGACTGGGGCAACATCGTGTTCACGCTCGTGGACATCGGCCTGCTGATGACCCAGGCCGGGGATCGACTGGACGACTTCGCCGACGTGTACGACTTCGCCGAGGCGTTCAGCGACTCCTATGTCTGGGAGGGAATGTCGGGGACGTAGCGCACGGGAGCGACCAATGCGGGAGGGGCTCATGGAGGGCAGGGAGTGGCCGGAGTGCCTCAAGTGTGGGAAGGGGCGGCTGATCCCGTTATCGGACTACGGCCGCGAGGGAGCGCCCATCATGTACAAGGCGTGGGTCTGTACCAATCCCGAGTGTGGCTTCAACCTCCGGATCGACAACGGCGAGATCTCCTTCGGCCGTGCCATCGGGCAGAGCTACAAATAGATGGATGGCACCGGGCCGGTGATCGGTGACGCGTGCCGGCCGGCCGCTACCCTCGGTCGCTCCTGAACCACCCATCGTCCTTCATGCTTCCCGTCCTGCTCCCCGAGGAATCCGCAGCCTGGGATCGTCGCGCCGAGGCGGACGGGATCGCCCTGGCCACGCTCATGGAATGCGCCGGGCGAGCCGCCGCCACCGTGGTCGCCGCCCGATATCAGGCCGAGCTCGCCCATGGCATCGTCGTGGCCGCCGGCACCGGCAACAACGGCGGCGACGGCTGGGTCCTCGCCCGGGCGCTCGCGCGCACGGGGGTCCGCGTGTGGGTGGCCAGCCTCCCGGGTGAACGCTCGCCGCTGACCGCGAGCGCGGCCGCGCACGCACTGAGCGATGGCGTCCGCGAGCTCGCGTCCGACGGGCCGTGGCCCCCCCCGGGTCTCGTGGTCGACGCGATCCTCGGCACGGGAGCCAAGGGCGCCCCCCGGCCGCCGGCCACGGCCCTCCTCGCCCGCATCCACGATCTTGGCGCGCCGGTCGTCGCCATCGACGGGCCCACGGGCGTCGACCTGGGCACCGGCGTGAGTCACGTGCCGTCGCGGGCGGATCTCACCATCACGTTCGGCGGGCTCCGGCGCGGCCACCTGATGGCGCGTGACGAGATGGGCACCGTGGTCGTCGTGGACATCGGCCATCCGCCATCCGATCCTCGGTGGCCCCGGCTCGCCACCGCACGCGACGCCGCGGCATGGCAGCCCGAGCTCCGGGCCAACGCCCACAAGGGGACCCGTGGCCGCGTGGTCGTGGTGGGGGGCGACGTGGGGATGAGCGGGGCCATCCGCCTCGCGGGCCGGGCGGCCTTCATCGCGGGTGCCGGTCTGGTTCATGCCGTGGCGCCGCAAGCCACGGTCGACGCGCTCATCCTCGCGGAACCGGACCTGCAGACCCTGGCGCACGATCTCGCGGGCAAGCCGGATGAGCGGCTCGCGGGACTGCTCGATCGAGCCGACGTGGTGGTCATCGGCCCCGGGCTCGGTCGCACCGCGGGCCGCCGCGAGTTCGTGCTGGAGGTGTTGCGTCACGCGCGGCGTGCCGTGGTGGATGCCGATGCGCTCACCGTGTTCCAGGGCCAGTCCGCCCAGCTCGCGGCCGCTGCGCGTCACACCGTGCTGGTGCTGACACCGCATCTGGGCGAGTTCCGGACGCTTTTCCCGGAGCACGCGGCCGCGCTCGAGACGGACCCGTGGGCCGCGGCGATGGGCGCGGCCGCCGCGATTGGCGCCACGGTCCTGCTCAAGGGCGTGCCTACGGTGATCGCGCGGCCGGGTGCGGCGCCGATCACGACGGCGGCAGGCAACCCCGGGCTCGCCACCGGCGGCAGCGGCGACCTCCTCGGCGGTTTCATCGGTACCCTGCTCGCGCAGGGGCTCGAGCCGCACCTCGCCGCCACATCGGGGGCGCTGATCCTTGGCACCGCCGCAGAGCGCGCCGCGGCGCAGAGCACCGCGCGGAGCATGCGGCCGATGGACGTGCTCCAGCAGGTGCCGGCCCTCTGGCAGGACTGGGCCACGGTGCTCCGCACACCGGCGTTTCATCCCCCCGTCCTGCTGGAACTTCCTCCACCGCAAACCCTGTGACCCATCACCTGCCGCTGGGCCCGGGCGCCGAGTTCGACCGCATCCGCGCGGTGGCCGCCACGCTGGGTGAGCGCGCCGCCAGCCTGGGCGATGACTGCGCGATCGTGGCGCCCGGGCCGCATTCGATCGTGCTCAGCACCGATTCGAGCATCGAGGACGTCCACTTCCGTCGCGACTGGCTCACGCCGTGGGAGATCGGCTGGCG
>JBMOPM010000115.1:0-7403 GCA_049323575.1 Gemmatimonadota bacterium | reverse complement strand
ATCTCCTGGCCCGTATCGCCGCCGATCACGGCGACGCACGGGGCGCCTTCCAGGCCTGGTCGGCGGCGCTCGAACTCGCGCCGGGCCACGGCCCCGCACACAAGGGGATCGCCTACCTGCACTATCGCGCCGGCGACCTGGTCAACGCGCGCCGTCACCTCGAAGCCGCGGCCAAGGCCCTCCCCGGCGACCCGGGTGTCCGGGCGGCGCTTGCCCGCCTGGAGCGGAGCGGCTCCCGGGCCGAGCCCATGCCGCAGGCCCCGGGGGCTGCCGGACCGGATGCGTTCGAGACCGCGCTCGATGGCGATGTCGTGCTGTTCGACATCAAGGGCTTGCGGCTGGCCGGGACGCTCGAGGACGGCGACGCTCGCGCCGCCGACACGGTGGCCGCGCTGTTCGCGCCGGTGGCGCGGGAGGCCGCGCGCACCAGCCGGCTGCTGGGGCTCGGCGTCTGGACCGGCCTCGGCATCGAGTCCCCGGATGCCACCGTCCACCTCTCGCCGCCCACCGACGATGCGCTGCTGGCCGTGTTCCGCCCCTCAGCCGTGACCGTCGGCCGGGCGGCGGTCGAGGCGCGGCAGCTCGGCACCCTGGCCCGGCGCTGGCTGGAGGGAGGCCGGTGATCGACGATTTCAACGCGCTGGTCGATCGTGTCACCGCCGTGCAAGGCGTGCGCGGCGCGCTGGTGGTGTCGGAAGAGGACGGGTTTGTCGTCGCGGCCACGCTCATGGAGGGGCTCGAGGGCGAAGCGGCGGCGGCGCTCGCGGCCGCGCTCATGAACCGCATCACCACGGCGTTCAGCGCGGCGGGGCGCCGCCGGCCGACGCTCGTTCACTGCGAGGCGACCCAGGGGGGGCTCCTCGCCACGCCGCTCGAGGACGGGCTCCTGCTCGTGGCCGTGCTGGAACCCGGCGCCAACGTCGGCCTGGCGCGGCTCGCGCTGCTCGAGCCCGCCGGAGGCACGGCGTGATGCGGGCGATCGAGCCCTGGGTCGAGGGCCCGCTCACCACCTTCCTGAGTGAATCGGGCGCGCGGCTGGTGCTCCTCATGACGGCATCGGGCCAGGTCGTGGCCCAGCACGGCTTTGCCCGCTCCCTCGACGTGATGGGGGCCGCGGCGCTCGGCGCCGGCATCGTGGCCTCCACCGAGGAGATCGCGCGCCTGATCGGTGCGGGGCGCTTCGCCGCCATTTCGCGCCAGGCCGGTTCGCAGGGGCTCTATCTGGCCGGGTTCGACACGCCGCGCGGCCGCTGGATCGGCCTCGTGGTATACGACCAGGGCACCTCGCAGGGCCTGGTCCAGCTCTTCTTCCAGCGGCTCGCGGAGGACATCGCCCGGGCTGCGCCCACTCAAGCCCCGGCCGCGGGCGTGCTCGCCGAGGACTTCGAACGCGAGCTGAACGCCAGCCTGCGCGCCCTCTTCGGCCGCTGACCGCATGTCGCTCGTCAACTTCACGACCCGCGAAATCACCTGCAAGATCGTCTACTACGGTCCGGCCCGCGGCGGCAAGACGACCAACCTGCAGTTCATCCACGGCCGGGTGCCGGAGGCGCGCCGCGGCCGGATGATCTCCCTGGCCACGCAGGCCGACCGCACGCTCTTCTTCGATTTTCTCCCGCTGGACCTGGGCTCGATCTCCGGCTTCACGACCCGATTCCAGCTCTACACCGTCCCGGGGCAGGTGTACTACAATGCCACCCGCAAGCTCGTGCTCCAGGGGGCCGACGGTGTGGTGTTCGTGGCCGACAGCCAGGCCCGGCGATTCGACGACAACGTGGAGAGCCTGCAGAACCTGCAGGAGAACCTGCTCAGCCTGGGGCTCGACATCCGGCAGGTGCCGATCGTGCTGCAGTACAACAAGCAGGATCTCCCGCGCGATCTCATTCTGTCGCCCGAGGAGATGGACGACGCGCTGAACTTCCGCGCGTGGCGCAGCTTTGCTGGTGATGCGCTGCACGGCGCCGGCGTGTTCGAGACGCTCAAGGGCATCTCCGAGCTGGTGCTCAAGCGCCTCGCGGGCGGGACCGCGGCGGCTGGAGGGTCGGCCCGGTGAACGGGCTGCTCAATCCGCAGCAGACCTTCGCCTCGTTCGTGGTGGGCGCGGGCAACCGTCTCGCGGTCACCGCGGCGCGGGCCGTGGCCGAGTCGCCGGGCACAAGCTACAACCCGCTCTTCATCTACGCCCGGCCCGGGCTCGGCAAGACGCACCTGCTGATGGCCATCGGGAACTCCACCGCCGCGCGCGGCGGGCGCCGGGTGGAGTACGAGACCCTCGACCAGTTCGTCGAGGCCTTCCAGGCGGCGATCGCCCAGGGCAAGGCTGACGCCTATCGCCAGCACTACCTCGAGATCGACCTCCTCCTCATCGACGACGTGCAGTTTCTCGCGGGCCGGCGCGAGGCGCAGGCGGAGCTGCTGCGCCTCATCGACACATTGCAGCGCGCCAACCGGCAGATCGTGCTCGCGAGCGACCGGCCGCCGGCGGAGATCCAGGCGCTGGACGAACGGCTGGTCACCCGCTTCGCCGGCGGGCTGGTGATCGACATGTCGGCGCCGGACTACGAGACCCGGGTCGCGATCCTTCGCCGGCGCGCGGAGGACCGCGGTGTCGCCTTCGCGGCCGGCGTGCTCGAGGCCGTGGCGGAACTGCCGCTCGACAACGTGCGCGAACTGCTCGGCGCGCTGAACCGCCTCGTGGCCTATCAGGCGGTGAGCGAGCAGCCGCTCGATCCGGTGCGCGCCAAGGAGCTGGCCGGCGGCCCCGTGCTTACCAGCGCGGCCGCGCCTGCGGCCGGGTCGGCCGGGGGCACGGCGGGTGACGAGTTCGGCGACTTCCTCACCGAGATCTCCACCACGCTGGCGCAGCAGGTGGACGCGTGGCGGGAGAACATCGCCCGCGCCATCTTCCGCTACGAGCGCGAGGGCTATCGCACCACGCGGCTCGAAGTACTGCTGGGCGAAGACCTCCGGGACGATCCGGAAGCGGCGATCATGGCGTTCGAGGCGGACGTGAGCGCGCTCAAGGCCCTCGAGGCCGAGGCGGTGGCACTGGCCCCCGAGCTGGCAGGAGCGCCCGCCTTCCGGGATCCGGACACCCTGGCCGCGGCCGAAGCTCTGCTGGCGCAGGCGCGCGAGGGGGCAGAGCCGCCGCCCGCACCGCTGGCCCTCTGGCAACTGGCCGATTTCATCGAGGCCCCGGGCAACCGCATGGCGGTGCGCGCCGCAACCGGCATGCTCGACGAGCCCGGCGCACGGTACAATCCGTTCGTCATCGTCGGTGGCGCTGGTACCGGGAAGACGCATCTGCTCCACGGCATCGGCAACGCGCTTGCCGAGCGGGTGGGGATGGTGGCGTGCGTCGGTGCCGAGGAGTTCACCTCGGGCCTGATCGAGGCGCTGGGACGCGAGGGGCTGCCCCAGTGGCGCGCCCGGTACCGCCGTGCCAATGCCCTGCTGATCGACGACATCCAGCTCCTGGCCGGCAAGGAGGCGAGCCAGGATGAACTCTACCTGCTCTTCAACGCCTTCCTCGAGCGGGGCAAACAGCTCGTCTTCACGTCCACGCTGCCGCCGGGCGCGCTGACCGGGCTGGAACCCCGCATCCGCACCCGGCTCGAGGCCGGGCTCGTGGTGGAACTGCCGCTGCCCGACCGTGCCTTCCGGCTGGGCGTGGTGGAGCGCCTGCTGGTGGACCGTACGGGCAAGGCGGATCCCGAGCTGGCCGCCTACCTCGCGGCGCAGCCGGCCGATTCGGTTCGCGCGGTGGTCGCGCTGGTGGATCGCGTCGCCTCGTTCGCGGAGAGCCAGCGGCGGCCGATGACCGCCGCCCTCGCCAAGGACCTGCTGGAGGGTCCGCCGACGCTCCGCCGCGCGGCCGCCGTCCGCATGAGCGGCGTGATGCCGGCCACGCCGAGCGGCGGGCGCACGCCCGAGAAGATGGTGCTCGAATGGCCTGACATCGCCGATCTCCTCATCGAGGACTGGCGCTGATGGCGATCAAGGGCAGCCTCAAGGAAGCGAGCCTCCCCGACGTCATCCAGCTGCTTGCGCTGGGACGGAAGACCGGGTGCCTCGCCGTTACCGACCGGCAGAACTTCGGCGCCATCTACTTCGAGGACGGCCGCATCATCTACGCGTCCATCGTCAACCGGCGCGACCGCCTCGGTGACCTGCTGGTGAGCAGCGGCAAGCTCACCGAGGACCAGCTCCGGCAGGCCGTCGCCATGCAGTCGGCGAGCCGCGACCGCAAGCTCGGCGAGATCCTGGTCACCGCCGGATTCATTTCCCGCGGCGAGCTTGAGGCGTACATGCGCCTCCAGATCGAGGAGGCGGTGTACGCGCTGTTCACGTGGACGTCCGGCACCTTCAACTTCGAGCCCGGCGTGCGGCCCGAAGGGGAGGACGTCACCGTCAGCATCAACCCGGAATCGCTGTTGCTCGAGGGCGCGCGCCGCATCGACGAGTGGGAGCTCATCGCCAAGAAGATTCCGAGCCTCGACGTGATCTTCAGCCTGGACGCCGAGAAGCTCGCGCAGGCGGGCGTGGTCCTCTCGCCCGAGCAGGAACGCATCGTGCCGCTGGTGGACGGCCGGCGCGACGTGCAGCAGATCATGGACGAGTCCGGACTGGTGGAGTTCGAGGCGGCGAAGGCGCTCTACGGCCTCATCACCGCGGGCTTCGCGCAGCGCACCGGGTCGTCGGCCGCCGCGGCGATGCCGCGCGTGACTGATGCGCGGGTGGAGGAACACCGCAACCTCGGCGTCGCCTTCTATCGCACCGGCATGCTGGACGAGGCGCAGCGCGAGTTCCGCCGCGTGGCCGATCTGCGGCCGGCCGAGGGCGCCGCCGCGTTCTACCTCGGTCTCATTGCGCTCCGGCAGGGGCGGTGGAACGACGCGGTGGACGCGCTGCGCTCGGCGGCGGAGAAGGGCGGGCCCCGGCCCGCCGTGCTCCACAACCTGGCGCTCGCCCTGGGGCGTCTGGGGCGGCTGCAGGAGGCCGAGGCCGCGCACGCCGAGGCGGTGGCACGCCTCAAGGACGATCCGCGCGTGCTCGTGGGGTGGGGCATCTGCGCCATCCGCCGCGGCGACTTCGGAGCCGCCCGGGCCCGGCTGGAGCGGGCGCGCGAGCTGTACGGAGGCGCGGCACCGCCGCCGCTCTGGTGGTGGGCCGCGGTGATCGCGGCCGCGGGCGCCGGCGATCTCGATGCCGCGCTCGAGCTGGCCACCGCGGCCGTCGAGGCGCACCCCGGCGATGCGGTGCTGGCCAACAACCTCGCGGTGCTGCAGGAGCTGACCGGCAACCTGAGTCAGGCCGAATCGCTCCTCCGCGGCGCGCTGACCCTCAACCCCGCCCTGCCACAGTTGTCCAAGAACCTGGGTGACATTGCGTACCGCGGCGGCCGCTACGACGAGGCCTTCGAAGCCTACGAGCGCGCGGCCAAGCTCGCCCCCGACCTCGGCGACGACCTCTTCTTCAAGCTCGGCAACCTCGCCTTCAAGCGGGGGGACCGTCAGCGCGCCCGTGCCTCGTGGGAACGCGCGCTCGCACTCAACCCCTCGCACCAGCTCGCGCAGGCCAACCTGGGCATGCTCGACGCCGCGCCCGCATGACGATGTCGGAAGTGATCGTGCGGCTGGGCGCCATCGAAGTGGGCACGCGGGGGCAGGTGCTGCGTGCCCTGGGGCTCGGGAGCTGCGTCGCCATCATCCTGCATGACGCGGAAGCGAAGGTCGGAGGCATGGCGCACGTGATGCTGCCTGCCGCCGCCCTCACGCGCCGCGCCGACAAGCCCGGCACCTCGCCGGACACCGCCGTGCCGGCGCTCGTGGCGCAGATGACCGCCGCCGGCGCCAGCCCGCGGCGTCTCACCGCGCGCCTCGTGGGCGGCGCCAGCATGTTCCAGAACCTGTTCGCGCCCGGCACCATCCAGATCGGCGAGCGCAACGTGCTCGCCACGCGTCAGGCCT
Organism: Gemmatimonadota bacterium; assembly: GCA_049323575.1. Taxonomy (GTDB): domain Bacteria; phylum Gemmatimonadota; class Gemmatimonadetes; order Gemmatimonadales; family GWC2-71-9; genus JBMOPM01. The sequence goes on along the minus strand of JBMOPM010000115.1, from coordinate 1,434 downwards.
TGCTGCATGCGGGCATTCCGCTCGTCGCGCAGGCCGTCGGCGGCGCGGTGGGGCGCAGCGTGAGCCTCGAGGTGGACAGCGGGCGGGTAACCATCACGACGGTGGCCCATGGCAGCCGCGAGCTCTGAGCGGCCCACCGTCCTCATCGCGGACGACAGCGCGTTCTTCCGGCGGTTCCTCACCGGCGTGATCGAGGAGACCGGTGAGTACCGGGTGGTCGCCGCTGCGCGCGACGGCTGGGACGCCATCCGGAAGCTGCACCGGTACAACCCGGATCTGGTCACGCTCGATCTGGCGATGCCGGAGCTGGGCGGCCTCGAGACCGTCGGCTATATCATGTCGGAGGCTCCGCGCCCCATCGTGATCGTGAGCGGCTACGCGGGGCCGGGCTCCACCAACGCGATCCGCGCCCTCGAACTCGGCGCGATCGAGGTGGTGGCGAAGGAGGACGACCACGGTCCCGATGCGCTCCAGCGCTTCGCGGTGCGGTTGCGCGGTGCGCTGGCGGCCGCGCGCCAGGCCGAGCCGCGCGCGCTGCCCGCGTTGGCGCGTCCGATTCGACCGGTGGGCGGCATTCGCGACGTGCCGCCCTCGCGCGCCTGGCGCGGCGGCACGCCGCAGAGCTGCGTGGCCATCGCCGCGTCCACCGGCGGGCCCCGGGCGCTCGCGGAAGTCGTGCCGCGGCTCCGCCCCGGCCTGGGCTGCGTGGTGTGTATCGTCCAGCACATGCCGAGCGGCTTCACCCGCGGGTGCGCCGAGCGGCTTGACCATCACAGCGCCATCGACGTGGTGGAGGCCACCGATGGCATGCTGCTGACCGAAGACGCGGCGTTTCTCGCCCCGGGAGACTACCATATGCGGGTGGTGGCCGACGGGGATCGGTTGCTGATCCGGCTCGATCGAGGTCCGCCGCTCTGGGGAGTGCGTCCCGCGGCCGACCTGCTGTTCGAGTCGGTAGCCGAGCACTTCGGTCCCCGCGCCGTGGGCGTGGTGCTCACCGGGCTCGGACGCGACGGCGCCGCCGGCCTCAAGGCAATGCACGACGCCGGCGCCTGGGGCGTCGCGCAGGACCGCGCGACCTCCGCCGTGTACGGCATGCCGCAGGCCGCGCTCGCGGCGGGCGGTGTAGACGAGATCCTGCCCGTGACGGCCATCGCGGACGCCATCGAGGCGCGGCTCAGGGCAATGATGCCGAGGTGAGGCGATATGACGGAGCACGTGCAGCTCATCGGGTTCGAGGTCGGTGGCGATGCGTTCGCGCTGCCGATTCTCGATGCGCGTCGCGTTCTCCGCTATCAGGAGCCGGTCCGGGACGAGTCGCTGCCGCCGGCGATCGCGGGGCGGATCCCGTTCGAGGGAGCGGAGATCCCGGTCATCGACCTGCGCACCCGGCTGGGACGGCCCGCCATCATCACGCCCGAGACGCGGACCGTG
>JBMOPM010000114.1:0-7553 GCA_049323575.1 Gemmatimonadota bacterium | reverse complement strand
CTGGCATCTTCCCGCCCGCTATCTCGACGCGTCGACCGTGACCCCCCTCGCCCGCGCGCGCGTGGGCGACGATGTCGCCTGCATCGGCCAGGTGGTCACCAAGGCTGTCGTGCCGACCCGCAAGGGCCTCCGGATCTTCCGCGCGGTGCTGCGAGATGATTCGGGCGTGCTCGAATGCGCCTGGCCGGGACAGGCCTTCCTCGACCGCACGATCGAGCCGGGCCAGACGCTCCTCGTGGTGGGGCCCGTCCGCTTCTACCACGGCCGCCAGATGACGCCGCGCGAGACGCTCGTGCTGGGGGAGGGCGACGAGCCGCTCGCCGGCAAGCTCCTGCCGGTCTATCCGGCCACCGAAGGGCTGAGCCACCGGATGATCCGGTCGCTCTTCGATCGTCACCTCGACCGGATGCTCGCGCTGGTGGACGATCGCCTGCCCGAGGCGATCCGCCGGGAGGCCGGGCTGGTGCCGCTGCGCGAGGCGCTGCGCGAGGTGCATCGGCCCACGTCGCTCGCGGCGGCGGCGGAGGGCCGGCGTCGCCTCGCCTTCGACGAGCTGTTCGATCTCCAGCTCATGCTGGCCCGCGCCCGCCACCTGGCCCGGCGACCCCGTTCGGGCATCGCGTTCGAGCTCAAGCGGGATCTCACCACGCGGCTCAAGGAGAGCCTCCCGTGGCCGCTCACCGAGGACCAGCGGGCCGCCATCAAGGCCATCTTTGCCGACATGACGTCGCCGGTGCGCATGCACCGTCTGCTGATGGGCGACGTGGGGACGGGCAAGACGATCGTCTCGCTCTTCGCCATGCTGCTCGCCGTGGAGAACGACTGTCAGGCCGCGCTGATGGCGCCCACCGAGCTGCTGGCCGAGCAGCACGCCGCCACCATGCTGCGGCTGCTGGCGCCCCTCGGCATGGTGCCCGAGCTGCTGCTCGGCCGGATGAGTGCGGCGGAGAAGAGCGCGGCGCGCAAGCGGATCGCGGCGGGATCGGCCCGGATCATCATCGGCACCCACGCGCTGCTCCAGGAAGGCGTGACCTTCCGCCGTCTCGGTCTCGCGGTGGTGGATGAGCAGCATCGCTTCGGGGTGGAGCAGCGCGCTACCCTCATCAACAAGGGCGGCGCGCCCGACGTGCTGCTGCTCTCCGCCACGCCCATTCCGCGATCGCTGGCCCTCACGCTCTTCGGCGACCTCGACGTCTCCGTCCTCCGGCAGAAGCCGCCGGGCCGGGGCAGCGTGCGCACCGCGGTGCGGGGACCGTCGCAGCGGGCGCGGGTCCACGCCTTCGTCCACGAGCAGTGCCGGGCGGGGCGACAGGCGTACGTGGTGCTGCCGGTGATCGACGAGACGGAGCGGGCCGACCTCCGTGCCGCCTCCGTGATGGCGGAGCAGCTTGCGGGCCAGTGGCCCGATCTCCGCGTGGGCCTGCTGCACGGCCGGATCAGGGCAGCCGAACGGGACGCCGTGATGCGGCGCTTCCGGGCCGGCGAGATCGACGTGCTCGTGGCGACGACCGTGATCGAGGTGGGGATCGACGTGCCCAACGCGACCATCATGCTCATCGAGCATCCGGAACGGTTCGGCCTGGCGCAACTGCACCAGTTGCGCGGGCGAATCGGCCGCGGCGAAGGCGAGGGCCATTGCATCCTGCTCACCGACGGCCCGGCGCCGGATCGGCTCAAGGCGTTCGCCCGCACGGCCGACGGCTTCGCCATCGCCGAACTGGATCTCAAGGAACGCGGCATGGGCGACCTCATCGGCAAGCGCCAGTCGGGCGGCTTCGAGCTGCGCCACGCGCGCCTCCCCGACGATCAGGACCTGCTGGCCCGTGCGCGCGACCTGGCGACCGGGATCGTGCGGGAGGATCCGGAACTCAGGCGAGCGCCCCACGCGGTGCTTCGGGAGCGGGCAGTAGCGCGGTATCCCCGGGCCGTCGAGCTGTTCAGGGTGGGGTAGCCGAGGGGAAACGGAGGCTGCGGGGGGAAGGGCCTCGGCCTGCGCGAGGTTCAGGCGTCCTGGTAGCCGGTCAACTCGAAGAACGGCATCCGGGCCCATTCGGGCTGCTCGAGGTCGGCCGCCAGCACCGCCAGTCCCAGCTCGCCCTTGTACAGCCCGTGCGGATATTCGGACGGCATGGTGCCGTGGCGCGCGGCCCGCAACGCGAGAGCGCGTGCACGGTCGAGCCAGGCGGCGTCGCCCGTGTGCCGGTGCAGATCGAGCAGCGCGTACGACCGTCCCGCGAGGCCGCAGCACAGCGTGCCGGCCTGCTCGGGCGACTCCCAGCTGCTCCAGCCCGCGCCCTGGGCCAGATCCATGTAGCGCAGGTCGCCCAGGAGCCGGTGGGCAAGCGTCCAGAGGAACACATACCCGCAACTGCCGTTGCACCATCCCGGCATCGTCGGCGGCTCGCCCGGCCCGCCCAGTGTCCATGGCCATTCGAGACCTCGTCCGGTCGGGATGGCGAGCGCGGCCAGCTCGGCCAGGCGCCGCTCGACCCCGGATGGAGGATCCGCCCCGCTCACGGCGCACCACTGCAGCGCCGCATACAGGAAGCCCGCCCAGCCGTGGGCCATGCCCGGAGAGATGATATCCGCCTCGGGGATCGCAGGCTTGCGGTCGACCAGCGCCCAGATCCCGGCCATCGTGCGGTTGCCGAACTGCACCAGGGGCTCCCGGCTCGGAGACACCTCACGCGGAAACGCGTCCAGGAGCATCGCGGCGCCCAGCAGCAGGCTGGACCGGCCGAGGGTCAGGTCGAGCCCGACGGCTGGGGCGCTCGCCGCATCAAGGAAGCCGGCGATCCCGGCGGCAAAAGACGGCAGGTCCGCCCGCGCGCGGGCCACCAACGCAGACACGGCATGGACGCCAGTGGGCGAGTGATACGGCGAACTCCGGCCCACGGTCTCGGGTGTGATCTGGATGTCGGCGTTGTAGAACGCGCCCTCGGTGCCCACGTCCCGCGCGGCACGTTGTATCCATGCGTCGGCGGTGGCCAGCAGGCCGGGATCGCCGCGCTGCCGGGCGATGTGCAGCAGACCCAGTGCGATCCCCGCCGCCCCGTAGTTGATGGACGTGGTCGGAGGCACGGTGAGTCCGGTCACATACCAGGGCCCGTCCAGGGCCGCCAGAGCGAGATGGCGCGCCTCGAGCCCTCGCAGTGGAGACGGCGGCGTCGGCGCGCGGCTCGACGGAACTGCGACGCCCGCGAGGGCCGCCGAGAACGCCGCCATGTCGGCGAAGCGCCCTTGCGGTTCCTTGGTGAGGGCCGTGAGGAGCACCGCCTCCAGTGAAGGCCACGGTGCGACGCCCCGTTCAGCGAACCGCAGCACCGGGCCGGCGGCGATGTCCTCGAGCATGGCCTGGCGGTCCAGCCGGAAGTTCTGGCAGTAACTTCCGGTCGCAAGGAAGTAGAGCATGGCGGCGACCGAATACTGTTCGCTCGCTGGCGTGGCTGGTGGCGGGCGGGATCCGTCCAGGTGCGCTCGTGCGAGTTCGGGGTCGAAGAGGAACGGGATGCCGCCTCGTTCGCTCACCGCGGCCTCCTGTGGGCCATCGCCCAGGGCCTGCGCCAGCCCGAAATCGATCAGCCGAACCGCTCCGGCGGCTTCCACCAGCACATTGCGCGGGTGGACGTCGCCATGGACCCAGCCGCGGCGATGAAGCTGGACGTAGGCATCCGCGATCGCGCGCAGCAGACCCAGCAGCCTGGCGCGTCCATCGGCATCCTCGCGCCACTCCGCGGCCACGCTCGCCGCGTCCGCGCCCGCCACGAATTCCAGTTCCAGGTAGGTCCGGCCGGCGATCTCGCCACGGTCGAGCAGAGTCGGCGCGGGCGCTCCCCCGAGCGACAGCAGGACCCGGGCCTCGTGCTCCAGTCGGTCGCGGACGGCGGCACCGGCCCTCGGAGTCGTGGACCGCTCGATCTTCACCACACTGCGGGCCGCGTCTGCCAGCGTCACGAGATAGACCTCGGTGTCCTCGAGGATCTGGAGTGTGCGGGTGATGACGCCGCCGAGCAGAGCCGTTCCAGCGCTCCACAGAGCCTCCTCGCCATTGACCGTGTCGTCGCCGGAGGGCACGAGTACCCGTCCCTCGACCATGCGGCGCAGCAGCGGGTAGGCGTCCTCCAGAACGGCGTCAGGGTCGAGCTGCTTCTCTCGCGCGAAGAGGATGACCGCCTCGATGATCGACCGGGGCCGGCGGAAGCGGGTCAGCAACTCGGCGGATTGCGGGTCGATGATGGTGGATCCCCCGCGTCCGCGAAGCCTGGAGACCGCCAGATCCTCCGGGTTGCACTCGATCCGGGCGCGCGTTTCCTCCGGGAGCTGGGCTACCGGCACGATGATGACGTCATCGCTGAGGGAGAGGAGACCGCCAAGGCCCGGCATGGTCAGGCGGCCCGCCACAGCGCGGCGTTCGGCGTCCACGAGTCCACGTCCACTCCATCCCGCCGGAGCCGGGCGAGAGCGAACTCCCATGACGGGACGTCGGCGCCCGCCTCGGTGCGGCCGGCCACCATGAGGGCCGCCACCCGGCGCACGACCCACAACCGCCAGCTCTCCGGATCCTGCCACGCCAGCATCCGCTCGCTGGGGGGCGGATCCATGCCCCACGACAGCAGGCCGTCCGGGGTGATCGCGGCGGTGAAGGGCACACCGTGCGCGGGCGCACCGGCGAGCCGCTCACCCAGCCGCGCCGCGACGTCCTGCAGCGAGTCGAGATCGGGCAGGTATGCCACCAGTTTGTCGGGCCGCAGCAACCCCGATGCGTCTCCCCCGATCTTGAACTGCACGTCTCCGTGCCCGGACAGGACGTCGACGAGTGTGGCGAAGACGTGGGGCAGCGCCTCGGGAAGCGGGCTGACGTACAGCTTGTGGATCCCGGTTCCGGAGCGGAACGTTCGCCGGCTCGATCGGGACCACGCGATCCAGGCGGAGGCCGCGGACGGCTCCTGGTGCGTCCACTGAGCCGCGAGCCGGCGGCCGGTGGCGGTGTTCACGCCGGCACCCAGGAAGTCTAGCGTGGCCGAAGGATGCGGCGTGCGCGCATCCCACGCCGGAGTGACGGGCAGGCGGCCATAGGCATAGAGGCGGCCCGCGAGCGTGCCAGCATCCGCGAATGGCAGCGTTTCAGCGTAGCGGAGCGCGGTGCGCGTCAACTGTGCGAGCCGGCCGCCCCGCGCAGTCGGTGGTCCGGCCTCGAAGAGCCGGAGCGCCGCCGCACCGCACACGAACTGGCCCTGGTCTTCCACCTCGAGGACGCCGTCGAGCACCAGGTCGGCGATGCCCCGCCGCGCAGCCTCGGCATCGCCCTCCCAGACGAAGAACGGCAAGGGTCCTTCGGTCTGGAGCGTGAGCCACAACAGGGCCGTGCCCCGATTGACGGCGCGCATGGTGCGCCCGCTGTCCGGTCTCGGCCTAAGGAGGCCGAACAGCTCGGGATCGGCTCGCAGCTCGTGGAGCAGCACCTGCTCCTCCGGCGACAGCCGGTCGAACACGACGAGCTCGAATGCCCGTCCTGCGCGGAAGCGGCGGTGTTCGAGGGACGCGCTGATCGGATCCGTCATCTTGTCGTGAGGGATGCGCGCGGCTTCGGGGGGCGACGGCGCTCACCTGACCGACCTGCGTCCATCTCCCGCCCGATCGGCGGGCGGCCCTACTTCAACCCTTCCTTGGCCTTCCGAATCTGCTCGAGCGCCTGGGTCAGGCTATCCTCGATCGCTTCCGCCTCGGCCTTGCTTCCGAGCGCGCCGGGCAGCCCCACCTTCTCCAACTCGTCGAGTTGTTTCAGCGTGTTGGTCAGCTCAGCGCGCAGGCTGACGATATCCTCGATGTTCTCGAGCACGAAGGGATCCGTGCCGATGCAGAACTGGGTCGGGTCACACGCGGAACCGCCCGCGCCGCAGGAGTTGGCGAAGTTGCATCCGCCCCCGCCCCCCGTAATGAACTGCGAGCACCCGGCGCACGTGGCGCCGAGGCAGGTGAACCCGAAGCACGTGGCGAAGCGACAGCTGAGGGTACACTGACAGTGACTGAAGAAATAGTGACAACTGTGGAAACAGAACGTGTGCTGAATGCAGATCTTGGTGTGGAGCAGGCAGTAGTTGGCCAGCTGAGCACCTGCCTGCGGCAGAACCGTAACCAGCAGATCCTTGGTCCGGAAATGCATACGCGATTCCTTTCTCGGTCCCAGCCGGCACCGCCGTGGCTCCCGAAGCCGCGTTTCGCACCAGTATTCAGATGTGTACAGGAATCCGCTAGGGCCTTCTTTGCGACAGACGAGCCAGCAACAAGGGTCCGGGTCCCTGACCTGCGCGCCTGCGGCGCGGCGTCGATGGCGCTGAATGGGAAGCCGGATGCGGCCGACCGCCCGGGTGCGGTCGCCCCCGGCCTTGATTCGGCGCGCCCGCCGCGCCAAAATGCGCGCCTTATGCCGACATCGACCCTCGCTCCCGCCGAAGGCGTGACGCCTCGCGTCTCCATCGCCGACCTCAGGAACTACGACGGCCAGATCGTCACCGTGCAGGGCTGGGTGATGACCACCCGGTCCAGCGGCAAGATCGCCTTCATCGTGCTGCGCGACGGTTCGGGCTACCTCCAGGTCGTACTGTCGAGGAAGGAAGTCTCCGAGGAGGTGTGGGCCACCTTCCAGGCGCTGACCCAGGAGACCTGCGTCGCGGTAACGGGCCTGGTGCGGAAGGATGACCGGGCGCCCGGTGGCTACGAGCTGACCGGCACGGGGCTCGCGATCCTCGGGCCGAGCGTGGATTTCCCCATCACGCCGAAGGAGCACGGCACCGAGTTCCTCTTTCAGCATCGCCACCTGTGGCTCCGCTCGCGGCGGCAGGTGGCGATCGCCAAGGTGCGGAACGAGGTCGTGATGGCCATCCGCGACTTCTTCTACCAGCGCGGCTTCACGCTGGTGGATACGCCGATCCTCACGGGCGCGATCGGCGAGGAGGCCGGCAACCTCTTCTCCACCGATTATTTCGATCTCGGCAAGGCCTACCTGGCCCAGACGGGCCAGCTCTACGTGGAGGCTGCCGCCGCGGCGCTCGGCAAGGTCTACTGCTTCGGGCCCACGTTCCGGGCCGAGAAGTCCAAGACCCGCCGCCATCTCACGGAATTCTGGATGGTGGAGCCCGAGGTCGCCTTCAACGACTCCGAGGCCAACATGCGCCTGCAGGAGGAGTTCGTCTCCTACATCGTGGCGCGAACGCTGGACCGGGCGAAGGAGCCGCTCAAGGAACTGGAGCGCGACACGGCACCGCTGGAGCGGGTGCAGGCGCCGTTCGCCCGGATTGCCTACACGGACGCGGTGGCGAAGCTCAACGCCCTGGGCTCGGACATCACCTGGGGCAAGGACCTGGGCGGTGACGACGAGACGCTGCTGGCAAAGCAGTACGATCGGCCGGTGTTCGTCTTCAACTACCCGAAAGAGGTCAAGGCCTTCTACATGAAGGAGAACCCGGCCGATCCCCGCACCGTGCTGAACAACGACTGCCTGGCGCCGGAGGGCTACGGCGAGATCATCGGCGGCTCGCAGCGCGAGGACGACT
>JBMOPM010000113.1:0-7567 GCA_049323575.1 Gemmatimonadota bacterium | reverse complement strand
GCTCGGCGGCTTCGATGATGGCGAGGCCGATCCGGTCTTTCACGGATCCGCCGGGATTGGCGTACTCTGCCTTGCCGTAGACCGGTGTCCGGACACCGGCGCCCACGCGGCCGAGCCGGATGAGCGGTGTCCAGCCGATGGTCTCGAGGACCGAATCGTACGGTGCGAGATGCTGCGGGCGCATCGGCCTCGGGCTGGTCATCGCCCGGCCCCTCCATGCTCGGGGTTGCGGAAGTGGATCGGCTGCAGGAAGGGCGCGGCCACGGGCTCACCGTTGCGGAGCGCCGGCGCGAAACGGAGTTTCGGTGCGGCGGCCAGTGCGGCGGAATCGAGCGCCGGCTGGCCGCTGGATTCGGCCACCCTGGTGGATTCGGGCACGGTGCGCCCCTCCTTGTCAACGAAAAGCTGGAGCACGACCGTGCCCTCGATGCCCTGCTGGTACAGCGCCGGGGGATACTCCACCGGCGACTCGGCGTTGAGGGCGACGGGCGGCTGGTCGCTCTTGGCCGGGTTGCTCGCGTTGCCTGCCGGGTCGTCGCCGGGGCGGGTGCACGCGGCGGCGAGGGCGACGAGGGCAATGCCCGTCGTGCGGAGGCCCCGCAGGGACACAGGGTGCATCATTCGGTCTCTCCGGCCCGGCGCTTGAGGTCGGCCAGGCGATTCAGCGCCTCGAGCGGCGTGAGGGTGTCGATCTCGAGGGCGCGCAGTTCGTCCAGTGCGGGATGATGTCCGGCCGCGGCGGGCGGTCGCAGGTCGCGTGGCGTGAGGCGCGGATCCGCTCCGAACAGGGCGAGCTGCCCGGGATCCTGCCGCGCGGGCTCGCCGGGCACCACGCGGTGGTCGCCCTCCAGCGTGGCCAGAATCTCGTTGGCGCGGCGCACGACTGCCTCGGGCAGCCCGGCCAGTTGCGCCACGTGGATCCCGTACGACCGGTCGGTACCGCCGGGTTCGAGGCGGTGGAGGAACACCACGCGGCCCCCGACCTCCCGGACGGCGACGTTGTAGTTCCGGCAGTGCTGCAGACGTTCGGGCAGCTGCATCAGTTCATGGTAGTGGGTGGCGAACATGGTCTTGCACCCCACGCGGTCGTGCAGGTGCTCGGTCACCGCCCACGCGATGGCGACGCCGTCGTAGGTCGAGGTCCCGCGGCCGATCTCATCGAGCAGCACGAGGCTCTGCGGCGTGGCGTTGTGCAGGATGGCGCTGGTCTCGCTCATCTCCACCATGAAGGTGGACTGCCCGCGGGCGAGGTTGTCGCTGGCACCGACGCGGGTGAACAGCCGGTCCACCACGCCGATCACCGCCTGCTCCGCGGGCACGTAGGAGCCCAGCTGCGCGAGGATGACGCAGAGGCCGATCTGGCGCAGGATGGTGGATTTCCCCGCCATGTTGGGGCCGGTCACCAGCAGCACCCGCTCGGCCAGGTCGAATCGCACGTCGTTGGGGATGAAGGCCCCCGGCGGGACCAGCCGCTCGATCACCGGGTGGCGCGACGCCTTGAGCGAGAGCCCGAAGTCGGCGTTCACCACCGGCCGCACGTAGCGGCTGCTCACCGCCACCTCGGCGAGCGCGGTAAACACGTCCAGCCGGGCGAGCGCCCTCGCGGTGCGCTGGATCCGCCCGATCGCGGCGCCCACCCGGTTGCGGAGACCCGTGAACAGCTCGCTTTCGCGCTGCGCGATGCGCTCCTCCGCGCCCAGCACCTTCTCTTCGTAGGCCTTGAGCTCGGGCGTCACGTACCGCTCGGCGGTGGCGAGGGTCTGCCGGCGCTCGTAGTCGGGCGGGACTTTCGCGCCGTGCGCGTGGGTCACCTCGAGGTAGTAGCCGAAGACCTTGTTGAATCCCACCTTGAGCGACGGGATGCCGGTGCGCTCGCGCTCGCGTTGCTGCAGCGCGGCGATGTACTGCTTGCCGCCGTCGCGCAGGTCACGCAGTTCGTCGAGTTCCGGATCGAACCCGCGGCGGATGACCTCGCCGTCGGTCAGACTGGCGGGCGGGCGTTCCACCAGTCCGTTGCCCAGTGCCTGCGCCAGATCGACGAGCAGATCCAGGTCCTCGGCCACGCCGTCGAGCGCGGTGCGGGGGATCGTTCCGGGTGCGTTGAGCGACTGCAGCCCCTCGAGCACGTCCGGCAGCCGGAAGCACGAGTCGCGCAGCGCCCCCAGCTCGCGCGGGGTCGCCCGGCCCGCCGCGGCGCGCCCGGCCAGGCGTTCGATGTCGCGCACGCCGTTCAGGGCCTCGCGGATCCGGCCGCGGCCGCGGCTGTCCTCCACCGCTGCCTGCACCGCGTCGAGCCGCTGGTTGATGGCCTCCGGATCCTTGAGCGGCGAGAGCACCCACTGCCGCAGCAGCCGGGCGCCCATCGGCGTCACCGTGCGGTCGATCGCCTCGAGCAGGGTCGCGCCCGTGGCGCCGGAGCGGAGCGGTTCCACCAGCTCGAGGTTGCGCCGCGTCATCTCGTCGAGCCACAAGTGGTGGTCGCCGCGGCGCACCTGGGGCCGCGCGAGATGGGGGAGCCCCTGGGGCTTGAGGTCCGAGAGGTAGCGGAGCAGCGCCCCGGCCGCGCCGACGGCGGTGGCGTCGTCGGCCGAGAGGCCGAGGCCGTCGAGCGACTGCAGACCGAAGCGGCGGGCGAGATCGTCGCCGGCGAGCGCGGGATCGAACTCCCAGCGCTCGCGCGTGGTGCGAAGGACCTCGGTGTCCAGCTCGAGCGCCGCGCCGGCGGGGGTGAGGATCTCCGATGGCGCGAGTCGGCTCAGCGCCTCGCTCAGGCCGCCGGCCGGGAGCACTTCGAGGACGAACTCGCCGGTGGAGAGGTCGATGGCGGCCAGCCCGATGCCCGACGCTCCGCGCTCGGCGCCCGGATGCAGTGCCACCAGCCAGTTGTTCCGGCCCCCTGCGACCCAGTTCTCTTCGAGCGTGGTACCCGGCGTGACCGTCTCCACCACCGCACGACGGACGATCCCCTTGGCCTGCTTCGGGTCCTCCACCTGCTCGCAGATCGCGACCCGATGGCCCTGCGCGATGAGTTCGCGGAGGTATTCCGCGGCCGCCTTGACGGGCACGCCGGCCAGGGGCACACCATCGCCGCGGGAGGTGAGCGTGATATTCAGCACGCGGGCGCCCAGCTCGGCGTCCTCGAAGAACATCTCGTAGAAGTCACCCATGCGGAAGAACAGGATCGCGTCCTGGTGGCGCGCCTTGATCTCCCGATACTGCTGCATGAGCGGGGTGTCGCCCCCGCCGGCGCGGGTGGTCACGGGTCCTGGACGATGAATGGCTGTCCGCCGACTTCGGCGCGGATGCGGGGCAGCGCGGCCTGGGCCGCCGCCCGCGTGGGGAAGGCGCCGACCCGGATCTTCACCACGCCCTGGCCGGTGTCGAGGGTGGTCACCGGGTACTTGAACCGCGCCACCTGGCGCTTGACGAGCTCGACGGTGCGCTCGGCCTTGATCGGGCTGAGCGCCGCCACCTGCACCCGATAGACCGGCGCGCGCTTCGCCACCGGGGTGCCGGTGTCCCGGAGTTGAGGCGGAGCAGCCTTGGCCGGCGCGTCAAGCTTCGCGACCGACGTCATCTCCCGCGGCGTGGCCGAGGGCGCAGCGGTGGTCTCCGCCGGCGTGCCTGGCGCACCCGCCGGTCCCGTGGCCACCGGCACGCCGCTGCAGCGCTGGTTGTAGTAGCTCAGCTGATTGGCGAGTTCGACGTTGTCGCCCACCCTGGCGAGCCCTGCGCGCAGCCACCCGCAGGCTTGTGCTGCCTGCTTCTGGTCGAAGTAGGTTCGCGCAGCCCAGAGCGAGGCTTCGGACAGGAGGGGCGTGGCGGGATAGTCCGCGCGCAGGCGCTCGAGCTGCCGCGCGGCGCCGGCCAGATTCCCGGTGGCATACTCGAGCTGGGCCAGTTGCAGGAGGGCGTCATCCGCCCAGGGCGAGCTGGCGTACTCGATCACGATGCGCTGCAGCGTGCGCTGGCGCTCGCTCGCGGTGGCCGCGACCGTCGCCTGGGTGAGCAGGATCTCGGGATAGAGCGAGTCGGTGGGCGCGGTCCGGGCCAGGAGGCCGCGGGTGATGGCCCGGGCCGAATCGCCGAGGCCTTCACGGGCGAGCTGCACCGCGGCGACGAGGCGGGGATCGTTCTGCGCGGACAGCCGGGCGACCGGCACGGCGGACAACAGCAGCGCCGCACCTGCCAGAGCCATCCGCAGCGACGCGGACGCTCTTCCGCTCACGCCGCCTCCCTCTTCTCCACCGCGAGCCGCAACACGAGCTGCCGCAGCATGCCGTCCTCGTCCGTGAGTCTGGTTTCCTTGAGCGCCCGATCCGTCTCCAGCGCGGCCTTGAGCGCGGCCGTCACGCGGGGGGCTGGCCAGTGCGGGGTCCAGCGCACCAATCCCGTCACGAACTCCTTCCACGGCCCGATCTGGGCGGGGCGGGCGCGCCTGAGGATCTCCCACGCCTCGCTCTCGAGCGCGCGCCCTCTCCTGCCTGCGTCGTAGGCGGCGCGAAGCCGGCCCACGGCCACGAGCGACCTGCCGAGCAAGGCCACCAGCGGCACGCCGCTCATGCCGGACTGATCGAGCACTCGGCTGGTGAGGGAGAGAGCCAGCGGGGTCCGGTCGTCCATCACGGCGTCGCGCCAGTCGTCGGCGGTCTCGCCGTGGTGCACGCCGATGAGCTCGCCGACGCGGTCCACCGTCACCGGATCGCCGCCGCTCCAGGCCTCGAGCTTCCCCAGCTCGGCGGTGAGCCGACCGAGGTCGGGTCCCGCGGCGCGCACCAGGTGCTCCAGCGCGCCCGGCGCAAAGGACACCTGCAACCGCGCGGCCCGCTCGCGCACCCATGCTTCGGCCTGGTCCGCATCCACCGGCTCGAACTCGAACGATCGGCACAGCCGGGCGAGCTCGCCATCGGCCTCGGGCTCCGGCGATCCCTGCACGAGCACCACCACCGTCTCCGGCGAGGGTCTGGCGAGATACGCCATCATGGCCGACCTGGCCCGCGTCCTGCGCTTCCACTGCTCCACGTCCCGGATGATCACGACCCGCCGGTCAGCCATCATGGGGAGGGCGTAACAGAGCGAGGCGATGTCATCCGGATGCAGCGAGGCGGCGGAACGCTGGTCCAGGTTGAAGTCGCGCAGCGAGGGGTCGAGGAGGACATCGGTGATGACGCGGACCGCCTCGTCCTTGAGGATGTCCTCGGCGCCATGAAGATAGAACGCGGCCGGCGGCGCGCCGTTGGCCAGGGTGCGCCGCAATGCGTCGAGCGGTTCCGCCATGGCGGAATTCTATTTGCGCTATCCGCTCTCCGCTATCCGGCCGGTTGCTCCAGGGACGGTGCGATCAGCGCCGCGAAGCAGGTGCGGGCACGGTTGAGGCGGCTCTTCACCGTGCCCAGGCTGCAGGCGGTGAGCTCGGCGATGGTCTCGTAGCTCTTGCCTTCCAGTTCGCGGAGGACAAACACCTCTCGATGATGCTCGCTCAACTGCGCCACCGTCTGCTCGACCAGTTCCCGGAGGTGCCGCTGGCGAAACATCTCGTCCGGCCGGGTGCTGCTGTCCTCGAACTCCAGCGGCCGGCGGTCCTCCTCGGCCTGCGGCGCGCGCGCGGACTGATAGAGGAACAGCGGGCTGCGGCTCCGGTTGCGCAGCTCGTTCTTGGCGAGGTTGGACGCGATGGTGTAGATCCAGGTCGAGAACTTCCGGTTCGGGTCGAAGCGGTGCAGATGGCGGTGGACCCGGATGAACGCCTCCTGGACCAGGTCCTCGGCCCGCTCGCGGTCCCCGATCATTCGACAGATGAAGCCGAGCAGCCGCCCCTGGTAGCGGCGGACGATCTCGACGAAGGCGCGCGGGTTGCCGGCCAGATAGTCGGCCACGAGCGCCGCGATTTCGGCATGGTAGGGGGCGAGCGCTCCACGGCCCCTGACGGCCGGGGCCGGACGGGCGGTGCCGTAGCGGAGGGGAGGGGCGACAGAGAGGCAGGCGCGCACGAGCGGCTCCATGAGAACGTTCGACAGCGGCGAACGTCGAGCTGGGGCCGGCGGCGGTCCCACCCCGTTCCCATCATAGTGCGCGGGACATGAAGGTTCAAATCCTGCGGACGAAACATTGGACGAACATCAAGGCGACCAGGGTCTTTCCATCCTGGATCTCCCCCCGGGCGATCATCTCCATCACGGCGGACCAGCGCACGGCATGCGGCTCGAGGAACTCGTCCCGGTCCCGCTCGTCGCGCCCCTCTTCGAGTCCGCTCGCCAGGAACAGATGGATGCGTTCATCGGTGAAGCCGGGCGTCGCGAACATGGTGGTCAGCGGCTGCAGGGAGCGCGCGGTGCGTCCGGTTTCCTCGCGGAGCTCGCGGTGGGCGCAGTCGATCGGCACTTCCCCCCGATCGAGCCGACCCGCGGGGATCTCCCAGATGAAACCGTCCGCGGCATGGCGGAATTGGCGGATGAGCAACACGTGCGGATCGGGATCGTGAGGATCGTCCAGGAAGGGCACCACCGCTGCCGCCCCCGGGTGCCGGATCATCTCCAGCTCGCCGGAGGAGCCGTCGGGGAAGCCCACGGTGTCGATGTCGAGATCGAGGACGCGGCCGGTGTACACGCGGCGACTGGAGAGCAGGGTCATGGGATGTGGATGTTGGAAGAAGGGGGTGTGGTTGTCATTCCGAACCCGCGGAGCGGGGGTGGAATCTGGCTGGCGGCCGAGCCTCGGCTTCAGCCGAGGACAGCTGGCCACCAGGTACGTCGAGCAGATTCCTCGGGCTGACGCCCTCGGAATGACCAAGCGGTCGAGGGCAGCCCACCCGGCGCCTCAGCGCACTTCCTTCCCCTCCAGGTTCCGCCGGCTGATGGGTCCGAGGTTGAGCGCCTCGATCCCGGGCTGGATCCGGGCCACGTCGCCCACGACGACGACCGCGAGCCGGTCCGGCGTGATGTACTTGCGCGCCACGCGCTGCACGTCGGCCGCCGTGACGGCCATGATCTTGGAGACATAGCCGTTGTAGTAGTCCAGCGGCAGCCCGAACGTGAGGAGCGCACCGAAGCGGCTCGCCACGTCCCGTGTGGTCTCGAAGTCTCCGGCCACGCCGAGGGCGAGATAGGCCTTGGCGCGCGCGAGCTCGACCGAATCTACCGGTGCCTCGCGAATGGCCTCGAGTTCCTTGAAGAACTCCACCAGCGAGCTGTCGGTGACGTCGGTGCGCACGGCCGCCTGGGCGATGAACGGCCCCGGGAGCGGGCGGTAGGTGAACCCGGAGCGCGCGTCGTAGGTATAGCCCTTGGTCTCGCGCAGGTTGGTGTTGAGCCGGGACGAGAACGAGCCGCCGAGGATCGTGTTCATCACTTCGATGGCGTAGTAGTCCGGATTGGACCGCTCCACGCCCGGTGCGCCGATGGTGATGACCGACTGCGCGGCGCCGGGTTTGTCCACGAGATAGACCGCGCGCGCGCTGATCGGCGGGGCCTCGGCCGTGACGGGGGCCGCGGCCGCTGCAGCCGTGCCGGCGCGCCACGCCCCGAATCGCTTCTCCAGCTCCCGCTTCGCATCCGCGAGGGTGATGTCC
>JBMOPM010000112.1:0-7625 GCA_049323575.1 Gemmatimonadota bacterium | reverse complement strand
ACCGGCGACGCGGCGGTGCCCAAGGACCGCGGGACGGCCGAGATCGGCGAGGGCATCCCCATCACCTACGTGCCCGCCCGCAACACCATCTTTCTCTCCTTCGCTCTGGCGTGGGCCGAGGTCCTGGGCGCCGCCGACGTGTTCATCGGCGTCAACGCGCTGGACTACAGCGGCTACCCCGACTGCCGGCCCGAGTACATCGCGGCCTTCGAGCGGATGGCCAACCTCGCCACCCGCGCCGGCGTCGAGGGCACCACGCCGCTCCGCATCCACACGCCGCTCCTCCGGATGACCAAGGCCGAGATCGTGGCGAAAGGCATCGCGCTCGGCGTGGACTTCGGGCTCACCCGTACGTGCTACGATCCCGCCCCCGACGGCGCCGCGTGCGGTCGCTGCGATGCCTGCCAGCTCCGGCTCAAGGGGTTCCGGGAGAACGGACTCACGGATCCCGCACCGTATGTGGCCTGAGGCGAGGAGACGGGGTCGGCCAGCGGTGCCGTACCTGATGGCGGGAGTGGCTGCATGACGTACGCGGTCAAGGAGATCTTCTACACACTCCAGGGTGAGGGGGCGCACACGGGTCGGCCGGCGGTGTTCTGCCGCTTCGCCGGATGCAACCTGTGGACGGGGCGCGAGGCCGACCGGGCCGGTGCCGTCTGCCAATTCTGCGACACCGATTTTGTGGGTACGGACGGCCCGGGCGGGGGCAAATTCGCCGACGCCGAGGCGTTGGCCGAGGCCATCGCGGCTTGCTGGCCGGGCGATGAGGGACACCGCTTCGTCGTGTGCACCGGCGGCGAGCCACTGCTCCAGGTCGACGCACCGCTCGTGGAGGCTTTGCATGCGCGGGGCTTCACGATCGCCGTGGAAACGAACGGCACGCGGCTCCCCCCGCCGGGGATCGACTGGATCTGCGTGAGCCCCAAGGCCGGCGCCGAGCTGGTGCTCACCCGCGGGCAGGAGCTCAAGCTGGTGTATCCCCAGCCCGGAGCCGAGCCCGAGCGCTACGAGGGTCTGGATTTCGAGCGCAGGTTTCTGCAGCCGATGGACGGCCCGGACCGCGAACGCAATACGGCGCTTGCGCTGGCGTACGTCCTCCGCCATCCTGCTTGGCGGTTGAGCCTGCAGACGCACAAGCTCCTCGGTATTCCGTGAGTGTCGCTGGTCGCTGGCCGCTCGTCGCTCGGCCAGGGCCATCGACCAGAATCAGTGACCAGCGACCATGCCCCTGTTCAGCGACCGCATCAGCCACGCCTTCGCCTTCTCGGCCAAGCACTATGGGAAACGCGTGCCGGTCCAGGGCGAGATGGGCTACTTCGCCTATCCGTCGAGCGTGGCCGTGCTCCTGGCCCGTTACGGGTGCGACGAGACGACGATCGTGGCCGGGATTCTCCATCACGTCGTGGAGGAGGCGCTGCCGGGCGAGCGCGCGGTCCTGGAGCGCAAGATCCGGGAAAAATTCGGTCCGGTGGTGCTGGCCGTGGTGCTGGACGGGGTGGAACCCCGGTTCGACGAGCGAGGACACGAGCGCCCGTGGCAACTGTACAAGCGGGACTACCTCGCCCAACTGGCCGTGGCCGATCCTCGCTCGCTCGACGTCTGCATCGCGGACGAGATCCACGATTGCGGCTCGGCCATCAGCGTGATCCGGCGGCTGGGCACCGAGTACCTGGACACGGTCTCCGACGCCACCCGCGACCAGACCCTCTGGTGGTATCGGTCGGTGCTGGAGGTGCTGGAACGGCGGGAGGACTGGCCCAACCGGTGCATGCTGGACGAACTCCGGCTCCTGAGTGCCGAGCTCATGCGCGCGCTGGGAGGCAGCGAACGGTAGGTCCTGAAAGCAAGCGTCCCGACGCCGCGCAAGTGATTGCGGAACGCCGGGACGAAAGCTTTTGCGGAATTGATCACCCAGGCCGCAAAGCTCGAAAACCCCTGGGGCCCGTCAGGGCTATGTCCAATCGCTTTTTACAAGATAGTCCCTGGGGCCGGGAAACGCAAGTCGCCACCTCTTGCCGGATACCGCTATCTTTCGGAATCACATGGAACTTGCCCGAGCCCCAGTCCCCTCGCCATTGAAATCGATCCCGAGCGCGTTCGCCGCGGCCTGTCGCTCCGCCCGCTCCGACAAGGAGCTGTTCGAGCGATGCCGGACGGCGATGGTGGAACGGATCGGCAGCGATGCCATCTGGCTGGAGATCCGCTCCCCGGCGGCGTCGGTCCAGAAGGCAGGGCCGGTGGAGGCGGCCGACGACGCGGTCGAGGTCGCGCGGGTGCAGAGCGGCGAGACCGACGTGGTCATCTCCGCGGCCCCGGATCAGGCCTCGGCAATCAAGGGCATCGCCATGCCGCTGGCGTTGGGCGTGGCGGTGGTCTTCGAGTTGCACAGCGTCCTGCTGGACCGCCAGAGCGCCCTGGACGACGCCGTCTTCCAGCTCCGTGCCTTGCGCCAGGTGGCGCGGCTGCTGTCGTCGGTGCATTCCACCGACGAGACCGAGCAGTTGGTGCTCGACTTCATGGCCGAGGTGTTCTTCGCGTGGTGGGGGTGCCTCTACCGCCCCGCCGGCGTGATGCACGAGCCGCATGCCTTCCGCGCGCTGGACGACTCGCGCCGGCCGGAGCCGACCGACCGCGCGCCCATCGACCGCCTGCTGCCGGTGGGGAGCGCGGCGCAGGAGGTGAGCGGGGAACTGGCGCTGCTCCTGCCGCAGGGCACCCAGTTGGTAGTGCCGGTGGACGCTGGCGCCGAGCGCATGGGTATCGTCGCGCTGGGACGGCGGATCAGCGGCAAGGACTACGGCCGGGCCGAACACGAGCTGGCGTCGACGCTGGCCTTCGCCGCCGCCATCGCGCTCAAGAACGCCGAGCTGGTGGAGCAGCTGCACAGCGCGGCCACGACGGACGGCCTCACGGGCCTGCCCAACCGGCGCGCACTGGAGCAGCGGCTCGAGGCGGAACTCTCCCGCTGCCTGCGCCACCAGATCCGTTCCAGTATCATCCTCATTGACGTCGATCACTTCAAGGCCATCAACGACAGCCTGGGTCACGCCGCCGGCGATCGCCTGCTGGTGCTGATCAGCACCACGCTCAAGCAGCAGGCGCGCACATTGGACGTGGTGGGACGCCTGGGCGGCGACGAGTTCCTCGCCCTGCTCCCGATGACCACGCCGATGGAGGCGATGGTGTACGTCGGCCGGGTGCAGGCGGCGGTCACGGAGCTGGCCCGCAACTATCACGAGTTCGCGCGCGTCACGCTCAGCCTCGGCATCGCCGAAGCTCCCCGGCACGGCACCACGCCCGCCGCCATCCTCGCGGCGGCGGACGCCGCGCTCTACCGGGCCAAGCGAGCGGGACGCAACGCCGTCGTCGTCGCCGACGACCCCTGAGGCCGAGGTAGCGGTGACGCGCGAGAAGCTCTACGCCGAGCGGGTGGAGACCTTGCTCGGCCATCGCTTCCGCATCGAGCGCCTGGTCGCGGTGTCGGTCGAGCGGGCGCTCTTCGAGTGTTTCGACACCATGCTCCGCCGGCGGGTCAGCCTGCGTGCCAACCTGCTCGTCGGCGGCGACGAGCCGATGCGCCGCTGGTTCCTCCAGGAGGCAGTGGCGCTGGGCCAGCTGGACCATCCCGCCGTCCGGCACGCCTACGATGCCGGGATCATCGAAGACCTCGCCTATCGCATCGGCAACTGGGTGGACGGCGAAGGCCTCAACGAGGCCGTCAAGCGGGGGCCTCGGCCGATCCCGACGGTACATCTCCTCGCCCGCGACCTGCTGAGCGCGCTGGAGCATGCGCACGCCAACGGGATCATCGTCCGCCGCATCGTCCCCACCTCGCTGCTCCTCAGCGCCAGCGGGCGCGCCACGCTCACCGACCTCCGCTTCTGCAGTCTCACCCTGCCGGTGATTCCGCCTCACGTGGTCCCCGGGGGCCTCGCCTTCATGGCCCCGGAGGTGCGCAACGGCGAGACCGGCGACCCCGCGGCCGACGTCTACACGGCCGGGGCGGTGGTCTACTATGCCGTGACCGGCGTCGAGCCGCCGCTCGACCCCAGGGAGATCCGCCCGCCGATGGAACTGCGTCCGAACTGTCCGGCGGAGCTGCAGCGCGTGGTCCTCCGGGCCCTGCTGCCGCGGGCGTGGGACCGCTACCTCACCGCGAGCGAGATGCTGGAGGACTTCGCCTCGGTGGCCGGGAGCTTCGAGACATCGGAGATCGTGCTCGGAGCGGGGTCGGGGTCGCTCAACCCCGTCGATTCGGAGGAAGGCGCCCACTGGGAGATGCGACTCCGCCGGGCCCTGGGGGACGACTACGAGCTGCTCGGCGCGCTGGGCGCCGGCGGCTTCGGCCGGGTCTACCGCGTGCGCGACCTGCACCTCGAGCGCGAAGTGGCGCTCAAGGTGCTGCACCCCGTGCTCACGCGGGATCCATCGGTGGTGGAGCGGTTCCGCCGCGAGGCGCAGCTCGCGGCGCGACTCAACCACATGAACATCGTGAACATCTACGATATCGGCGGACGGTCGGGGCTGATCTGGTACACGATGGAGTACGTGGATGGTCCGAACCTGGCGCAGATGGTCCAGCGGGACGGGCCGCTCTCGCTGAGCAAGGTGCTGCGGATCCTGCGCGAGGCGCTGTCCGCGCTGGCCCACGCGCATCGCAGCGGGCTGGTCCATCGCGACATCAAGCCCGAGAACATGCTCTTCGAACTGGAGGGGAGCCTGCGCATCACCGACTTCGGCCTGGCGCTCGCGCTCCGCGGCGCGGGCAAGTTCGGCGGCGCGACGAGCCAGAGCGGCACCCCGCAGTTCGCCAGCCCCGAGCAATTGCTGGGCGAGCGCGTAGACCAGCGGACCGACCTCTACAGCCTGGCTGCCGTGGCCTACTTCGCGCTCCTCGGCGAACCCCCGTTCCCCGGGGTCACGCCGGAACAGGTGCTGGCGAAGCAGACGATGAACCAGTACCCGCCGCTCAGCGAGCTCCGGCCGGACGTGAACGCCGAGCTGCGGGAAGCGCTCGAGCGCGCGCTCGACAACAACATCGATGCCCGCTACGCCTCGGCCGAGGAGTTTCAGGCGGCCATCGATCGTGCCACGGGCGCGAGATCGGCCCGGGCCGGAAGCTGGGCGGCCCGGGCGGTGCGCTGGCTGAGGAGCTGAGCCCGGGAGGACCGCCGGCGGGGGACGAAGCGGTCCGGAAGCGGCACGGGGCTTGACGAATCCGGCCCCGGGTGCAGATTTACGACGCTAGAGACTCGCGGATAGCTGCACAGGATGATTCCCCCCGAAAACTGAACGAGCAGGCCTGGTCGCCACGGGCCTGTCGAATCTCCATGAGTCGGGACAGGCCCGTCCTCATGGGAAGTTGGATGGTGCGGCCCGAACCCCGCACCCCCGACGCAGGACCAACAACAACGGAGTTAGGCGTAATGGCTCGCACCACAGGCACGGTCAAGTGGTTCAACGACGCGAAGGGTTTCGGGTTCATCACCCCCGACGGTGGTGACAAGGACTGCTTCGTTCATCACACCGCGATCAAGGCGGAGGGGTTCCGCAGCCTTTCCGAGGGTGAGCGGGTGGAGTTCGACATCGTGCAGGGTGCGAAGGGCCCTGCGGCCGAAAACGTCGTGAAGATGAAGTAAGCGGGGGTTCCCCGAACGCGACGCGGGCCGCTCGTACGAGCGGCCCGTTTGCGTTGGCGGCCGAGGGCGGTGGGGCTCCGCAGGCGGCAGACAGGCCCCGCCGCGCACCTATTTGTGACGGTAGATCACCCGACCGCGCGTCAGGTCGTACGGCGAGAGGACTACGCTGACCCGGTCACCTTCGAGCACGCGGATCTTGAACTTGCTCATCTTCCCTGCCGCGTACGCCAGGATCTCGTGGCCGTTCTCGAGCAGCACCCGATAGTTGCGGTCGGGCAGCACCTCGGTGACCACGCCTTCCATCTCGATGCCTTCTTCCTTCGCCATCCAGGATTCTCCAAGGGGTCAGCGCCGGCTCCCGGGCATCGGCTGGTGCCGGGAGCATCAGCGGGCCAAATCTCACCGTGGCCCGTGAATCACGCAACTCCGAGCCTGTTCAGGCGGCACGCCTTGCCCGCAGCATCGCGATCCGGTCCTCCACCAGCGAGACCAGGTCCCGCATCCCCGTCTCGTCGAAGACCAGGCGGGCGCCGGCCGCCGCAAAAATGTCCGGCAGCGGGCGGGTGGCCCCCAGGGCCAGCGCCTCGCGATAGCGGGCGACGGCGCTGACATGGTCCCGCAGGCTGTTCCGCCACACCTGCAGCGCTCCCAACTGCGCGATGCCGTACTCGATGTAGTAGAACGGGTAGAGGAAGATGTGGAGCTGCCGGTACCAGCGCGCCACGCGTTCCGCCTCGAGCCCGGTCCAGTCGGCCCCGCGGTCGAACCGCTCCCGCAGGCGGAGCCACGCCGCGTCCCGCGCGTCCCGGTCGTGCCCCTCGCCGCTGGTATAGATCCAGTGCTGGAAGGCGTCCACCGAAGCGACATGGGCCAGGGTGACGAGGATGTCCTCCAGGTGCTCCAGTTGCGCCACGACGGCATCGGCCTCGCTGTAGAAGCTTCCCGGCGTACCGAGCAGCGGCGCGGAAAGAAGTTCCATGCTCATCGACGCCAGCTCGCAGGCCTCCGAGCCCGGGTGTCGCTGCCAGATGAGCGGCTGCGAATGGGCGGCAAAGGCATGAAACGCGTGCCCGGCCTCGTGCAGCAGCGTCATCACGTCGTCGTCCACGCCCACGGCGTTCATGAAGATGAACGGACGGCCCCGGCGGTGGAGCGTTTCGCAGTAGCCGCCCGGCGCCTTGCCCGGCCGGCTCTCGAGGTCCAGCAGGTTCTCGGCCATGAGCAGCCAAAACTCGCGCCCGAAGGTGGGATCGATCCGCTCGAAGATCCGCGCCGCCCGGGCGCTGAGTTCGGCCGCGGTAGTAAAGGGGCGAAGCGGCTCGCGGCGGTGGACCGACACCGTGAGGTCCCAGGGACGGAGCCGGGCCAGCCCGAGCGCGTCGCGCCGGTGCGCGTTGAGGCGCTCGAGCGCCGGCACCACGGTGGCCTCGACCGCGTCGTGGAAGCGCTCGCAGTCGGCGGGGGTGTAGTCGAAGCGGAACTTGGCGGGGAAGACATAATCCCGGAAGCTGGCGAAGCCGGCATTGGCCGCGACCTGCTGCCGCAGGGCGTACATGCGGTCGAACACGTCCGCCAGCGTCTCGCGCTCCGCGACATACGGCGCGGCAATGGCGCGGAAGGCCCGTTCGCGCACGGCGCGGTCGGGACTCTTGAGGTGCGGATTGAGCCGGGGGACCGGCACCCGCTTCCCGTCCCACTCGGCGGTCATGCCGCCGGTGATGCGCTGGTATTGCGACGAGAGCGCTTCGAGCCCGGTGAAGAGCGGGACGTTCTCCTCGCGGAACAGCTCGATCTGCGTACGGAAGCGGCGCAGCATGGTCTCGAGTCCGGGGCGAACGTAGTCGCGTTCGACCAGCTTCTTCGCCAGCGCGACCGATTGCTCCTCGGCCCGGGGCAGGATCTCGGCCGAGAAGCGGAGATGCGCCGCCTCCTTGGCGGCGTCCGTCGTGTCGGCCGTATAGGCGATCATCGCCAGCGCGGCCGCTT
>JBMOPM010000111.1:0-7811 GCA_049323575.1 Gemmatimonadota bacterium | reverse complement strand
GGTGCTCCCGCTCGTGCCGCCCGCCGCGCGGCGGGCCGCGCCGGACTATATCGTCCGGCCCTCGGCGGATGAACTGCTCGCCCAGCTCCTCCCGCTCTACGTCCGCAATGTCGTCTACCGCGGCCTGGTCGAGACGGCGGCCGCGGAGCACGGCGCGCGCCGCACGGCGATGAAGAACGCGACCGACAACGCCACCGAGCTGCTCGGCCTCCTCCGCCGCACCTTCAACCGGCAGCGGCAGGCCCAGATCACGCAGGAAATCTCCGAGATCGTGAGCGGGGCGGCGGCTCTGCAGGGCTGACATGTGATCGGCAGGGCCGGGGCCTGTCCCGGCGCTGCACGCAGGCCAGGACTTCATTGGAGAAGGCTGACATGACCGCAACCGCCACCGCGCCTACGGCGGCCAGGACCACCGGCCGGATCGTCCGGGTCATCGGCGCCGTCGTCGACGTCGAGTTCGAGCCCGAGCACCTGCCCGAGATCAACTACGCGCTGCACGTGAAGGACGACAGCGGCCCGGTGCCGATCGACCTCGTGCTCGAAGTGCAGCAGCACATCGGCCAGAACATCGTGCGCACGGTCGCGATGTCCTCGACCGACGGCCTGGTCCGTGGGATGCCAGTGGTCAACACCGGCGGCCCGATCACCGCGCCGGTGGGCAACGCGCCGCTGGGCCGGATCCTCAACGTGCTGGGCGAGCCGGTCGACGGCGGGCCCCCGATCCCCGCCGGCAACGAGCGCTGGCCCATCCATCGCGAGGCGCCGAAGTTCACCGACCTCGAGCCCAAGACGACGATCTTCGAGACCGGCATCAAGGTCATCGACCTGATCGCGCCGTTCGTGAAGGGCGGCAAGATCGGCCTCTTCGGCGGCGCGGGCGTCGGCAAGACGGTCATCATCCAGGAGCTCATCAACAACGTGCAGAAGGGCCACGGCGGCAAGTCGGTCTTCTGCGGCGTGGGCGAGCGGACCCGCGAGGGCAACGACCTCTACCTCGAGTTCAAGGAGGCGAAGGTCCTCGATTCGGTGGCGCTGGTCTACGGCCAGATGAACGAGCCGCCGGGCGCGCGTCTCCGGGTGGGCCTCACGGGCCTCACCATCGCGGAGTACTTCCGCGACGTCGAGGGCCAGGACGTGCTGCTCTTCATCGACAACATCTTCCGCTTCACCCAGGCCGGCTCCGAGGTATCGGCGCTCCTCGGGCGCATGCCGAGCGCCGTGGGCTACCAGCCGACGCTCGCCACCGAGATGGGCGACCTGCAGGAGCGGATCACGTCGACCACCAAGGGCTCGATCACCTCGGTGCAGGCGATCTACGTCCCCGCCGACGATCTCACCGACCCGGCGCCGGCCACCGCGTTCGCGCACCTCGACGCCACGGTCGTGCTCAACCGCGCGATCGCGGAGCTGGGCATCTACCCGGCCGTGGATCCGCTCGACTCCGGCAGCCGGATTCTCGATCCGCAGTACGTGGGCGAGCGCCACTACCAGGTGGCCATCGGTGTGCAGCGCACGCTGCAGCGCTACAAGGCGCTGCAGGACATCATCGCGATCCTCGGCATGGACGAGCTGAGCGAGGAGGACAAGCTCATCGTCGCCCGTGCGCGGCGGCTGCAGCGCTTCCTCTCGCAGCCGTTCCACGTGGCCGAGCAGTTCACCGGCACCCCGGGCAAGTACGTGAAGCTCGAGGACACGGTGACGAGCTTCGAGCGCGTGCTGTCGGGCGAGTTCGACCATCTGCCCGAGCAGGCCTTCTACATGCAGGGTGGCATCGAGGACGTCATCAAGCGGGCCAAGGAGCTGCAGGGATGATGCGAGTCACTGTCATCTCGCCGGAGACGTCCGTCTTCGACGGCGACGCCGACGCGGTGGTCGCGCCGGCCTACGACGGCATGGTCGGCGTTCTGCCGCACCACGCCCCGTTCATGACGCTGCTGGGGACGGGCACCCTGACCGTGCGTCAGGGCGCCGACGAGCGGGCCTTCGCCGTGAGCGGCGGGTTCCTGCAAGTCGTCGCCGACGTGGTGCGCGTCGTGGCCGAGCGCGTGGAGGCTCCCGCCCATGCGTAAGCTCATCGCGGCGGCGCTGCTGCTGTGCGGCGCCGCCCCGCTCACCGCGCAGACCACGGGCACGCCGGTCTTCATGGCGCCCTACCGCGCCTTCCGTACGCTGGAAGTCGGCGGGTCGCTCTCCGATCCCGGCCCCGGCTGGGCGCTGGAAGGCTTCTATCGGTACGGCTATGAGGCGTTCGACATCGGCTTCCGGGCCGGCATCCGCGACAACGGCGAGACTCGTGCGCTCCTCGGCGTCGACGGCCGGGCCCGGGTGATCTCCCACTCCGAGGCCTTCCCCCTCGACGGCGCGGTCACCGTGGGCTTCGGCGGTGAGCTGGGGGACCACAGCATCGGTTTCATCCCCATCGGACTCTCGCTCGGGCGCCGGTTCGACCTCAAGGATTCCGACGTCAGCATGAGCCCGTACGTGCACCCGCTGCTGGTGCCGATCTTCGGCGACCGCGATGATGTCGAGGTCGCGCTCGGCATCGGCGTCGATGTGCGACTCACGAAGCAGCTCGACCTGCGCGTCAGCGGCGCCATCGGCGCGTTCTACGAAGGTCTCTCCGTCAGCCTTGCGTTCCTGCGCTAGCAGCCTCCTCGTCGCCGCCCTGGCACTCGCCGGCGCGGGACCGGCGGCCGCGCAGGTCGCGGGGCTGCCGGTCTTCAACAGCGGGGTGGACCGCGGACTCACCGTCGCGGGTGACGTGGGGTTTGCCAACGACGCGGGCCCCGATGGCACTGCCTGGGGCCTCAGCGCCATGGTCGGCCTCGGGCGGGTCGGGGTGACGGCCACGGTCGCCCGGTTCGATCCCGACGCCCGCGGCGCAAAGGCCAGCACGTCGATGGGCGGGGCGTTCCACTGGAAGGCGATCGGCGGGCCGCTCGTACCGTTCGCGGTGCATCTCCAGGCCGGGCTGGGCTACCGGTCGCTCGAGTCCGGCACAGGAACCGGCGGCAGCGAACTCCGGGTGCCCGTGGGGCTCGGGCTGGCGGCCACCATCCCGAGCCCGGTGGCGTCCCTCAAGCCATGGGTGGCGCCGCGGGCCGACATCCGTCGTACCACATCCAACGGTTCGTCCGACACCGAGACCAGGGTCGGCGTCAGCGCCGGCGTCGATCTCGGCTTCATCTTCGGCCTGGGGCTCCGCGCTGCGTATGACGTGATTCGCGTGAGCGGCAAGGATCCCTCCACATTCAGCCTCGGCGCAGCCTACGGATTCCGCCTGTGAGCCGTTCACCACTCCGTCGCCTCGTCGCTCGGGCCTCGCTGGCCACCCTGCTCGCCGCCGTGACCGCGGGCTGCGCGCAGACGTTCGACGCCACCTCCCTCGGTGTGCCGGTCACCATGGCCTCGCCACCCGCGGGCGCGGACACCGCGGGCAACCAGTTCTCGGTGACCAGGAAGGCCACGTACGCCTTCTGGGGCGTCGCCAGGCTCGGCCAGCCCAGGCTGAGCGACGCGCTGGCGCAGCAACTGGTGGGCGGGAAGGAAGTGCGCAATCTGCGGATCAAGGTGACGAGCAAGTGGACCGACGTGCTGGTCACCGTCCTCACGGGCGGGCTCCTCGTCCCGCGGTCGGTGACCTATGAAGGGGTCGTCGTCGGGCGCTAGCGCCTGACCATGGCCTCGACCAGCGCGGCCGATCGTTCCGCTGCGCCCCGGCCGGACTCCACCACGCGCCGCGCCCGATCGCCCTGATCGGCGCGGCGCGCCTCGTTTCCCATCCAGTCGAGCCACAGCGCAGAGAGCTGCGCGATCGGATCGGCCGCCTCGAGGGCCACGGCGGCGCCGGCCTCGAGCAGGAGCGCCGCGTCGCGGCTCTCGCGCCACCAAGGCCCGAACGCCACAGGGACGCCCCATGCCGCAGGCTCCAGCACGGAGTGAAGCCCCGCGGTGCCGAATCCTCCACCCACGTAGGCCATGGACCCGGAACCGTAGAGCGTGGCGAGCACGCCGACGCGGTCCACGACGATGAGCGGCGCGGGATCGGTGGCGTGGCTCAGCGGCACCGGCGCAGGCAGTCCGAGCCGAACCGCCGAGCGCGCGATGCCGGCCAGGTGCTCACGGGTGGGCTCGTGGGGCGCCAGGATGAGCCGGGCATCGTCCCGCTGGCGACGTACAGCCTGGAAGGCGGGGAGCAGCACCGCTTCGTCGGCGGGCCAGGTCGAGCCGGCCACCAGCGTGGGCGCGCCGCGACCGAAGCCCAGCAGCGGATCATCGTCCGCCACGAGCGCGCGCCGGTCGAGCACGCTGTCGAACCTGGGATCGCCCAGCACCGTGATCCGCTCCGGCGCGACGCCGAGGCGCACGAGCCGCTCCGCGTCGCCCGCCGCGATGGCACCCGCGGCCGAGACGGCGGCGTAACCCGGGCGGAGCAGCGCCCGCGCGAGGCCGCCGAGCCGGCTGCTGCCCGGGCTCACCGTGGCGGCCACGAGCACGACGGGCACGCCGCTGCGCGCGGCACGGGTGGCGAGTTCGGGCCAGAGGTCGAGCTTGGTGAACACCAGCACCGACGGCTTGAGTGCGCGCAGCATGACTTCGGCCGCGCCCGGCGTGTCCCACGGCAGGTAGCCGTGCACGTCGGCCTCCGCCTTCATTGCGAATCTGGCGGCCGAGGGGCTGAAGTGGGTGTACGCGAACTGCCAGTCGGGATGGCGCGAGCGCACGCGCTCGAGGACGGCGAGGGCCTGCAATCCCTCGCCCACGGACGGGGCGTGGAACCAGGTGAGCGGGCGCGCGGGATTGCGCTGGACTTCGCTCCAGGCGAGGAAGCCCGCCACGCCGTTCGCCCGCGCCCGGGCACTGGCGCGGATCCTGGGCGATACCAGCCCCGCGAATGGCAGGAGCGCGGTGCCGAGGCGCACCAGAGCCCGGTAGGCGAGCGACGTCTCGATGCCCGACGACGGCGGCAAGGGCGGCGGAACGCGAGCCGCCGTGGCAGGGTCCGGGGGCATGGGATGTAAATGTAGCGGGGCACGCCCAGTCTCGACGCGCAAAGACGGGCTGCCAGGCACGAGCCACCTGCGACGTGCGCTTGCAGCCCGTGGCTATCCTTCACCCATGCCCCGTTCCCGCGCACCCTACTGGGCTCTTGCCCGGGCCCCTCGCTACAGCATCACCTTCGCCGTCCCGCTCCTCCTCCTGTACGAGGCGCTCGCATTCCTGTTCTCCGGCAGCGGGTACGCGGGGCTCCGCAATGGAGCCGACGTGCTGCTCAAGAGCCTGTTCGTGACGCTCGGCGGTTCCTACGGGCTCACGGTCTTTCCCGCGGTGCTGCTGGGTGCCGGCGCGTACCTCATCGCGCGCGACATCCGGAAATCGGGCGGGATCGAGCCCAGGATCTTCGCGGGGATGGCGCTGGAATCGGTGGTCTACGCTGGGCTGGTGGGCGTGATCGTCGGAACCCTCACGGCACGGCTGCTTCACGCGCTCTCGCTGGCCAGGCTGGCCGCGGGGCCGATGGCCCGGCTCGATTTCCCCACCCAGCTCATGATCTCCCTCGGCGCCGGGATCTACGAGGAACTGCTCTTCCGCGTACTCATCGTAGGTGCGCTCGCGGCGCTGGCGCGGCGGGTGCTGGGCTGGAAGCCCTGGCCGGCGGGCATCACGGCGACCATCGCCGGTGCGTTGATCTTCTCCGCCTTCCACTACGTCGGACCCTATGGCGACCCGCTGGAGCTGGGGTCGTTCACCTTCCGCGCCCTGGCCGGCGTCTTTTTCAGCGGGCTCTATCTGTTGCGCGGCTTCGGCATCGCCGCATGGGCGCATGCCCTGTATGACGTGATGCTGGCGGCGCGGTAGGCGTCACGGGACGGGGGGGCGGTCCGCCGGGTTCCTGCTTCAGCATCCCCCGCTGCCGATACTTGCCGCAGGCCGGATCGGCGGGACGCTGCTCGTTGCCGACCGTGGGAATCCACGCGTCGGCTCGGGCCGTATCAGCCGCGGTCTTCGCGGAGGCGTACTGGGTGCGGCACTCGTCGATCGCATGCCGGAGTCCCTCGCGCATCGCCTTGCCGCGCCCGTGCGAACCCAGCCAGAGGGGCAGCAGGGCGATGAGAATGGTGGCGCCGATCGCCAGCAGGATCGGCACGCGGGCAGTGGGGCGCCCGCCGCCGTTGGCGTCCATCGGGGTGTCCGCCTTCCCTCTACTTCTTCCTGGCGGTCCTGACCTGGTAGATGGAGTCGAGGATGTGCCGGAACGTGCCGAGAGGCTGGGCACCGACCAGCAGACCGCCTTCGATGTAGAAGGTGGGTGTGCTGCTGGCGCCCGAACGTACCGCGCCCTCGGCGTCGGCCTTGATGAAGGAGCGGGTCTCGGCCTTCTGCAGGCACCGTGAGATGTCGGACCGCTTGATGCCGATCGAGTCCGCAAGCGAGAGGAGGAACGGACCCGGTTCCTTGAGCGGACTCCATACTTCCTGGTTGCGGAAGAGAATGTCGTGCGCCGGCCAGAACTTCCCCACCCGGGCCGCGCACATGGCGAACTCCGCGGCCGGCACGGCGTTGGCATGGATCTGGGTGAGCGGGAAGTTGATGAACACCCAGCGCACCTTGCCCGTGTCGATGTACTCCTTCTCCAGCTGCGGGAAGGTCTCCACCGCGTGTCGCCGACAGAACGGGCACTGGAAGTCCGACATCTCGTAGACCGTGATCGGCGCCGTGGGCGACCCCTTGGCGCGCGGCGCGATGACCGTATCCTGCTGTTGCTGCGCCTGACGCTGCGGCGTGCCCGGCTTCTGGGCCTGGGCACTGCCCGCGGCCGCGAGGAGAAGGCTGATCCCGAGTAGTGTGCGCATGCTCCGTCCGGATGAATGGCCTGACCGTGTGGCTGCCTAATATCTCGGCCGCTTCTTCGCCGAGTGCTCATCGAGTCGCACCGTGTCGCCGACGACCTTCACGTTCCAGTACCACTCGACGTTCGGGTCGTCCGGGTTCCACGTCCGGGCGTAGACCCACCAGTCACCCGGCTTCAGCCCCCGCAACGTGGCGATCCCCTTCGCGTCCGTCGTGTCCACCACCGCCTGGCGATCGAGCTGGCGCATGAGGCCGCTCGTAATGCTGTCGTAGCCGCGATAGGTGCTATCTTCCCACGCGCGCAGGGCCGCGCGGAGCGAGTCGGCGGGGCCCTGGACCTCGCTGCGCACGCGATCGAGCACGGCCTGACGGGCGGCGAGTTCCTTGCGACTGGCCGCGAGCTCGCGGGCCAGCGCCAGCGTGTCGGCGGCCTTGAGCCGGGGGTGCTCTTTCGGCCGCTCGGCCAGCGCCCGGCGCAGCGCAGCCAGGGAGTCCCTGAGCCGCGCGGTCGTCGCGGCCGCGCTGGTCATCGCTAGGAACGGCCCGCGAAAGCGTTCGAAGAGTGTGTCGAGAATGGCCGTGTTGGGCCGGGGTCTCGCTGCCCTGGCCTCGAGGCTGGCGATGATGCTGTCGCGGTCATACGGCACCGCCACCACCTGAACGCCCGGCAGCGGAGCCGCGACGGAGTCGGGGCCTGGCAGGGAGACCTGAACGGCCACGTCCCGCGCCGACCCGCCGCAGCCGGCGAGTGCGAACAGGACGAGAGGCACCAACCCGAATTGGACGATCGGTGATCGAGACACGGACACCAGTGGTCAGAAGGCCGCGAAAGATACCCGCCTTCGCGCTCGCGCTACAACTCGCGGCGGCGGGCGGCGCGATAGCGCAGACCGCGGGCGCACCGATCGAGTCGCTCTTTCCGTCCCGGCCCACCGGCTATCTCACGGACGCGGCCCACG
>JBMOPM010000110.1:0-7878 GCA_049323575.1 Gemmatimonadota bacterium | reverse complement strand
GCGCCGCTCCTACTCGACATCGCACCCCGCGTCGCCGCGGAACAGCGCGGCCTCCTCTGGCTCGACGCGCGCGGGATGGACGGCGAACAGGTGGCTCGGCAGGCCCTGCGCCGACTCCGCCACCGCAGGCAGGCGGCGGTGCATGCCGGCGTGGCGCAGACGCCCGTCGCGTCCGAGGTCGCGGCCCGCTCGAGCGAAACCCGGGAGGGCGCGATGGCCCAGGGGCCCGTCGTCGTCCCGCCCGGCGGCGACCGGGCGTTCCTCGCGCCGCTTCCCATCGCGGTCCTCGCGCCCGCTCCCCCGCTCGACGGTTTCCTCCAGGACACCGGCATCGAGACCTGCGGCGACCTCGCCCGGCTGGAGCGCGAATCGGTCGAGGTGCGCTTCGGGCCCGACGGCGTGACGCTCTGGCGCCGCGCCCGCGCCGACGACCACCGGCTGATCTTCCGTCCCACGGCGCATCCGCTGCCGCAGGCTTCGCTCGACTGGCTCGATTACGAGCTGCGCGACGCGGAGCGCCTGCTGTTCGTCGTCAACCGGCTGGTCGGCACCGTGTGCGAAGAGCTCACCGGGCTCGGCCTCCGCGCCACGGAACTCACGTTGGGATTCACCCTGGCAGGGCAGCGTCACCCCGCGGCCGTGGGAGACGGCTCGCCGGCCCTGCAAGTGCCGCTCGGGGCCGCGCGTCCCACCGCGAACCGCACCACCTGGATGCGCCTGGCGCGTGACGCCTTCGAGCGGCTCGAACTGCCCGACGCCGTCATCGGCATCCGGCTCGACGCCGCCCGGGTTTCCGGTCCCGCCGACCGTCAGGGCGATCTCTTCGATCGCGGCTTCGCGACCGCCGTCGCCACCGAAGAGGCGGTCGCCCGCGTGGTCGACCGTACCGCGACCCGCATTCTCATCCCCGAGCGGAACGCCCATCCGCTGCTCGAGCGGCGCGCGCAGTGGCTGGCGCGGGAGCCGTCGGATGCGGTGGCACCCGCGCCGGGCGCCCGGGCCATCGCGTCGGCGGTGCTCGCCCCCGCCCTCCGGCTGCAGCTCCTGCCTGAGCCGCGTGTGGTGCACGTGCACACCGTCCCGCGCCGCGACCACCTCGCTCCGATGCGCTTCCGCTCGCCGATCACCGGCCACTGGCACCCCCTCACCGCGGCCGCCGGTCCCGACCGCGTGAGTGGAGGCCAGTGGGAGGCGGTGCCCTATGCCCGGGAGTACTGGCGATGCGTGACCGACGACGGCCAGATGGTGTGGCTCTGCCTGGACCCGCGGGACCAGCGCTGGTACATGCAGGGGTGGTGGGACTGAGATGCCCAGCGTCGCGCTACATCGCCGGCCGTGCCGACAGCGTGAAGACGGCGAGCAGCCCCGCCAGCATCGCCGCCACGACGAACACCACGCCCTGCAACTGGTAGAGCTTCCGCAGGTCATGGATGGCGATCATGACGTTGCCGATGTCGTTGCCCGCCGTGTCGGCCACGCGACGAAAGGCTCTGGCCGCACCCAGCGTCCAGATGCCGACTACGATCGCGACCAGCATGACCAGGAAGCCGCGTTGCCGGGTCACGAGCAATCCGATGGCGCCCAGCGCACCACCTACCACCTGGGCATATCCCACGATGCGCATCCACTTGGCGACGGCGCGGAACTGCTCATTCTGCTCGGCGGTGAACTCGAAGGACCCTGCGGGGCTGGTCATGACTCGCTCCGGATGAAGGGAACCGCCTGAAGAATACGCCGGCGTATCCCATGCCCACCGAACTTCGCTGCCATTCCGCCTTCTCCTTCGGCGACGGCGCCGTGACGCCGGAGGCCATCGTCCAGCGGGCCGCCGCCCTGGGCTACGACGCGCTGGCCCTCACCGACACCGCCGACCTGGGCGGTCTGGTGCGCCTGGCCAAGGCCGCCGAAGCCCAGGGCATCAGAGCCATCGCCGGGGCGGAGCTGGTGGTGGACGGGCATCCGGCGGCGTTCCTCGCGATGGACGAGGAGGGCTACCGTAACCTCGCGGGGCTCGTCACCCGGGCCCGGGTCGGGGTGCTGCGGAGTGACGAAGGAGCCACCCGTCCCCGCGGCTATCCGCGTCTCTCCTGGGACGACCTGGCCGAGCGGGCCCGCGGGCTCGTCGCGCTCACCGGCCCCGCGAGCGGCGAAGTCGCGTCCCTCCTCCGCGCCCGCCGGCGCGCCGAGGCGCGGCAGGCGGTCGAGCGCTGGAAACAGGTCTTCGGCGACCGGCTCGCCATCGAGGTGCAGGTGCACCATGTCGGGGGAGAAGAAGCGGCGCTGGCCGGCGCGCTGATCGAGCTGGCCGAGGAGACTGGCGTGCCGTGGGTCGCCTGCCAGGATCCCCGCTATCTCGATTCGTCCAGCCGCTTCGTGCACGACATGCTCACCGCGCTGCGCCACGAGACCACGCTGGATGACGCGGCCCGGCGCGGCCTGTTGCTGCCCAACGGCGATTGGCGCCTGCTCACGCCGGAGGAACTCCGGCGGCGCTGGCGCGGGGCCGAGCGGGGACTCGCGATGGCCGGCGAGATCGCGGCGCGCTGTCGTTTCGATCTCGCGTGGATGCGGCCGCCCCTGCCCGGATATCCCGTGCCGCCCGGTCACACCGAAGACTCCTACCTCCGGGTGCAGACCTTTGCCGGCGCGCGCGAACGCTGGGGCGACGTCCTCACGGCCGCGCAGGTCGGTCAGCTCGAGCACGAGCTTGCGGTCATTCAGCGGCTCGGTTTTGCGGGATTCTTCCTCGTGATGTGGGACGCGGTGCGCTTCGCCCGCTCCCGCGGGATCCTCTGCCAGGGCCGCGGGTCCGCCGCCAATTCGGCCGTGGCGTACTGCCTGGGCATCACCGCCGTGGATCCCGTGCTCCACGGGCTGCTCTTCGAGCGCTTCCTCTCTGACATCCGGACCGAGGGCAGGACCGAGGCGCCCGACATCGATGTGGACATCGAACACGACCGCCGCGAGGAGGTGCTCGACTACGTCTACGGCACCTGGCGCCGCCCCAACGCGGCGATCACCTGCACGGTGCAGCACTACCGCGCGCCCCACGCGGTGCAGGACGCGATGCGCGCCCTGGGCTACCCGGCCGAGCTCGCCGTGCGGATCTCCAGGCGGCTCCACCGCCATGAGCCCGCCGAGGCGGCGGAAATCGTGCGGACGAAGCTGGGGCCGGAGGTGGGGCTCGACGTCACCGACGCGCGAGGCCGCGCGCTGCTGCGCGCCATCGCGGGCTTCGAGGGACTGCCGCGGCTCCGCGCCACGCACGTCGGTGGCTTCGTCCTCTCGGCCGCGCCGCTCGGCGACTGGCTGCCCATCGAGGAGACGACGATGGGCCGCACCATCATCCAGTTCGACAAGGACGACCTCGACGACCTCGGCGTCCCCAAGTTCGACTTCCTGGGCCTGGGCGGGCTCGCGATGGTGCGCCGCGCGTTCGACGCGATCGAACGGCGCACGGGGCAGCGCCCGTCGATGTACCGCCTGCCCTGCGATGATCCCGCGACCTACGAGCTCATCGCCCGGGGCGACACCATCGGCACCTTCCAGATCGAGAGCCGGGCGCAGATCGCCTCGGTGGTGCAGACGAAACCGGACCGGCTGTACGACCTCGTGGTGCAGGTGGCGCTCATCCGCCCCGGCCCGATCCAGGCGCGATTTGTCCATCCGTACGTGCGCCGCCGCCGCGGCGAGGAGCCGGTGACGTTTGCGCTGCCCGCGCTCGAGCCCATTCTCCGGCGCACCCAGGGCATCCCGATCTTCCAGGAGCAGGCGATGGCGATCGCGATGGCGCTGGCCGGGTACAGCGCTGCCGAAGCCGACGAGCTGCGCCGCACCATGGGACATCAGCGCAAGAAGGACCGTCTCTTCGCCGCGCTCGTGAAGCTGCACGACCGCATGCGCGCGCAGGGCGTGCCGCCGGACCTGGCGCTGCAGATCGCCGAGGACCTCAAGAGTTTCGCCAACTACGGCTTCCCCGAGAGCCACGCGTGGAGCTTCGCGCTCATCGCCTACGCCACGGCCTGGCTCAAGGCCCACTATCCCACCGAGTTCTATCTCGGCCTGCTCAACGCCTGGCCCATGGGCTTCTACTCGCCGGCCACCCTCATCCACGACGCGAAGCGCCGCGGCGTCGAGGTGCGCCCGCCCTGCCTCGCGCACGGCGACTGGGAATGCACGACGGAACCCGCCCGGGAGCAGCCCGCCCTCCGGCTCGGCTGGCGCTTCGTCACCGGCATCGGCACCGTGGCGTTGGAGCGCCTCAAGACCGCGCGCGCGGCGGGGCCGTTCACTTCCATCGCCGACGTGATGCGCCGCGCGGGCCTGAGCCGCGCCGACGCCATCAAGCTCGCCCGCGCGGGCGCGTTCGCCGCCTGGGAACCCGATCGCCGCAAGGCCGCGTGGCAGGCGCTGGGCGTGGCCGGCGACGGCCTGCCGCTCGCACCGGCGCGTCCGTCCGCCGGGCCGGACGTGCGTCCCCTCTCCTCCGCTGACCGCATCTTTCTCGACTATGCCACGACGGGTCTCTCCATCGAGGGCCATCCGATGCAGACCATGCGCGCCGCCCTCGAGGCCCGTGGCATCCTCGGCAGCCGGGAACTGGCCGAGCGGCCGGACGGGGCGCTGGTCGTCGTGGCGGGGCTCGTCACCATCCGCCAGCGGCCGGAGAGCGCGAAAGGCACCGTGTTCCTCCTCCTCGAGGACGAGCACGGCACGATGAACATCATCGTCAACAAGCCACGCGTGGAGCGCTATGAGGCGGCGGTGAAGCGCGCCCCGTTCCTGCTCGTGGCGGGCCGCCTGGAGAAGAACGGTCCCGTGCTCAACGTGGTGGGCTTCCGGTTCAAGGCGCTGGACGCCCGGGCGCTGGTGTTCAGGTCGAGGGACTTCCGTTGACCGTGGACCCATCCCCCGGCGCACCACGGCCCGCACTATATTCCCCCGCAACTTCACCCAACCCGACCCACCATGCGCAACGGTTTCCGCACGCCTGCCCTGGCGGCCCTCCTCGTGCTGGCCATCCTCGTCCCCGGCCAGTCGGTCCAGGCCCAGCGCACGAACAAGCCCGTCCTCCACGGCCGCCACTGGGTGGCGGTCACCGGCAAGCCCCTCGGCGCCACCGCGGGCGCGATGATGTTCCAGCGGGGCGGCAACGCCATCGATGCCGCGTGCGCCATGCTCGCCGCGGTGGCCACGATGTGGGACGTGCTCTCCTGGGGCGGCGAGACGCAGGCGCTCATCTGGCATCCGCACCTCAGGAAGGTGATCGGCATCAACGCCCTCGGCGTGGCCCCCACCGGCGCCACCGCGCAGTTCTTCAAGCAGAAGGGCATGCGGTTCCCGCCGGAGTTCGGCCCGCTCGCGGCCGTGACCCCGGGCACGCCGGGCGGCCTCCTCACCATGCTGGCGGAGTACGGCCGGCTCTCGCTCAAGGACGTGCTGGCCCCGGCCATCCAGCTGGCCGACGGCTATCCCATCGACGCGCAGACCGCCAACTCGATGGAAGCCAACAAGGCCCGTATCAAGCAGTGGAAGTATTCGACGGCGGTGTTCCTGCCGCACCTGGGCCAGCGGCGCGAAGCACCCGCCGCCGGCGAAGTGTTCGTGCAGAAGGACCTCGCGGCGACGTTGCGCAAGCTGGTCGAGGCGGAGCAGGAGGCGCTCAGGCAGGGCAAGAGCCGCAAGGAGGCGATCTACGCGGCCTACGACCGTTTCTACAAGGGCGACATCGCGCGCGAGTTCGTCCGCGGCGTGCAGGAGGAAGGCGGCCTCATCACCCTCGAAGACCTGGCCAACTGGACGGTGAAGATCGAGGAGCCCGTCTCGACCAGCTACCGCGGCATCGATGTCTACAAGCTCCAGTTCTGGCAGCAGGGCCCCGCGATGCTCCAGGCGCTGAACATCCTGGAGAACGCCGACCTCAAGAGCATGGGCTACAACAGCACGCGGTACATCCACGCGGTCTACCAGGCGATGAACCTGGCGTTTGCCGATCGCGACTTCTACTACGGCGATCCGGCCTTCGCGCGCCACCAGCCGCAGAAGGGGCTGCTCTCGAAGGAGTACGCGAAGCAGCGCTTCGGCCAGATCGACTGGACGCGCAACGACCCCGCGGTGAAGCCCGGCGACCCCTACCCGTTCGAGGGCGGGACCAACCCGTTCCGCGCGCTGCTCGAGACGTGGAGCGTCACCGGCGCGCCGGCCGACGCGCCGCGCAGCGGGCAGCAGGACCGCGTCACCACGGGCCTCGCCGACCCGCTCGGTCCGTCGTCGTTCGAGGAGGCGTTCTACGCGGGAACCACGTCCATTCAGGCGGCGGACGAAGAGGGCTGGGTCATCTCGGTGACGCCGAGCGGCGGCTGGGTGCCGGCCGTGATCGCGGGCCACACGGGGGTGGGCCTGAGCCAGCGCATGCAGTCCTTCGTGACCGACTCCGCGGACGGGCCGTTCAACGTCGTCGAGCCGGGCAAGCGGCCGCGCGTCACCCTCACGCCGACCATCGCCCTCAAGGACAACCAGCCCTTCCTCGCGTTCTCGGTGCAGGGCGGCGACTCGCAGGACCAGAACCTGCTCCAGTTCTTCATCAACGTGGTCGACTTCGGCATGAATCCGCAGCAGGCCGCCGAGGCCGCCAACATCAACAGCTACCAGATGCGCTCCTCGTTCGGCGCGCACGAATCGCGACCCGGCCGCATCCTCATCAACGAAGCCGTGCCCGACTGGGTCCGCGCCGACCTCCGCCGCATGGGCTACACGCTGGAGGTGGACCGGTTCACCTCCGGGCCCATCACTGCCATCTGGTTCGACCGCGCCCACGGAACGATGTGGGGAGCAGCGAGCAACTACGGCGAGGACTACGGGATCGCGTGGTAGGACCGGCAGGTCGCCGGGGAGGCCCGTGCCAGGAGAGCATCTGCACGTCGTGGTGATCGGTGCGGGCGCCTTCGGCGGATGGACGGCGCTCCACCTCCGCGAGGCGGGCCATCGCGTGACGCTGGTGGACGCCTGGGGGCCCGGCAACTCGCGGGCCAGCTCCGGCGGCGAGACCCGCGTGATTCGTTGCCTCTACGGCGGCCGCCAGGAGTATACGCGCCTCACCCGGCGCGCCTTCGACCTCTGGGCCGAGCACGAGGCGCGCGCCGGGGAGCGCCTGCTGGTGCGCACGGGCGCGCTCTGGCTCTTCGAGGGCGACGACGGCTACGCCCGTGCATCGCTCCCCCATCTCGAGGCGGAGGGGCTCCCGATCCGGGAGCTGTCCCCGGCGGACGTCGCGCGCGCGTTCCCGCAGGTGAGCATCGAGGGCGTCCGCACCGCCTTCTTCGAGCCGCACGCGGGCTACCTGCACGCCCGCCGCGCCTGTCACCTCGTGCGGGATGCGTTCGTGAAGCTGGCGGGCGAATGGCACCTGGGGTATGTGGTGCCCGGGCGGATTGCCGGCGACAGCATGGCGGCGGTGCGGCTCGCGGATGGATCGACCCTCGCGGGCGACGTCTTCGTGTTCGCCTGCGGGGCCTGGCTGGGCCGGCTGTTCCCTGACGTCATCGGCGACCTGATCCGGCCCACCCGCCAGGAGAAGTTCTACTTCGGCACGCCGCCGGGGGACCCGCGGTTCGACGAGCCCGCCATGCCCGTCTGGCTCGATTTCGCCGCCGATGGACACATGGTCTACGGCACGCCAGGCAACGCCTATCGCGGGTTCAAGGCGGCGGACGATGCCCGCGGCGGCCCCATCGATCCCACCACCGACGACCGCATCCCCAGCCCCGAAGCGCTGGCCTTCGTGCGCTCTCGCCTGGCGCACCGGTTCCCCGCCCTCGCCTCGGCGCCGGTGGTGGAGACTCGAGTGTGCCAGTACGAGCAGACGCCCGACGGCAATTT
>JBMOPM010000109.1:0-8030 GCA_049323575.1 Gemmatimonadota bacterium | reverse complement strand
CACGTTCAGGCGCTGGAACAGGCCGGCCAGATCGCCCGCCGCGATCGTGGTCTCCCGTTCCACCAGACCCGCCAGCCGGGCCGCCTCGCCCAGCACCCGTTCCGGTGTCCAGCCGGCAGCGCGCAGCTCGCGTATTCCCATCGACTGGTCCCGCTTGCTGAGCTTCCTGCCCCGCGCGTCCACCACCAGCGGATGGTGCAGGAATTGCGCGGGTTCGGGGCGGCCGAGCATGCGTGCCAGCAGGATCTGACGCCCGGTCGACGGGAGGAGATCCTGGCCGCGAATCACGAGATTCACACCTTGCAGCCAGTCGTCCACGGTCACGGCGAACTGGTAGGTCCACTGCCCGAGCCGATCCCGGACCAGGAGGTCGCCGCACTGGCCGGACGGCTGCTGCGATTGGCGGCCCAGCAGGGTATCATGGAACGCGATGACATCGTCCGGCAGCTCGAGCCGCGTGCCCCTCCCCTTCCCGGGTTCGAGCCCCTCGAGCCGGCAGGTTCCCGGATAGCGCGCCTCCTCGTCCGGCCCGGCCGGCGTGACCAGCGCAATGTCCTTCCGCGAGCAGGTGCAGGCGTAGACGTGATACGCCTGTCGCAGAGAGGCAAGCGCCGCCTCGTAGATCGCGGTCCGGTCGCTCTGCCGCTCCGGCTCGCCGTCCCACGCCAGGCCCAGCCATTCGAGATCATCGAGGATACTGCGCTCGTATTCCTCGCGCGAGCGCAACCGATCCACGTCCTCGATCCGCAGCAGCACGCGGCCGCCGAGGAGGCGGGCGATGCCCCACACGAACACCGCGTTGACGATGTGGCCCAGGTGGAGGTGACCCGTGGGACTCGGCGCGAAGCGGGTCGTCGCCGCGGCCGGGCATCGGCCGAAATCGATCCGGGTCACGTCGCTCCGCTGCGCTGTCCGACCAGCCGTTCCGCCAGGCCGACGATGCGCTCCCGGTCGGGCGCGCGATCCACTCGGCCGGCGGGCAGGCCCCGCTCGCCGTCCCGCGCACCGAGGAGCGCACCGGCCACGGCGAGGGTGGTGGCGTCGCGGCCCGTTGCCTCGAGCCAGTCGAGTCCGCGCCCCGCGTCCGGCTCGTGGTGTGCGACCCACAGGGCGGCCTCCATGGCCGCGGCCGGACCGCCGGGCGCCGCGAGTTCCTCCCGGTCGATCAGGCGCGGCACCCGGCGCGCGGCCTGAAGCAGCTCCGGCGGGGCGTCGTTGTTGCGGAGGACCGCGATCACGTCGGCGAGGAAGTCGCGGCGGCCGCGGAGGAACTCGGCCAGCGCCATGTTGACCGCCACGGCGGCCCAGGCGGTGATCGGGTCCGGATGGGTCAGCGCGACGAGATGATAGGAGCCGCTCGCCAGGTTCGCCGGGGTGGCCCACGCGCGGATCGCTACCGGCACGACCCGGGCCAACGGGCCTGCCGACGGAGGCCCCAGCAACTGGTGCGGCGGAGCGTCGCGCTCGGCGATGTGCGCCAAGGCGAGACGGGTGGCCGGGTCCAGCTCGGCGCCGCTCCGGGCGGCGTGTCCGGCCCAGCGATGGGCAATCCGCCGCACGTCGATGTCGGGCCGGAGCAGCTCCTCGGCCAGGATGAGCGCGAGCGGGAGATCGGGCGAGGCCGGGGCGGCGAGGCCCAGCAGGGCGCCGCGGGCGCGGGCCGCGAGAGTCAGGGTGGGGCGGCTCATGGAGGTCGAGGTCAAGGCGGCGTGGAATCTATTATCTTCGAGACCCAGCCCGGCGGCGGGGATGGTTGCTGCCCGTCCGCCGACCTCATCGTCCGACCGTACGACCAGCGAGGAAGCATCCGTGGCGGCAGACACCCTCACGATCATCGACAACCGCACCGGCAAGCAATACGAAATCCCCGTGACTGACGGGACCATCAAGGCGATGGACCTGCGGCAGATCAAGGTCGCGGACGACGATTTCGGCCTGATGTCCTACGATCCGGCCTTTCTCAACACCGCCGCGTGCCGCAGTGCCATCACATTCATCGACGGCGAAAAGGGCATCCTGCGCTACCGGGGCTATCCCATCGAGGTGCTCGCGGAGAAGTGCACGTTCCTCGAGGTGGCCTACCTGCTGAACGAGGGCGAGCTGCCCAACCGGGCGCAGCTCGACCGGTGGGTCAGCGACATCCGCTACCACACCTACGTCCATACCAACATCATCAAGTTCCTCGAGGGCTATCGCTACGACGCCCATCCGATGGGCATGCTCCTCGGCGCCATCGGCGCGCTTTCCACGTTCTATCCCGATGCGAAGAACATCGAGGATCCGGCCAATCGCTACCTGCAGCGGGTGCGGCTCATGGCCAAGTTCCCCACCATCGCCGCGTTCATCTTCCGTCATTCCCGGGGCCTGCCCTACGAGTTCCCGCGCAACGACCTCGAGTACATCCCGAACTTCGTGAACATGACGTTCTCGATCGGCGGGCGGCACGAGCCGAACCCGGTGCTGCAGCGGGCGCTCGAGATCCTGCTCATCCTCCATGCGGACCACGAGCAGAACTGCTCCACCAGCGCAGTGCGCGCCGTGGGGTCGTCGGGCGTGGACCCGTTCTCGGCGATCTCGGCCGGGGTCGCGGCGCTCTACGGACCGCTGCACGGCGGCGCCAATGAGGCGGTGCTGACCATGCTCGACCAGATCGGCACCAAGGACAACATCCCGGGGTTCATCGAGCGGGTGAAGCGCGGCGAGGGCCGGCTGATGGGCTTCGGGCACCGGGTGTACAAGTCCTACGACCCGCGCGCGAAGCTGATCAAGAAGGTGGCCTACGACGTCTTCGAGCAGACGGGGCTCAACCCCAAGCTGGAGATCGCGCTGGAGCTGGAACGGATCGCCCTCGAGGACGAGTACTTCATCAAGCGCAAGCTCTATCCGAACGTCGATTTCTACTCCGGCCTCATCTATCAGGCCATGGGCTACCCGACCGACTACTTCACGGTCCTGTTCGCCCTCGGGCGCATTCCCGGCTGGCTCGCCCAGTGGGAGGAGATGCTGCTGGACAAGGAGCAGAAGATCGCCCGCCCGCGGCAGATCTACACGGGGTACGGCGAGCGCGAATTCGTGCCGATGGCGATGCGGAAGTAGGGGGAGGTATCCGCTATCCGCCATCGCGGGCGCCGATGGCGGATAGCCCCCGCGTTCACCGCCCGTTGCTCGTCACCGGCACGGGCACATCCCCTTCCAGGTAGGTGTACCCCTCGAGACCGGCCACGTAGTCCGCAATGAAGCGATTGGCTTCGTCGCGCGAGAGATCGCGGGCGGCGGCGACCTTGCGACGGAAGGTGGTGAGCAGGTCGGAGGGCTGGAACTGCACGTAGTTCAGCACCTCGGTGACCGTGTCGCCATGCACGAGATCGGTGATCTCGTAACCGGTCTCCGTGAGACGCACGTGCACGGCGTTGGTATCGCCGAAGAGGTTGTGCAGGTCGCCCAGGATCTCCTGGTAGGCCCCGGTGAGGAAGATGCCCAGGATGTACGGCTCGCTCTCGCTGAACGGATGCAGCTCGAGCGACGGCTTGCCCTTCCGCCCGCCCGCGAACCGGTCGATCACGCCGTCGGAATCGCAGGTGATGTCCTGCAGCGTGCCGCGCCGCGTGGGCTGCTCGTTCAGCCGGTGGATCGGCATGATCGGAAACAGCTGGTCGATCGCCCAGTTGTCCGGCAGCGACTGGAACACCGAGAAGTTGCAGAAGTAGCGATCCACCAGGGTGGACTCGAGGTGGGCGGTGATCTCGGGGAACGCGTTCCTGTCGTCCGCAATGCTCCGGGCCAGCGCGTTCATCGTCGACAGGTAGAGCGCCTCCGCCCGCGCCCGGTCCCGCAGCGACAGCACCCCGCTCGCGAACAGCTCCTGCGAACGCTCCTTGCCGAAGACCGCGTCGTGGAACACTTCCTCCACCCGGTCCGGCGTGAGACTCTCGAGGTTCTCGGCCATCTCGCGCAGGATCGGGTGGGTGTCCTCGTCGAGTTCCGGTACGCTCGGCTCGGCCTGGGATTCGACCTCGATCACGTTGACGAGCAGCAGCGCGTGATGCGCCGTGATCGCCCGGCCGGATTCGGAGATGATGTCCGGCATGGGCAGGCCTTCGGCCCGGCAAACGGTACCGAGGGTGTAGATCACGTCGTTCGCGTACTCGCGCATCGAGTAGTTGACGCTGGCCGGACGGGTGGAACGGGAGCCGTCATAGTCGACGCCGAGTCCGCCGCCCACGTCCACGTACTTGATGTCGAAACCCGCCTTGTGCAGCTCCACGTAGAACCGGCTGATCTCCTCGAGCCCGGCCTTGATCACGCGGATGTCCGTGATCTGACTGCCCAGGTGGAAGTGCACCAGCTTGAGGATGTCCTTGCGCGCCACCGTCTCGAGCTGGTCGA
Source organism: Gemmatimonadota bacterium (assembly GCA_049323575.1). Classification (GTDB taxonomy): domain Bacteria; phylum Gemmatimonadota; class Gemmatimonadetes; order Gemmatimonadales; family GWC2-71-9; genus JBMOPM01. The sequence goes on along the minus strand of JBMOPM010000109.1, from coordinate 3,644 downwards.
GCAGCTTCACCAGTTCGACGGCGCTCAGGCCGAATTTGGACTTCTCGCCGCCGCTCTTGGCCCAGCGGCCGGAGCCCTCGGAGGCCAGCTTGATGCGGACGCCGATGGTGGGCTTGACCTGCATCTCGTCGGCCACGGCCAGCACGACGGGCAGCTCGGAGAGCTGCTCGAGGACGATGATGACGGTGTGACCGAGCTTCTGCCCCATGAGGGCGAGGCGGATGAACTCCTCGTCCTTGTAGCCGTTGCAGACGATGAGGTGGGTGGTCTGGTCGCTCAGGCCGAGGATCGCCTGCAGCTCGGGCTTGCTGCCGCACTCGAGCCCCACGCCGTGCGTCCGGCCGAATTCCACGACCTCCTGCACCACGTGGCGCTGCTGATTGACCTTGATCGGGTAGACGGTGGTGTACGTCCCCTCGTAGCCGAACTCACGGATGGCGTTCTGGAACTGGGTCGCAAGCTGGTGGATGCGATTGCGCAGGATGTCCGAAAAGCGCAGCAGCAGCGGCAGCCCGACCCCCTGCGCGTTCAGATCCATCGCGAGGTGGTAGAGGTCGAGGCCGTGTTTGGGATTGGCATCGGGGTGCACGGTGACATGGCCCTCGGCGTTGACCCGGAAATACCCGAGCCCCCACCCGGCCATGTTGTACAGCTTCTCGGCGTCCTTGGTCGTCCAGTAGTTGTTCGCGAGCGCCATACTTCCCCCGGCGTAGACTTCCTGGCAAAGGGCGCAAAGGTAACGCGTTGCGCCGGCGCTCAAAACCCCTCGCCCCCGTGCCGGTCCCCACCGCGGGGCCCCGGGCTCGGCCGGGCGCCGGCCGGCAGGTCTGACGCGTGCCACCCGCCGCTCATCCGCAGTACTTTTCCGGGCCGACGCACGGGGTCTTCCGGGAGGGAGCGATTGTCATGAGCTGGTCATTTCGCATCGGGCGCATCGCCGGCACCGAGATCAAGGTGCACGTCACCTTCCTCCTGCTGGTGGCGTGGTATGCCTGGGTGGCATGGCTGCGCGGGGGCGCCGGGGCCGCCCTCGAGGGCACCATGTTCCTGGTGGCCCTCTTCGTCTGCATCGTGGCCCACGAGTTCGGCCACATCCTGATGGCCCGCCGGTTCGGTGTCCGCACGCCGGACGTGCTGCTGCTGCCCATCGGCGGCGTGGCGCGGCTGGAGCGCATTCCGGAGGAACCGAAGCAGGAGTTCCTCATCGCGGTGGCGGGGCCGCTGGTCACCCTCGGCATCGCCGCGGCGCTCGCCGGGCTTATCCTGGCGACGGGCGGCGCGGCCAGCCTGGCCATGCCACCCACCGGCGATGCGCCGTTCCTGCCCTCGCTCATGTGGGTGAATATCGGGCTGCTCGTGTTCAACCTGCTGCCCGCCTTCCCGATGGACGGCGGCCGCGTGTTCCGCGCCCTCCTGGCCCGCAAGCTCGGCCTCACCCGGGCCACCGAGATCGCGGCGCGGGTCGGCCAGGGCCTGGCGTTGCTGCTCGGCCTCATCGGCCTCGTCCACAACCCGATGCTGGTGCTGATCGCGGCGTTCATCTTCCTGGGCGCCGGCGCCGAGGCCGCCATGGTCCAGCGCCGTGCCCTGGGGCGCGGGCTGACCGTGGCCGACATGATGGTCACGCGCTTCGAGACGCTGCCGCTCCACGCCCGCCTCGACCGCGCCGTCGAGCTGCTGCTGGCCACCGAGCAGCGCGAGTTTCCCGTGGTCGACAACCTCGGTCGGGTGGAGGGGATGCTCACCCGCGATGACCTCATCCGCGGTCTCTCGACCCGGGGCCCCGGTGCCACCGTGGCCGAAAGCATGACATCGCCGGTGAAGGTGGTGCCCACGACGGTCGGATTCGACGAGGCACTCGACCTGATCCGCATGAGCCGCCTGCCCGCGCTCCCGGTAGTCGACGCGTCGGGCGCGCTGGTCGGGCTGCTCACGCTCGACAACATCACCGACCTGCTGCTCGTCCGCGGCACACGCCCGCCGGCCTGATCCGACCGCCACGTCCGATGGCCACACCGTTCCACGTCGTCCAGCGCGCAACCGAGCTGCCGGTGCCGGCCGAGGAGGTCTACAAGTGGCACACGCGGCCCGGCGCGCTCGAGCGGCTGACGCCACCGTGGGATCAGGTGGAGGTCGTCGAGGGCGCGGGCGGGGTCGAGGACGGCGGCCGCGTGACGCTCCGCGTACACGTGGGCCCCGTGGCGCGCTCGTGGGTCGCGCGTTACCGGGATGTGCACCCGGGACGCCAGTTCGTGGACGAGCAGATCGAGGGGCCGTTTTCGCACTGGGTGCATACCCACCGGATGGAGCCGCTCGGGCCCGACGCGTCGCGGCTGGTGGACCACATCGAGTTCATGCCGCCGTTCGGCACGCTGGGCGCAGCGGCCGGCCTCTGGATCGTGAAGCCCCGGCTGGAGCGCCTCCTCGCCTGGCGGCACGCGACCACTGCCGAGGATCTCGCCGTCCACGATCGATGGCGCGACGAGCCGCGGCGGCACGTCCTCGTCTCGGGCGCGAGCGGGCTCGTGGGAACGGCGCTGGGACCGTTCCTCACGACCCAGGGTCATCGGGTGACCCGCCTCGTGCGGCGGGCCGCGCGCGCCGACGAGATCCGCTGGGACCCGGACCACGGCCTGCTGGACGCGGCGCAACTCGACGGCATCGACGCGATCGTCCACCTGGCCGGCGCCAGCATCGCCGATGGCCGCTGGACCGACGCGCGCAGGCAGCTCATTCGCGACAGCAGACGCCAGGGCACGCGACTCCTCAGCGAGACGATCGCGCGGCTCGAGCGGAAGCCGGCCGTGCTGGTCTCCGCTTCGGCGCTGGGGATCTACGGCGACCGCGCCGACGAAATCCTGGACGAGAACAGCTCGCCGGGCGACGGTTTCCTGGCCGACGTGTGCCGCGAATGGGAAGCGGCGACACGCCCCGCGGCGGAAGCCGGCGTCCGCGTGGTGCACGTCCGCTTCGGCGTGATCCTGAGCCCCGCGGGCGGGGCCCTCCGCAAGATGCTGCTGCCGTTCCGGCTGGGCCTCGGCGGTCCGCTGGGCCCGGGCACGCAGTGGATGAGCTGGATCTCGATCGACGATGCGATCGGCGCGATCCACCACATCATGATGACCCCGACGCTGGCGGGCCCGGTCAACGTCGTGGGCCCCGAGCCGGTGACGAACCGCGCGTTCGCCCGGACCCTGGGCGAGGTCGTGCATCGGCCCGCGATCGCGGCGGTGCCGGCCCCCCTGCTCCGCGCGTTCTTCGGGGAGATGGCCGAGGCGACGGTGCTCGCCAGCCAGCGCGGGCTGCCCCGCCGGCTGCTCGACTCCGGCTATCGCTTCCGCCATCCCACCCTTGGCGCTGCCCTCAGCCACGTCCTCGGCCGCGGGGACCAGCGGCCCCGTTCCCCGAGCGCCCGACCGCCAGCGAGTACATTTCCGTAATGCCATCGCCAGCAGTCGTTCTGCTCTCCGGCGGCATGGACTCCGCCACCACGCTCGCGATCGCGCGGGCGGAAGGCTTCGCGGCGTACGCGCTGAGCTTCCGCTACGGCCAGCGGCACGCGGTGGAGCTGGAAGCGGCCAGCCGCGTGGCCCGAGCCCTCGGCGTCACCGATCACGTCATCATCGACATCGACCTCCGCCGCT
>JBMOPM010000108.1:0-8160 GCA_049323575.1 Gemmatimonadota bacterium | reverse complement strand
GGGCCCCAAAACGCGCGCGGCCGGTCGCGAGACCGGCCCCGAAGGCAATCACCCAGAGAATGCCGGCGCCTACGCCGGCGCCACCTTGCCGCATCGCGGGGAGCGCATGACCATCCGGACCGCCTCCATCACCACGACGCTGATGTCCGCCTGCGCCTGCTGCCGCTCGAGCGATACCTCCGACACGACCAGTCCCTCCAGCGTCGACACGTAACGCGGCGGAAGGCGGTTGAGCGCGTACGCCAGGACGTCGCTCCGGCACACGTCGCAGCCGCAGAAGGCCGGGAAGTGACCGACCAGGGCGTCATAGGCCTGCAGGACGTGCTCTTCGACGAGGTTCTTGATCATCGGATGGTGAGCTGCAGTGCGGCGACTCGACCCTCGCCGCACCGCTCAGTCGAATCGAGTACCACGCCGGTAAAGGTGGAACCGGTGGTGCCGGTAAGACGGACGGCGTGGAACTGGCCGACGGCATCCGGGGGCAGGTCGAGCAGGACCATGTGATTGCCCCGGGTGCGCGCCAGCATCAGGTGGCCACGCCTGGCCGGACGTTCCACCAGGGCCTCGTGCACGCTGCCCACCCGGGCCGCGTTCTTCCGCCGGGCCACCTCGCGCACCACGCCGATGAGCCGCTCCAATCGCTCGCCGGCCACGTCCTCGGGCACATGATCGCGGAGCTTCACCGCGGGCGTGCCGTCGCGGACGGAGTAGCGGAAGGTGTAGGCGTCGTCGAACTCCGCCTCGCGCACCAGGGACAGCGTCTCCTCGAACTGCGATTCCGTCTCGCCCGGAAAGCCCACGATGAGATCGGTCGAGAAGGTGATGCCGGGGATCGCGGCGCGCAGCTCCGCCACGACCTCGAGGAATCGCTCGCGGGTGTAGCGCCTCAGCATCCGTCGCAGCACCGCGTCGGACCCGCTCTGCGCCGGCAGATGCACGTGCTCACAGACGGCCGGCGTCGTGGCCATCGCCTCGATCACACGAGGAGTGAAGTCGGTCGGGTACGGGCTGGTGAACCGGAGGCGGCGGATGCCGTCTACCGCACCCACGGCGCGGAGGAGATCGGCGAAGTCGTGGGTGCCGTCGTGATAGCTGTTGACGGTCTGCCCCAGCAAGGTGACCTCGACCACGCCCTGTTCCGCCAGCCCGGTCACCTCGCGCACCACGTCCGTCAAGCTACGGCTCCGCTCGGGCCCGCGGGTGTACGGCACGATGCAGAAGGTGCACCGGTAATCGCAGCCGCGCTGCACGGTGACGAACGCGGTGGGTCCCGGCTCCCGCACCGGCGGCACGTCCTCGTAGTGCTCCCAGGAGCGGAACTCGGTATCGGCGACGCGCTCACCGCCGCGCGCCTGGGAAATGAGCTCGGGGAGATTGCGGTAGGCGTCCGGCCCCACGACGAGATCCACCTTGGGCACCCGCTCCAGCAGCGCGGGCCCCAAGCGCTGGGCCATGCAGCCCACCACGCCGAGCACACCGCCGGCCCGCTTGAAGCGCTGCAGCTCGCCCATCCGGCCGATGACCCGCTGCTCGGCGTTGTCGCGCACGGCGCAGGTGTTGACCAGCATGACGTCGGCCTCGGCGGGATCCTCGACGCGCTGGTACCCCGCGCGGCCCAGGACGCCGAACATCAGCTCGGAGTCGGCCACGTTCATCTGGCACCCGTAGGTCTCGATGTAGATGCGGGGAGCGGACATGAGGGCAGAAAGCTAAGCGGCGGCCCCGGCGATGGCCACCCGACCCGGGGATTGGCTCAGGCCGGTGTCAGGGCCGGACCATCACGCCGGTCGTGATGATCCAGACCCGCTCCGTGTGCGCGGGCCCGGCCGAACGCCACACGCGCTCCACGCTCAGGTCGAGGCCGCCACGGCCGTAGGCAAAGATGAAGCCGGTGCCGGCGGACACGCCGTACTCCTTGGGCTGAGGCACTCCCGGCAGGAGGAACGGCAGGGTGCCGTAGCGGGCGCCCAGGCGAATCGGAAACTCGCTGGACCGCGTCGCGTTAGTCACCAGTTCGGCCCCGGCCGAGAGCGCGAAGGTGTTCTCGGCGCCCGCGCCGCCGTTTGCGATGAGGTCGTCATTGCTGCGGCTCCACGTGCTGCGCCGGGCCGAGGCCGCGAGCGAGAGCCGGGGCGACGGTTGCCAGGCCAGCGCCGCGCCCACCGTGACCGGCATCTTCATGTCGCGGACGCGGACGGAGTCGCCGTCCACCCGGAGCGTGCCGTCGGCACGGACCATCGCCGCGGCCTTGATCCGCTTGCCGATGTTGCCGGTGATCCCGGCCGAGAAGCCGACGCCGCCGTACGCCAGCACCGACTTCTGGCGGCCGGGCTGGAAGAGCGTGTCGCCGAACTGCCGCGCGAGCGAGAGGCGGTTCGAGCCCGTGAGGCCGTGGCCAGCCACGGCGAGGATCCAGCCGCCGACCTGCTTCGAGACCGCGACCCTGATCTCGCTCATCCCGCCGAGGGAGGTCAGCGTGTCGAACACGGGCGTCCGCACGCCGCGGATGTCGAGCGTGTCCGTGCTGGCGAGCGCGAAGTCTCGATCGGCGTACGCGGAGAAGCTCAAGCCCACCGCGAAACCGCTCCGCGCGACGGGCACCGCCACGGCGAAGTGCGGGAAGCCGGTGTCGCGCCCGGTGGTGCTGCCCGCCGGGTTGGTCGTGCTGCGGAAGTCCTGCAGCACCGTGAAGACGGCAGTGAACGTGGGGAGGTTCCCGATCGACGCCGGGTTCTCCGAGGACTGGCCGTCGAACTGGGCAAAGGCGCCCGCCGTGCCGGTGGTCCGCGCTGACCAGGCGTGCCCCGGCAGCCCCAGCCCCCGGATGCCGAACTGGGAGGACTGCGCCGCGACCGTGGCCGGCACGAGGCCTGTGGCGACGAGGGCCGCGAGGAGGAGGCGCCGCGCGGTCATGGCCGCTCGAACGGGAACGGCATCAGGTACGTGATGCGGAGCCGCGCCGGTGATGGGGTCGGCGAGCGACTCGAGAGGAAGTAGCCCACCGTGAACGACGACGCCTCCGGCGAGAGAAAGACCTGGAGCGTGGGCGGCAGCGGATTGGCACCGCGCCAATTGGCGACGATCGGCGCGACCTCCACCTTCACCGTGTCCGCGCTCCCCGGCGTGATCCGGGCCTGCTGCACCGGAGCGGTGAAGATCGGCGACTTGGCGCCGACATCCGCGCGCACCCCGCGCACCGAAATCGCGGAGGGATCCGAGGCGATGCCCGCAAACGGCAGCGCGGGTACCAGCTCCAGGGTGGCGCGCACGATCGTGGCGGTGTCCCGGAGGCGGGCAGGAAGCTGGAAGCGCAGCAGCGCACGGGAGGACGGCGTGCCTCCGACGACCAGCGCGCCGGCCGGCGGCGTGACGGTCGCGGGCCGGGTGACCCACGTCCCGATGTCTGCGGTCCGCGTGATGGTCTGGCGCTGGGTCAACGTGTCCTGGACGTTGGCCCGTGCGTAGGTGACGAAGCTGGGCGCGAGGAACCCGGTCACGCCGCTCAGCCGCACACCGGTGTGCTGGCTGCCAACGGTGGAAATGGCGAGGGCCAGCACCCCGCTGTCCGCCGAGGCGATCGCCATGCGCGGCACCTTGTCGCCCTTGATCAGGAGGCGCACCGTGCGGCCGGAACGCACGGTATCGGCGACGGTGAAGGTGTCGACCAGGGTGGAGTCGACTCGCCACGCCTCCACCTGATCGAAGGTGGTGGTCGTATCCACCGTGCGGGGCAGCCGGTGCATCACGAGCTTGAGGCCCGGCAGCAGGGTATCGCGGGCGATGAGCCCGAGGTTGATGGCCACCGAGTCGACGGTGTAGGTCACGAGCTGCCCGCCGATCAGCACGGTGGTGTCCCGGGGCAGGAAGCGGACCACCGCCCGGTTGTCGCCGGCAGAAAACGAGTCGGAGGCCAGCATGACGCCGGTGGCGCCCCGATCCACGTAGCCCGTGAAACTGCTGTCGAGATGCGGCATGGCGGTGAGGACGGTGTCGAACTGGGCGATCCCGCCCCCCGGGCAGAGCGCGGGGCAGTCCGCCGGCGAGGTGAGCCGTTCGGAGCACCCGAGCACAGCAAGCCCTGCCGCGGCAAGCGCGACCAGACCGAGACGCCGCCGGGTCACGACAACTGATCCCGCGAGAACGCCGCCGGGAGGAGCTCCGCCAACTGCCAGGATATCGAGGCCCGCGGCCCCACTGCCTGCACCTCCATCGGTCCGAACTCCGCCAGCACCTGCCGGCACGCGCCGCACGGGGCGGCCGGCGGGTCGGCGTCGGTCACCACCACCACGCGGCGAAAGCGCCTGGCCCCCGCATGCACGGCCGCGGTGATGGCCGCCCGCTCGGCGCAGATGGTGAGGCCGTACGAGGCGTTCTCCACGTTGCAGCCGCCGTGAATGCTGCCGTCCTCGGCCTCGAGCGCCGCGCCCACGCGGAAGCCCGAGTAGGGCGCGTAGGCCTGCGCCTGCGCCCGGCGCGCAGCCAGGAGCACAGGATCCTGCTCAGTCACTCCACACCTCGCGGAGGAACGACGTGCCGGCCGCGAGCGGCTGCACTTCGAGAAACTCGGCCACGGTCTGGCCGATGTCGGCGAAGGTCGGCCGGCGGCCGAGGGCCACGGGCCGCACCTTGGGGCCACAGACTAGCAGAGGGACGACCTCCCGGGAGTGATCGGTGGACGGGGTCGTGGGGTCGTTGCCATGGTCGGCGGTGAAGATAACCAGGTCGTCCTTGCGGACCCCCGCGAGCAGGCGCGGCAGCACCCGGTCCAGCTCGACGAGTCCGCTCACGAAGCCGGGCACGTCGTTGCGGTGCCCCCAGGTCTGATCGAACTCGATCACGTTCACGAACAGCAGGCCGCGCTGCATCGCAGCAAGCGCGCCCTCGACGAGACTGTAGGCGTCGGCGTTGGTGGGCGTGTGGATGCTGGTGATGCCCCGGTGCGCGAACAGGTCGTCCACCTTCCCCCCCCCGACCCGCGGCACGTGCCGCGCCTCGAGATGGTCCAGCAGCGTGGGCCGGGGTGGCGGCACGCTCAGATCCTTCCGGTTGGCGGTGCGGCGGTACGCGCCCGGCTGCCCCACGAACGGCCGCGCGATGACCCGGGAGACCGGCATCGACGCATCGAACATCTCCCGGGCCGTCTGGCACGCGGCGTACAGTTCCGCCAGCGGGACCACGTCCTCGTGCGCGGCCACCTGGAAGACGCTGTCGGCCGAGGTGTACACGATCCAGCTGCCGGTGCGCTGATGCTCGGGGCCGAGTTCCTCGATGATCGCCGTGCCCGACGCGGCCTTGTTGCCCAGCACCCCGCGCCCCGTGCGACGGGAGAACTCGGCGATCACGTCCGGAGGAAACCCGTGCGGGAAGGTGGGAAACGGAGTGTCGAGGAGCACGCCGCAGATCTCCCAATGTCCGGTGGTGCTGTCCTTGCCCGCGCTCCGGGGCAGGCACACCCCGTAGGCCGCTCGCGGGGCGGCCGCTGGACGCACCCCCGCGATCGGCGCGCAGTTGCCGAGGCCCAGCGCCTCCAGATTGGGCAGGGACAGGCCGCCCACGGCGCGGGCCACGTTGCCCAGCGTGTCGCTGCCCTCGTCGCCGTAGGCCGCGGTGTCCGGCGCAGGGCCGATGCCCAGTCCGTCGAGGACGATGATCGCCGCGCGCCGCATCAATGCGTGCTGCCCGCTTTGACGAACGCGAAGCGGAGCGATGTGAGCGTGCCCGTCAGCAACTGCTGTTCATCCGGCTCGAGGTGTCCGCGCGTCTTCTCCTCCAGCATGGCCAGCGTGTCGATCAGCGTCCGGGCCACCTCGCGCGCGCCGCCTGCGCCGAGCTGCTGCGCCGCACCGGGCGGCAGCTCACCGCGCAGCGCCGATTCGGCCTGATGCGCGAGGCCCACCACGAGAGAGGCGAAGTGAGGGTTCATGATGGCTGGTCTCTGCTCTCCTCTCCGGTCCGTGAGCGCCGGTCAGGAGTCGCCCGGCGCCCGGCGCCGTGCGATGGGCAACCGGCGACTAGCGACTCAGATATCTCCGCGGCAGCCGGCCGCCCAGCCCCGCCAGCAGCTCGTACGAAATCGTCCCGGCGCGGCGCGCCTGGGCATCCAGGGAGACGAGTCCGCCGAACACCGTGGCCACGTCACCCAGCCGGGCCCCGCCCGGCGGCAGCGCGACCGTCGTCATGTCCATCGACACCCGTCCGGCGATGGGGACGATGCGCCCGTTCAGTTCCACGGCGCCCCCGGCACCGAGCGAGCAGGGGATGCCGTCCGCGTAGCCGGCGGCCAGCGTGGCGATCAGCGTCTCACCCGACGCCGTCCACGTGGCGCCGTACCCCACGGTGTCGCCCGCCCTGATCGTCCGGAGCGCCACGACCCGGGCCTGCAGCGCGACCACCGGCCGGGGCGACGGCGTCCCGACGTTGCCGCCGTACAGGAAGATTCCGGGACGGACGAGGTCTCCTGCATACGTACGGCCGAAGAGGGCCGCCGCGCTGTTGGCCGCGTGCACCAAGACCGGCTGGCGCGGCAGCGCCGCCACGGCGGCCATGAAGCGGCGCCACTGGGTCTCCACGCTCGCCGGGTTCTCGTCGGCCGAGTGGAAGTGGGTCATGACCCCTTCCCAGCCGGGCGCGGTCGCCAGTTCCGCCTTCAGCGCCGCCAGCAGGCCCGGCGCATCCACCCGGACACCCGCGCGGCCCATGCCGGTGTCCAGCTCGACGTGGAACGGCCGCGTCGTCGCATGCCGCCACGCGCGCAGCGCCTCGATGTCGCCGATCACCGGGCGCAGGTCGAGCGCCAGGTAACGCTCGGCCTGCCCCTGGGTGAACGGGGTGCAGACCAAAATCGGCCGGTGGATGCCGGCCGATCGCAATGCCTCGCCCTCTTCCACCGTCGCGACGCCATAGCCCCACGGCTCGATAGCCTCGAGCGCGCGAGCCACCGCGACGGCGCCCAGCCCATACGCGTTAGCTTTGACCATCGGCAGGAGCCGGGTACCCGTCACGGACTCCAGCGTGCGGGCGTTGGCCACCAGGGCGCCGAGGTCCACGTCGACCCAGGCTCGCGCCGTCTCTGTACTATTCAGGCCGTTCACGACGGGCCGAACGATACCCGCCACGAGGCACTGATGCAAGACAATTCGGCGCTGGCGCGAGCGATTGCGCTGGTCGCGGACCTGCGCATGCGCTGCCCCTGGGACCGCGCCCAGACCCGGGCGACCCTGCGCCCCTATCTCGTCGAGGAAGCCCACGAGCTGGACCACGCCCTCGCCTCCGGCGACCCCGCCACGATCCGCGAGGAACTCGGGGACCTGCTCCTGCAACTGGCGTATCATCTGGTCATCGCGAAGGAGAACGGCGAGTTCACCGCCGACGACCTCGCCGACGACCTCGAGCGCAAGATGAAGCGGCGCCACCCGCACCTGTTCGACCTGGGCCTGCCCGAAGCGTGGGAAGCGCTCAAGCGCAGGGAGAAGCAGCGCGACGGCGTGCTGGAAGGCCTGCCGCCCACCCTGCCCGACCTGCTGCTGGCCTATCGGCTCCAGGAGCGCGCGGCGTCCGTCGGGTTCGATTGGCCCGATGCCGCGGGGCCGCTGGCCAAGGTGCGGGAAGAACTGGCCGAGGTCGAGGAGGAAGTGAAGGCCGCCAGCGCCTCGGGCAGCGGACACGACGCTGAACCGGTCAGCGGCCACGCGCCGCCGCCCGAAGTCCGCGATGAACTGATCGACGAGATCGGCGACCTGCTGTTTTCCGTCGTCAACCTCTCGCGCAAGCTCGGCGTGTTGCCCACCGAGGCGCTGGGACGGGCCAATCGGAAGTTCGTCACACGCTTCCGTGCCCTCGAGGCGCTCGCCGCCGGGCGCGGGATCGACGTGGCGCGGGCCGGCCTCGAGGTACTGGACGCGCTGTGGGAGGAGGCCAAGGAGGCCGACCGGTCGTAGCGTGGCGGCCCGCCCCGGGCCGGGGCGGATTCGCCTACGGATACAGGCGGTGGAGCTGGCGCGGGAAGGCGATCACCTCGCGGATGTGCGGCAGCCCGGCGATCCAGGCGACCGTCCGCTCGATGCCCAGCCCGAAGCCCGAGTGCACGAACGTGCCGTACCTCCGCAGATCGAGGTACCAGCCGTAGGCCTCGGGATCGAGACCCTGCTCGAGGATGCGGCC
>JBMOPM010000107.1:0-8196 GCA_049323575.1 Gemmatimonadota bacterium | reverse complement strand
GTGTTGCGCGCTACGGGGTGGACGAAACGCGGAAGCTCGTTGAAGGATTCGAGGCGGAGCTGAGGCGCGTGATTGACTTCTGGTGGCAGCGCGTTCGGCAGCTCCAGGAAGAGTTCCAGCAGTACTCCACCGTGGGATCGCCGCTGCACGATATGAAAAAGGCCGCGGCGCGCCAGCGCGCCTATCGCGAGATCACGCAGGATCCCGAGCGGGCGTACGCGCTCAATTACCTCGCGACCCAGGGCTTCCTGCCGGCCTACCAGTTCCCGCTGGACACCTTCAGTCTCGATCCCGGCGTGGCGGACACGCCGACCTTGTTCCGCCCGGCCGCGATCGCCATCGAGGAGTTTGCACCAGGCAACTACGTATACGCCAACGGCCACAAGTTGCGTTCCATCCGCGTGCTGTTCGCGGGAGGGCCTGGCGGCTCCGGCGATAGGCCTACCCGATCCGACGCCGAGGCCTCGGGACGCCTTCGGTCCTTCATGTTCTGCGACCGGTGCGACGAGATCACCGAACAGCCTCGCAACACCTGCGCGCGCTGTGAGGCCCCCCTGCCGCCTGCGGTGGATTGCGTGTTCGTGGACGCGTTCGAGGCGGAGGAGTCCCTGCGGATTGGCTCGGACGAGGAATCGCGGCAGCGGCAGTACCACGTGCGGCGGGAAAGTCTGCTGGCGAGCGGGCACAGCCAGGTGAGCGTGTATCCGTATCCGTTCACCCCGGTGGAGCATCACCGCCTGGCACCGGTCGTCGTGACGAACTGGGGTCGCGCGGACTCGAAGCCGGGGGATGCGAAGCGATTCTGGCTGTGTCCCGACTGTGGCCGACATCTGCCGCACGACCCGCAGGACGACGCGCACGAACGGGCGGTACAGACGTGGCGGGAGAACCACGCCCGGCTGTGCGCAGGCCAGCCGGTGGCCCTCGTGCTCGGCTACCAGTTCCCCAGCGACTGCCTGGTGTTGAGCTTCCCGACCCGCGAAGATGTGGGCACGATCGGCCGCGCGACGTTCTCCCCGACGGCGGTCACGCTGGCGGAGGCCCTGCTTGCGGGAGCGGGGGACCTGCTCGAACTGGAGCCGTACGAGCTGGCTGCATTCCCTCGGTTGGCCAGGCCCGGCGATGTGGCCGACGAAATCGTCTTCTACGAAACTGTTCCTGGGGGAGCCGGCTACGTCGAGGAGATGGCCCGCCGGCTCCCCGAGGTTGCCCGAGCCGCGCAAGAGCGCCTCTACGGGCACCAATGCCTTCGTGGCTGCTATCTCTGTCTCAAGCACTACCGCAATCAGCGTTGGCACCCGTTCTTCGACAAGGACGCCATTCGCGACCTTCTCGCGGCCATCGCGGCCATGGAGCCGGTCGCTGGGGCCGCTGCTCAAGCCGGCGCCGGTGTGCGTGCGCTCAGGGCCAGCCTGGAGTCGAGGCAGAGCGAGTTGGCGTCCTCACCACCAGGTTCGAGACAGCCCGGCCCGCAATCACCCATCGAGGCCACCTTGCTGGAGGCCCTCCGGTCCGTACCGGGAATCCCGATTCCGCTCATGCAGTACGAAGTCAAGGACGGCGACCGGATCGTCACGGTGCCGGACTTTGCCTACCCGGACGCACGGATCGCCGTCTTCTGTGACGGGTTCGCATTTCATGGCAACCAGGACACGCTCGAGCTCGACGCACGCAAGCGCAACTGGCTACAGCGGAACGGATGGCTCGTGCTCACCTATTGGGGGCGAAGCATTCTGAAGGCTCCACACGCCTGCGCGCGTGAGATCGCGGACGTCTACCGGCAGCGAGCGGGGGAGCGCGTGCGTTGATGGTGGAGCGTGACCAGGATCTGTCCTGATTCCTGTCGAAAATGAGAATGGCGTAACCTCCTGCCGTTCAATGACCGCCGTTCTCGAGCGACTTTCCACGGGGTGGGTCCCCTATGCTGACGGTTTCTGACGATTTCGGGGCTGGTGTTCCCGCCTGTAATCAGGCGCGGCCGCAGGCCCCCCACTCATCCGAGTCGATCAGGCTCCGTTCGCTGCGCGACGTGACCATACCCCTGAGCGAGCTGCGCGAACGGATCGAGCAGCCCACGCCGCGACGGTCACGCTGGATTGCCACGTCCTTACCGTGATTCGGGCCGCTACGCCGAGGTGGAGCACGGAGCAGCGGCGTTGTGGCGGAGGACGTCCGTGGGTCGCGCAGGCCGAAGATCCGCGAGGACCTCGTACCGCTGTACTATCTCCGCCGTACCCACGAGCCGCGACTCCCGGGGCGACTTGGGAGGGCGATACCTAGAGCGGGCCCGTGACGCTGTACAAGAGGAGTCATCTCGCTGTATGGCCTGTTAAACGTGGAGGTCCTATGCTCTTGGGGCGGCCGATGCTCTGTACCACGTGCCTCACGGTGGGGGTCCCGCAGCGACGTGCACGCGGATCATTGCTGCTGGAGATCGTGCTCTGGCTCTGCGCAATCATCCCCGGCCTCGTGTATTCGGCGTGGCGCCTCTCGAGCCGCCGCCGCGTCTGCCGCGCGTGCGGCGGCAAGGAGTTAATCCCGGTGGACAGCCCGCGCGCCCGCCAACTCACCGGGTCGTAGCCCCCTTCGCTTCCGCTCGCCGCACGTGCACGCTCCAGCCGCTGAGGCGACGCCTCCCACCTGCGCTCTCCTACGACCGGGAGCGGCGCGAACGGTGCGGTACCCCCTTGACGGCCTTCACCGGGCACGACCGCTGGCGGGAGGCCACGGAGGGTCGTGTTATTGGATACGCCTTGCGCCGGCCGCGTCGTGCACCGGCCCGCTGTCGGGCGGTGGCCGAGCCGCTCACATCCCGCCGGTTGCGCTCGTCGCCGCCGGCTTGCGCGCCATCGGCTGGTCCCGGTTGGCCGGGTGGCCAGCTGTCCCAGTGGGCGCCGAGCATCCCGACTTCGTCGGCCTGGTCGGTGCCGGGCAGTTCCGCCAGGACGTTCGTCCCGCGGCGGTCGCCGTCGACGAAACGGTTCTGGACATCGAGCTGGAGCTTGACGGGGATGCCGCGGGCGACGTTCCGCCAGGGCGCGCCATTATTGCTCGTGCGCCACGACGAGGGCCGGCACGGGGTGGTAGACGCTGTCCCGCGCGAGGCGGCCGTCGGGGATGGCCGCCGGTGCGAAGCAGGCCCGCCGGCCGCGCAACGGCGTCCCGGGGCTCCACGGTGATGTTGGCGAGGCCCCAACTGCGCAGGGTGGCCGCAGCCCATTCGTTGGTGCGCCGGTTCGCCTGGTAATGGGTGAGCCGGGGGCCGAGTACGTCGGTCATGTCGCCGACGAGCGAATCGATGCGGGAGCGCGTGCGGCGCTCGTCGCGGGTGGGCTGCACTGCGGCCAGGTCCACCCGTTCCGCCACGACCTGGGGGCGGACGCGGGGACCGAGGCGGCAGCGAGGATCGACGTGGCGACTGGCGCCCCTCGGTCTCCCGGCAAACCGTGGTTAGTTTGTTCGAGCATCCGCGCCGGCCGGCCGCCGGCACCTTCTCCAAAAGCGGAACCACGCCCGTGACGCTCACGCTGCCCACCACAGCGGTCCGCCGGCTCCGCATGAGCCTGCCCCTCGTGACCCTCGCCGCGCTCGCCGCCGGTTGCGGGTCTCGCGGTGCCGAGCACGACCTGGCGTCGGTCGGCGCGATCACCGAGCTGTCCTCGCCGGCCGGCCCCGGGTCGCGTTTCCCGTTTCTCTCCCTGGCGACAGACGGCCGGGCCTACCTGAGCTGGCTGGAGGTGGGCGCGGACTCCACGCCGGCGCTCAAGTTCGCGATTCTCCCTCCCGGCGCCCGGGAGTGGTCCCCGCCGATGACGGTGGTGCGGGGGAAGGATCTGCTGCTCAACTGGGCCGACTTCCCTTCGGTCGTGCCGCTCGCCAATGGGCTCACGGCGGCACAGTGGCTGGTGCGGGATTCGCGCGTGCGCTTCGCCTATGGCGCGCGGGTGTCGGTGTCCGCCGATGGCGGCGCGACGTGGTCGAGGCCCGCGACGCCGCACCGCGATACCACCGCGACGGAACACGGGTTCGTTTCGCTGTTTGCCGCGGACTCGAACGTCGGTGCGATCTGGCTCGACGGCCGGGAGATGGCGGGCCCCGACAGCGCCCGGGGGATCATGGAACTCCGCACGGCGCTGCTCACGCGCGACGGCCAGGTGGGGTCGGAGACGGTGGTCGACAGTCTGGTCTGTACCTGCTGCCGGACGTCGATCGCCGCGACGTCCTCAGGGCCGGTGGTGGCCTATCGCGACCGGGAGCCCGACGAGCTCCGGAACATCGCCGTGGCCCGTCGCGTGAACGGCGAGTGGCGCGGGGCCGGTCCGGTCCACGACGACGGTTGGCGGATCCCTGCCTGCCCCGTGAACGGTGCTGCCATCGCAGCCCGGCAGGATACGGTCGTGACGGCGTGGTACACCGCGCCGGAGAACCGGCCCAGGGTGCAGGTGGCTTTCTCGACCGACCAGGGCACGACGTTCGGGCCGCCGCTCCGCGTGGACGAGGGGAAGCCGGTCGGACGCGTGGGCGTGGTCCTGGAACCGACCGGCTCGGCGCTGGTGTCGTGGATCGAAGGGCGGCCCGACGGCGCCGTGCTCCGGCTCCGTCGGGTGACGCCGGGCGGCGAAATGGGCCCGCCGATGACGCTGGTGCCGTCCAGTACCGGCCGCGCGGCCAGCTTCCCGCAGATCGCGCTGACCGCGAACGGCTTGCTCGTGGCCTGGACCGAACCGGGGGCTGAGCCGCGGGTGCGGGTGGCCCGCGCCGAGCTGCGTCGGGCCGCGACCGGCGACGGCACCAGCCGGGGGCGCTGACGGATCAGGCGGCGGTGGTCGATCCCTGCGTCTGCCGTTCGAACATGCGGCACAGGTCCACGAACGCCGCGAGCCGGCGGCCGTTCTCCAGCGGGTTGACCGGCTTGAGCAGGTAGCCGTCGATGCCGGTCTCGACCATGGCTGCCACCCGGGCGGAATCGGCCACGGCACTCAGCACGAACACCGGCAGTCCCGGGCGGCCAAGCCCGCCGCGAACCTCCTTCACCAGCTCCAGGCCATCGACCTTGGGCATGAGCTGGTCCACGATCATGCCGTGAATCGGGGTGCTCTGGAGGATGGCGCGCGCCTGCTCCCCATCCTTGGCCTCGACGATGTCTTTCACCCGATAGTGCTCGAGCAACTGGACGAGCAGCCGCCGGATGTCGGCATCGTCATCCACGATCAGAATGCGCACCGGGACTCCCCGGCCGGCCCGCCGCCGGCCGATTGCAGAAAGTTGGCCTCCTGACTATCGGCGCCTCCTGGCCGATCCTTGAGGCCCCCTCGCTCCCGGCGCGCGGGGCGGCTCAGTTGGCCGCCCTGGCCTTGGTCTCCGGCACTCCGCCGGGCTTCTGATCCAGCAGCCAGTACCCGAACCACTGCCGCAGCCGGCCGAGCCGATCCACCAGCAGCCAGGGCTCACCGGTGCGGGAAAGGTCGTGGTTCGAGCGGGGATAGCGGACCATCTCCACCGGCACGCCCCGCTTCTTCAGCGACATGAACCACATCTCTGCGTTGCCCATCGGGGTGCGGTGATCCTCCTCGCTCTGCACGATGAGCGTGGGTGTCTTCACCTTCGCCACGTGGCGGATGGGTGAGAGCGAGTCGTACATGGCCTGGTTGTCCCACGGCTTGCCGTAGAACTCGAACTCGGTGAGTCCCTGGGCGTCCGACGCGCCGTACCAGTAGGTCCAGTCGCTGATCATGCGGTCGGTCTGAGCGGCCTTGAACCGGTCGGTCTTCGTGGTGATCCACGCGGTCATGAACCCGCCGTAGGAGCCGCCGGTGACGCCCATGCGCGTGGAATCCACGTCGGGCCGCTGCGCGACGATGTCGACCGCCTTCATGAGGTCCTCGTAGTCCTCCGCGCCCCAGCGGCCGCGCGTGGCATAGGTGAAGTCCGCTCCGTAGCCGGACGAACCGCGCGGGTTGGTGAAGAGTACCCACATGCCCATCGCGGCCAGGTTCTGGAACTCATCGAACCAGTTCTCGCCGTAGGCCGAGTGGGGGCCGCCGTGGATGTAGAGCACGAGCGGATACTTCCGGCCGGGCTCGTACCCGTAGGGCTTCATCAGCCACGCCTCGATCTCCAGGCCGCCCACGGACCGATACGTGAAGCGCTCGGCGTCGGACCAGGCCACCTCGGCGTTGAGCGCGTCGTTGAACGTCGTGAGCTGGCGCTCGTTCCGGCCGTCGGCGTCGGCGAGGAAGAGCTCGGTGGGGCGGGTCTGGCTGGTGGCGACGAACGCCACCCGGGTCCCGGCCTCGTCCCAACTGAAGCCGTTGATGCGGCGGCGCCCGCCGACGATCCTGGTGAGCTTTCCGGTCCGGGGCGATACCCCGAAGATCGCGGTGCTGCCGCCCACGTTGGCGAGCATGGCGATCTCACCGCTGGGCAGCCAGCGGAAATCCTGGGGTTCGTAGACGAAGCCCCTGGTGAGATCGCTGGGCGTGCCGCCCCTGGCATCCACCACATAGAGCCGCGACGACTTCGTGCGGCCCGGCCGGGCGATGAAGGCGATGCTCCTGCCATCCGGCGACCACTGGGGCGACTGCTCGTCGCCGACCAGCTCGACGAGCCGGCGCGGCTCACCGCCGGCGGCGGGGATGATGAAGATGTCGGTGTCGTTGCGCTCGGCCTTGTCGCGCGCGGCGTCGTACGGGAGCCGCATGAGCGAGTCCCGCTCGGCCTGGACCACGGAATCGGGCCGGAGCCGCGCATCGGCGGTGAAGAGGATCCACGCGCCATCGGGCGAGACCTGCACCTCGCGATGCGAGTACGGGGTGCTGGTGAGCTGCTTCTTCGTGGCCGGGGTCTTCACGTCCGGATCGATCGCCTCGGCATAGGCCTGGACCCAGATCTGCGCCGGGTTGAACCGCCGTGCCTGGCGGCGATTGGGCACGAAGCCGCGCTCGTTCGACTTGTAGGGCAGCTCCACTACGTGGCGGCCGTCGAACCGCCGCGGGTCGACCGGGCGGGTGATCGCGCCGAAGGGCGGCCGCGCCATCGCCGGCATCCTGGCGAAGGGGTCGTCAGCCCTGGTGGAATCGGCGGCGGAATCGGCCTTGACCGTGTCGGCCCAGACCATGAGCCTGCGGTCCCGGGTGACCGAGCCGAACGGGTACTGCTTCATGGGGAACGCTTCGCCCGCAGGGCGGTCCATGCGGAGAGCCCATGTGGAGCCCTCGCCCCCGGGCCGGCTCGAGGAGAAGAAGAGCAGGGAGCCATCCGGTGCCCACCGCGGGTTGGAGCTCTCGGTGCCGGGCGAGGTGTAGCGTGTCGGCGCGCCGCCCGCCGTCGGCACCACCCACACTTCGGAGTGGCGCTTGTTCTCGGCCTCCCGCACGGTGGTGACGGTGACGGCCACGAACTGGCCGTCGGGCGAGACCGCCGGGGTCGAGACCGTGGTGACGCGGTACCAGTCGGACAGCCGGAACGCGCGCGGCGCCGGACCCGACTGAGCGCGGGCGCCCGCGGGCACGGCGAAGACGAACGCACTGAGCAATGCGAAACAGCGGGGCATCGGATGACCTCGAGGAGAGTGGCGGATCGGCCGGTGCCCCTCTCGGGGGTCGCCCTCGGGGCCCGGGTCGCCTACCATACGCGCACAATGGCGCCGACGTTGTGATCCCTGATGCCTGAATTCCACCTCTTTCTCCGCGACCTGGCGGTGGTGCTCGGCACCGCCGCGGTCACCACGGTGGTGTTCCAGCGCCTCCGCCAGTCGGTGGTGCTCGGGTACCTGCTGGCCGGCATGCTGGTGGGGCCCCACGTGCCGTTCCCGCTCGTGGCTCGCGAGCAGACGGTGCGCACCTTCGCGGAGCTGGGCGTGATCCTGCTCATCTTCGGGCTGGGGCTGGAGTTCAGCTTCCGCCGGCTGCTCCGCGTGGGCGCGCCGATCGGGCTGGTGACCGTGATCCAGACCGGCCTGATGCTCTCGCTGGGGTATCTCACGGGCCAGCTTCTCGGCTGGAGCGCGCTGGACAGCGTCTTTGCCGGCGCCATCATCTGTGTCTCGAGCACGGTCATCATCGCGAGGGTATTCGACGAGCAACGGATCACCGGCCGGCTGCGCGAACTCGTGGTCGGCATTCTCGTGGCGGAGGATCTGGTGGCGATCGTGCTCATCGCCTCGCTGTCCGCCGCGGCCGTGGGGACCGGCCTTGC
>JBMOPM010000106.1:0-8254 GCA_049323575.1 Gemmatimonadota bacterium | reverse complement strand
CGCCGCGCGGGCCGGCGCGGCGGCCGCGGTGGTGCGCGAGGGTACACTACCGGTGGAAGGTCTCGAACTCTTCGAGGTGCCGGACACGCTGGTCGCACTGGGCCGGCTGGCCCGCTTCCGCCGCCGCGCCATCACGGGACCGGTGGTGGCGGTGAGCGGCAACAACGGCAAGACCACCACCAAGGAGATGTGCGCGGCGGTGCTCCGGACCCGCTTCCGCACCCACGCTACCCGGGCCAACCTGAACAATCTCGTCGGCGTGCCGCTCACGATTCTCGCCGCACCGGACGACACCGAGGCGCTGGTGGTCGAGGCGGGGACCAACATGCCGGGCGAAACCCGGCGGTACCGCGAGATCATCGAGCCCACGATTTCCGTGGTGACCAACGCGACGGCCGGCCACCTCGAAGGCTTCGGCACCATGGACGTGCTCCTCGAGGAGACGCTGCATCTCGTGGACGACGTCTCCCTCGCCATCGTCGGCCCCGAGCCGCCCGCCCTCGCGGCCCGCGCGCGGGGGCGCGCCCCGCGGGTCATCTCGGTGGGCCTGGCCGGTGCCGACCGCACGCCCGACGCGGTGACGCTCAACGAGCTGGCCCAGCCCACGGTGTGCTTCGGGGTGCACACGATCGCGCTCCCGCTGCCCGGTCGCCACCAGGCGATCAACGCGCTGTTCGCCTGGACCGTCGCGCAGGAGCTGGGCCTCGACCTCGACGCGGCCAGGGCCGCGCTGGAGCAGGTCACCGTGCCGGGCGGGCGGAGTGAGCTGACCCAGATCGGCGGCCTCACCGTGCTCAACGACTGCTACAACGCCAACCCGCACTCCTTCCTCGCGGCCATTGCCACGGCCCGGCAACTGCGCGCGGGCATCGGGCGGCGGCTGGTGTTCGTGGCGGGGAGCATGTTGGAGCTGGGGGACGATGCCGACCGGCTGCACGCCGAGGTGGCGGCGGCGCTGGTGGGCCTCGCGCCGGACCTGCTGGGCGCGGTCGGGGCGATGGCCGAGGCGCTGGCCCCGTACGCCGACCGCCTGGGCCACCGGCTGGTGACCGCGCCCGATGCGCCGAGCCTGGGGCCGCTGCTGGCCGCCCGCCTCCGGGGCGACGAGGTCGTCGTCCTCAAGGCGTCTCGCGGGGTTGCGCTGGAGCGTATACTTTCGCACCTGACTCTTGCCCCGACTTCACCGCGCTGAGGTGCTTGTTGCTCTACCACCTGCTGGCTCCGCTGGGCAAGACCTACCTGATCTTCAACCTTTTCAACTACATCAGCTTCCGGGCCGCGGGGGCGGTCGTGACGGCGCTGCTGCTCGCGTTCATCGCGGGCCCCCTGATCATCCGCCGTCTCGCCGAGCTCAAGGTGGGGCAGGTGATTCGGGCCGAGGGGCCGGCAAGTCACCAGGCGAAGCGCGGCACGCCGACCATGGGCGGGATCATCATCCTCCTCGCCACCGTCGTCCCTACGCTCCTGTGGGCGCCGCTCACCAACCGGTTCGTGATCGTCGCCCTCATTGCCACGCTGTGGACCGCCGCCATCGGCTTCCTCGACGACTACCTCAAGATCGTGCAGGGCCGGTCACGGGGACTCGTGGCCAAGTGGAAGCTCGCGGGCCAGTGCCTCTTCGGGGTGACGCTGGGCGTCCTGCTCTCGCTCTGGCCCTTGGTGCCGCCGGAGACGATTCCCGCCACGGGCACGACCGTGCCGTTCTTCAAGTACGTGGTGGTCAACTTCGCGCCGTGGCTCTACGTGGTGTTCGTCACCGGGGTCGTCACCGGCTTCAGCAACGCCGTGAACCTCACCGACGGCCTCGACGGGCTGGCCACCGGTCTCGCCGCCATCGCGGCCGCCGCCTTCGCCTTCTTCGCCTACGTCTTCGGCCGGACCGACGCCACGGCCTACCTCAACCTGTTCTATCTGCCGGGCGCCGGTGAGCTGGCCGTCTTCTGCGCCGCCCTCCTCGGCGCGTGTCTCGGCTTCCTGTGGTTCAACGCGCATCCCGCCAAGGTGTTCATGGGCGACACCGGCAGCCTCGCCATCGGCGGCGCGTTCGGCACGGTGGCGATCCTGCTCAAGGCGGAGTTCCTGCTGGTCATCATCGGCGGCGTGTTCGTGGCGGAGGCGGTGTCGGTGATGCTCCAGACCGGCGTGTACAAGTGGTACAAACGCACCCGCGGCCGCGAATACGCGGATGCCCACCGGGTCTTCCGGATGGCCCCGCTTCACCACCATTTCGAGAAGCTCGGCTGGGCCGAGACGACCGTGGTGGTGCGGTTCTGGATCGTCGGGATCTGCTGCGCGCTGGTCGCGCTGGCCACCCTGAAGCTGCGGTGAGACGACGTGCGACCTGCGACCGGTGACCTGTGACGACGCGACGTCTGACCCGCTGCCCGTGACACTCTTCACCCTCGACCACTGGCGCCGCGGCAGGGAGATCGCCGTGGTTGGCCTCGCCCGGAGCGGTGCGGCGGCGACTCGCCTGCTCCGGAGGCTCGGGTTCGACGTGTACGCCTCGGACAGCGGGGCGGGGGCCGAGCTGGAAGCCTGTGCCGCCGAGCTCAGGGTGGCCGGCGCTGTCGTGGAACTCGGCCGCCACGATCCGGCTCGCATCGCCCGCGCGGCTGGCGTGGTGGTGTCGCCCGGCGTGCCACCCGAGGCGCCGCCGCTCGTCGCGGCCCGCGCCGCGGGGGTGGAGATTCTCTCCGAGGTGGAGATCGGGCTCGCCGCGCTGGGAGCCCGGAGTCGCTACGTCGCCATCACCGGCACGAACGGCAAGACGACGACGACCGCGCTCACCGCGCACGTCCTGCGCGCCATCGGCCTCGACGCCGAGGCGTGCGGCAATATCGGCCGTCCCGTGTGCGACGTGGCGCTGGCGGCGACCCCGCCGGCCTGGCTCGTGCTGGAGGTGTCGTCGTTCCAGCTCCATGACTGCCCGTACATCGCCCCGGCCGTGGGTGTGCTGACCAACCTCGCTCCCAATCACCTCGATCGCTACGCCACGCTCGAGGAATACTATGGCGACAAGGCCCGGCTCTTCGCGAACGCCTCGGCCTCATCGGTGTGGGTGACCAACGGCGGCGACCCGGCGGTGCAGGCGCTGGTAGCCGGCGTGCCCGGTACGCACCAGCGGTTCTCCGTGCGGCAGCGGGCCGAGGCATGGTTCGACCGCGCGGGCGGACAGCTCCGGCTGAACGACGACGTGGTCATGCCCCGCGCGGAGCTGCAGCTCCTGGGCGATCACAACGTGGAGAACGCGCTTGCCGCGACGCTGGTCGCGGCAGCCGTGGCGCGCATGGCGGGCCAGCCAGCGCCGCCGCTCGGGGCCATCGCCGAGGGGCTCCGAAGCTTCCGCGCCATCCCTCATCGGGTGGAGCCGGTGCGAACGGTGGATGGCGTGCGCTGGATCAACGACTCCAAGTCCACCAACGTCACCAGCACCGAGGTGGCGCTCAGGGCGGTCGACGGCACCGTCGTCCTCCTGCTCGGCGGCAGGCACAAGGGCGAGCCCTACACCCGGCTGGCCCCGCTCCTCGCCGGCCGATGCCGCGGGGTGGTGGCGTTCGGCGAGGCGGCGAGTATCGTGAAGGCGGACCTGGGCGCCCTGGTGCCGGTGGTGGAGGCGGGCAGCGACTTCGCGCAGGTGATGCGCGAGGCGCGCCGGCTCGCGCAACCGGGGGATGTCGTGCTGCTGTCACCGGCCTGCTCGAGCTATGACATGTTCGAGCATTTCGAACACCGGGGCGAGGTCTTCCGCGCCATGGTGAACGCCCTGTGAGTGCGCCACCTGCTCCCGCTGTCCGCCATCCCGGCGAGCTGCGCTGGGAGACGCGGTTGCTCGCGGTGGTCACGGCGACGCTGGTGGTCTTCGGCCTCGCCATGACCTACAGCGCCGCCACCACGCTCCCCGACCGCGCGGGCGAACTCACCGGGGTGGAGTACACCTTCCGCCAGCTCTCCGGTGCGGCGCTCGGCGGGATTCTGATGCTGGCGCTGTCGCGGATCGACTACCGCCGCTGGCGCCCGCTCGCGTGGCCCATCCTGCTGCTGACGATGGTTTTGCTCGTGATCCCGTTGCTGCCGTTCACCCACGCGATCGCGCCGATGAAGAACGGCGCACGCCGCTGGATCGAGGTGGGACCGCTGAGCTTCCAGCCCTCGGAAGCGGCCCGCTTCGCGGTGGTTCTCTGGTGCGCGATGCTCGCGGCCAAGAAGGGACCCCAGGTGCGCGAGCTCAGGAAGGGCGTGCTGCCGTTCCTCGTGGTGGTGGGCGTGATCTCGCTGCTGATCCTGCTCGAGCCCAGCCTGTCGATGGCGGCGCTCGTGGCGCTGCTCGCCGGGCTCGTGCTCTTCACTGCCGGCGCCAAAATCGGCCACTTCCTGCTGCTCGGGTCCGTCGGGCTCGTGGTGTTCGTCCACCAGATCGCCAGCTCGTCGTGGCGTGCCGCCCGCTGGGTCGCGTTCCTCTCGCCGGAAGGCGATCCCCGGGGCGTGGGCTTCCAGGCCTACCAGTCGCTGATGAGCGTGGGCTCGGGCGGTCTGCACGGCAAAGGGTTCGGCAAGGGGCAGTTCAAGTTCGGGTTCCTGCCGTTCGCCGATTCCGACTACATCTTCGGCGCGATCGGCGAGGAGTGGGGCTTCATCGGCGTGTGCCTGGTCGTGCTGCTGTTCGGCCTCTTCTGCTGGCTCGGCTTCCGGATCGCCAGGACCGCGCCGGATGCGCTGGGCCAGTATCTCGCCACCGGCCTCACCGCGTCGGTGGGCGTGACCGCGCTCCTGCACATGGCGGTGAGCCTGGGGCTGATGCCCACCACGGGCCTCACGCTGCCGTTCATTTCCGCCGGTCGCTCGAGCCTGGTGATCTCGCTGGTGTCCACCGGGGTCCTGCTCAGCATCGGGCGCTTCCGAGGGAAGCCGGTGCCCAAGAACGGTGAGCGGTAGCGGGGTGCGGCCGGGCCGGCCATGATCCGCGTCCTCATCGCTGGCGGTGGTACTGGCGGCCACCTCATGCCGGCGCTCGCCATCGCGGAGGGCCTGCGTGCGCGGCGGCCGGATCTCGAGCCGGTGCTCGTGGGCGCGATGCGCGGCATCGAAGCGACCTTGCTCCCCACGCGCGACTTCCGCCACTACCTGCTGCCCGCCGAGCCGCTGTACCGCCGCCAGTGGTGGAAGAACGTCCGGTGGCCGTTCGTCTTCGCCGGGCTCATGCGTGGTGTCCGCGACGTGTTCCGGCGGGAGCAGCCCGCGCTCGTCATCGGCACCGGCGGCTACGCGTCGGCGCCCGTGGTGTGGCACGCGGTGCGACGTCGCATTCCCTGCGCCGTGCAGGAGCAGAACGCGTTTCCCGGCCTGGCCAACCGGTGGCTGGCCCGGCGCGTGAACGAGGTGTGGCTGGGGCTGCCCGAAGCGCGTGCTCATCTCGCGCCCGGCCCGCACACGATCCTCGTCGACACCGGCAACCCGATCCTCGCACCGACGCCCCAACGGCGTGAAGCCGCGGCTCGCCGCTTCGCGTTTCCGCCGGGTCGGCCCGTCGTGCTCGTCACCGGGGGAAGCCAGGGGGCTTTTGCCCTCAACCGCGTGGTGGCGGCATGGGTGCAGGCGCATCGCGGCACACCGCCCGTCAACCTGCTCTGGGTGACCGGTCGCGCCACCTACTCGCAGTTCGCTTCGCTGCATCGACCCCAGGGTGCGGTGCAGGTTGTCGACTTTCTCGATCCCATGGCCGATGGCTACGCGATCGCGGACCTCGTCGTCGGCCGCGCGGGGATGCTCACCGTCGCGGAACTCTGTGCGTGGGGCCTGCCGAGCATCCTCGTGCCGCTGCCGACCGCCGCCGCCGATCACCAGACGCTCAACGCCAAGGCTCTCGCCGCCGCTGGTGCCGCGGACTGGATTCCCCAGCACGACCTCACGCCCGCCACGCTCGGCGCCGCGATCGACGGGATCCTGGCCGACGCTCGACGGCGCGCGGCGATGGCTGCGGCCGCGCGCGCGCGCGGCCGCCCCGAGGCCACCGCTGTGATCGTGGAACGCGCGCTCGGATTGATCCACGAGCGGGGGATGGACTAGCCGTTTATCCTTTCTCGCTCGCACGCCGTTTTTCCGACCGCTGATCACCCTTTCCAAGCCACGCGACCCATGTTCAAATGTTTCCCTGTGTGGAGCAATTGTGGCTAATTTGGTGGAAAAAGCGGCGAGCGCCGTCGCGTTTCTTGACACAACAAGTCTGATCGACCCTTTCTCAACTCAATGCCGGGCATTACATTAGGGCCATCGGCATGGACATCATGGATCCCCGAGACCCGCGCCCGCTCCATTTCATGGGAGTCGGGGGAGCCGGAATGAGCGCATTGGCGCTCATCGCCCGGCGCCGAGGTGTGCCGGTGACCGGGTGCGACCGCGACCTCGCTGGCGCGGCGGATGTGGCAGCCGCGGGGGCCACGCTGTTCGAGGGCCACGATCCGGCGCATGTCGAGGGGACGCGCGGCGTGGTGGTGACGGCAGCAGTGGCGGCGGATCACCCGGAGCTCGTGCGGGCCCGCGCGATGGGGTTGCCGGTGGTGCCGCGGAAGCGCGCGCTCGGCGCGCTGGTGAATGGCGGTACCGTGGCCGCGATTGCCGGCACGCACGGGAAGACCACCACCACCGCGATGGCCACGGAGGCCCTCGCAGCGGCGGGGCTCGCGCCGACGGGCATCGCGGGTGGTCGCGTGGCGAGCTGGGGCGGCAACGCGCGGATCGGCAACGGGCAGCTCTTCGTGGTCGAGGCGGACGAGTACGATCGCGCGTTCCTGGAGCTCGAGCCCACGGTGGCGGTGGTCACCAACGTGGAGGCCGATCACCTCGAGTACTACGGCACGGTGGCCGCGCTGGAGGACGCGTTCGTCCGGTTCGCGAGCCGCGCGAAGCGGGTCATCGTCGGCCATGACGACCCCGGAGCTCGGCGGGTCGCGGCACGGCTTGCGGTGCCCGTGTGGCGCTTCGGCGGCGGCGACGCCGATATCCAGTTCGGCACGGTGGTGCAGACGCCCACGGGCACCTCGGCGATGGTGAACTTCCCGGGCGGCCGTTCGGTGGCGCTCCGGCTCCGGGTACCGGGGTTGCACAACCTGCGCAACGCGGCGGCGGCGCTCGGTGTCGTGGCGGCGCTGGAGGGCTCGCTGGAGCGGGCTGCCGAAGGGCTCGGCGCCTTTACCGGTGTGGGCCGGCGGTTCGAGCGGCTGGGCGAGGTGAACGGCGTCGCCGTCGTCGACGACTACGCGCACCATCCCACGGAACTGGTCGCGACGCTGGCCGCGGCGCGGCAGACGTTTCCGAAGCGCCGGCTCGTGGCGGTATTCCAGCCGCATCTGTACTCGCGCACCCAGGCGCACGCGGAGGCGATGGGCGTGGCGCTCGCGATGGCGGATCTCGTGGTGGTGGCCGACGTCTACGCGGCGCGCGAAGCGCCGATCGCGGGCGTGAGCGGCAAGCTCGTCGCCGATGCGGCGCAGCGCGCGGGCGCCGCCGTGATCTATGAGGCCGACCGGAGCCAGCTGGCGCGGCGCGTGTTCGACGAGCTCGAATCGGGCGATGTGGTGCTGACTCTCGGCGCGGGGGACATCACGCGCGTCGCGGGGGAACTGGTGCAATGGCTCGGCGCCGCCTGATCGCCATCACGGCGGCGGTGGGCGCGCTGGCCCTGCTGGTCGGGGGCTGGACCCTGGGGCCCCGCGCCTTGCGGCGCGTGGAGTTCTTCCGCGTGCGCCGCGTGGAGTTCGAAGGCCTGCGCTATCGCTCGCGCGACGACCTGGTCCGAGCGCTCCGGCTCCCGGCCGAGGCCAGCGTGTTCGACCCGGTCGAGCCGCTGGCGGCCCGGCTGACCAGGCTCGACGGCGTGGACGAGGTCACGGTGGAGCGCCGCTTCCCCGGCACGCTGCGCGTGGTGCTCAAGGAGACCGAACCCGTGGCCCTGGTGGCGTCGAAGAAGGGCATGCAGCTGATGAGCGGGGCGGGCCGGCGCCTGCCGTTCGATCCCGCGCTCTCGGCTCCCGACCTGCCGGTGGCGCTGCGGCCCGACAGCCTGGTGGGCCGCCTGCTCGAGCGGGTGCGCGACTTCGACCCCGGGCTGTTCGCCCGCGTGGGCACGGCGTGGCGGGAAGGGGATCACGTGGTCCTCGAGACCGGGGGCCACCGCATCCGGCTGCGGGCGGACGCCTCGCAGGAGGTTATCCGATCGGTGACGGCGGTGAGCGAGGACCTGGCGCGGCGCGGACGA
>JBMOPM010000105.1:0-8299 GCA_049323575.1 Gemmatimonadota bacterium | reverse complement strand
CGGGGGGGGGACGGGCGGCGGCACGGGCCCGGGCACCGGGACCGGGCGCGGGCTGGGCACGGGCACCGGCGGCGGGCGAGCGATGCCACCGGAGCCGCGGCAACTCATCCTCCCGCCGCTCGAGGTGCCGAAGGAGCTGCGCGGCCGCAGCGTGTTCGTCACGTTCCACGTAGATGCCGATGGCCGCGTGACGGCGGTGGACGTCAATCCGCCGATCAGCAACGGCGGGTTCGCCCGGCGCTTCGACGAGGTGATGCGCAACTACCGCTTCCGTCCCGCGCGATCCGCCGAGGGCGTGGCGGTGCCGGGCACGACGGTCGTGACGGTGATCTTCTAGGCAGAGGTCTCCGGTGTCGGATAACGATGCGGTCCCGCGCAGTGACCACTTGCTACCAACCACAGAATTCCTAACCACCCACCCCATTGCCGAATCTCTTCATCCGCAAGTCTGTCCAGGATTGCGAGGACGATCTCGCCGAGCGCGGCGGCCTCAAGCGGTCGCTCGGCAAATGGCAATTGACGGCGCTCGGTGTCGGCGCCACGATCGGCGCCGGCATCTTTGCTACCACGGGAACGGCGATCGTCGGCGACGCCGCGCGGCCGGGCGCCGGTCCGGCGATCATTCTCTCGTTCATCCTCACGGCCATCACGTGCGGCTTCGCCGCGCTGTGCTACGCCGAGTTCGCCGCGATGGTGCCGATCTCCGGCTCGGCGTACACCTACGCGTATGCGTCGCTGGGCGAGTTCGTCGCCTGGATCATCGGGTGGGACCTGATCATCGAATACGCGGTGGGCAACATCGGCGTCGCGATCGGCTGGTCGGGTCACTTCCGCGAACTGCTGGGCCACTTCGGCATCTCGGTGCCGGCCTGGCTCATGACCGACTGGCGCACCGCGAGTGAGGCCGCGAAGGCGGTGGCGGCCGGGACGACCGACCCCGGTTCGGTCTACCTGGCCTCCGCGCTGGACCATGCCCCGCGCGTGGCCGGGCTCCCGATCATCGCCAACGTCCCCGCCGCGCTCGTCGTGCTGCTCATCACCGCGGTGCTGGTGCGCGGCATCAGGGAGTCGGCCAACTCCAACACCGCGATGGTGATCCTCAAGGTCGGGATCGTGCTGTTCTTCGTGGCGGTGGGCAGCCGGTTCATCGACCCGTCCCACTGGAACGATCCCGCGATGGGCGGATTCTCGCCCAACGGGTTTGCCGGAATCAGCGCGGGGGCGGCGATCATCTTCTTCAGCTACATCGGTTTCGACGCCACCTCCACCGCGGCCGAGGAGGCGAACAATCCCGCGAAGGACATGCCGTTCGGCATCATCATGAGCCTGGTCATCTGTACGGTGCTGTACGTCGCCGTGGCGGCCGTGATGACGGGGATGGCATCGTGGAAGCAGCTCGGCACGCCGGAGCCGATGATCACCGCGCTCGCGCTGGCCGAGGGGTCGCCGAGGCTGCTCGCGGCCTCCCGGCTCATCATCGCCTTGGGGGCGGTGGTCGCGATGGGCAGCGTGCTCCTCGTCTTCCAGCTGGGCCAGCCGCGGATCTTCATGTCGATGTCGCGCGACGGGCTCCTCCCGCCGTTCCTGGCCAGGCTCCACCCCCGCTTCCGCACGCCGTACATCGGCACCATCCTCACCGGCGTGTTCGTAGCGACGTTCGCGGCCTTCGCCAACATCGCCGAGGTGGTGGACCTGACGAACATCGGGACGCTGTTCGCGTTCGTGATCGTGTCCGTCGGCGTCATCGTGCTCCGGATCAAGGAACCGGACCGCCGCCGCCCGTTCCGGGCGCCGTTCGTCCCGTTCACGCCGCTGATCTCGATCGCCGCGTGCCTCTACCTCATGCTGCAACTGCCGACCGTCACCTGGATCCGGTTCGGTGTCTGGCTGGCCGCGGGGCTCGTCATCTACATGCTCTACGGCTACCGCAACAGCCGGCTGCGTCGTCCGCGCGGGTCAGCGTGACCGAGCGGCCGTGCTGCACGGGCACTACCCGCCGGACATCTTCCCGATGGGCGTGCCCATGCGGGAGATGAACGCCCGGCCGTCCGATGTCGGGCTCATGCGGGCGCCGCTCGCCTTTGTGGGCATCGACATCTGCACGCGTGCCGTCGCCGGGACCTCCGATCGCCGGACATCACCGGCGGAACTTCACCTACCAGCGGCCGGGAGGCGCGCACGGTGTCGTCGACGTGGACGTCCCGACCCGCACGCGCACAATCAAGGCGTCGGGCCATTGGTACGCATCGCTGATCGTGGCTGGCGTCATCGAGGCCCGCACCGCGGCCGCGTGAAATGCGCCGGCTCCCTGTCGAGGAGGCGCGCAGCACCCGCCGTCGAATCGTCACCCGCCATGACCGCCTGACCGTCTAACCGATCATCCGCCTCCCGATCCGGAACGCGCCCAGCACGGGATCGATCGGCGCCGCCACCACCTTGAGCCGGGGTTCGCCGGCGAGGCGCGCCAGCAGCCGGTCCTTGAGCACCGGTCCCGTGATCAGGAGGCTTCCCGCGAGCGCCACCGGTACGTCGGTCGGCTCGTCCATCCGGCGCAGCAGGCTCGTCACCAGTTCCGCCAGATGGGCTGCCGCCTCGTCCACGACAGCCGCTGCCACGGCGTCGCCGTCGCCGGCCGCCTCCAGCACCACCCGCGCGAGGGCCGCGACTTCGGTGGGGCCGGCGCGGCCGGCCCAGCCGACCAGTTCATCGAAACCGGCGACGCGCGCGCCGGCGAGGATGCGCTCCGAGAGCACGGTCGCCGGGCCCCGGCCATCGTGGGCCCGGCCCACGGCCCCCAGCGCCGCGCGGCCGATGGCATAGCCGCTGCCCTCATCGCCGAGCTGCCAGCCATAGCCGCCGCTCCGCCAGAGCGTGCCATCCGCCGCGCGCGCGACGGCAATGCTGCCGGTGCCGGCGGCCAGGACGATCCCGGGCCCGTCGTCGAACCCGGCGACGAGCTTGAGTTCGATGTCGGTGGTGATGTGCAGCCGGCTCGCGAGTCGTTCCGAGTGGAGCGCCGCGCGCAATTCCTCGCGTGGGCCGTCGCGGCCCGCGCCGGCGGCGCCCACGACGAGCACGTCTGCGGTCAGCCGGCCTGCCGAGGCGAGGGCGCGGCGCGCCGCGTCCGCGATGACCGCGGCCGCCGCGAGCACGCGACCTGGCCGCAGGGCGCCGCCCGCCGCGACGACGCGGGACACCTCCTGCCCGTCCACGCACAGCGCCGCGGTGGTTTTCGTCCCGCCCGCGTCGACCCCGGCGATGACGTCGCTCACGCCGCCTCGCTCGGTTGCCGGAACCAGGAGAGGAGCAATCCGGTCGCGACGGTGAGCAGGGTGCCCAGCGGCACGTACCAGGGCCAGGCCAGGCGACCGAACGGCGCCAGCCAGTCGAGGCCGGGCAGATCCGAAAGCCAACTGGCGGACGTGATCACCAGCATGACGACGAGCGTGAACGACACGGCCCGGATCACGTCGGTGCCCGTGGCGTGCGACCAGCGTCCCGCCAGCACGTAGGTCCCGAGAAGCCCGCCGTAGGTGATCGATGCGATGGAGAGCGCGGTCACCACCACCGGCGTCTGCGTCCCGCGCGCGGACACCGCGAAGTACAGCGCGCCCACGACGAGGAGCACCGCCCACAGCGCCGAGAAGCGGCGCCCCACCCGCAACAGGTGCTCGGCGTCACGCCGCGCGGCGCGGGGCGCATAGAAATCGTGGGTGACCGCGCTCGCGAGCGCGTTGATGGCCGAACTCTGCGTGCTCATCGCCGCCGCCAGGATGCCGGCGACCACCAGCCCGGCCAGCCCCGCTGGAAGGTGGTCGACGACGAAGTGCGTGAACACCTGGTCCGCCGGCAGATCAGGCGGCGCGTAGCCCGCGGCCCAGATGGCGGTGCCCACCAGCAGGAACAGCGCGAACTGCAGGATGACCACCACACCGGAGCCGATCAGCGCAGTCCGCGCGGCCCCGAGCGAGCGGCTCGAGAGCAGCCGCTGGACGATGAGGTGATCGGTGCCGTGCGACGCGGCCGACAGCATGCCGCCGCCCAGCAGGCCACCCAGCAGCGTGTACGTAGAGGTGAAGTCGATGCTCGGATCGATCACGCGCAGCTTGCCCGCCGCGGCACTCGCCGCGAACGAGGTGCCCACGCCTCCTGCCAGTTCCCAGGCGATCATCAGCGCGGCCGCCCCGCCCGCGATGTAGATCGCGAGCTGGACCACGTCGGTCCACACGACGGCCCTGAGCCCTCCCTGCCAGGTGTAGAGCATCGTGATCCCGCCCACCGCGACGATCGACCACGGTACGCTCCACCCCGTCACCAGGGCGAGGGGGATCGCCCCCGCGTAGATCCGCACGCTGTCGCCCAGGAAGCGGGTCACCAGGAACACCGCCGACACCATTCGCCGGGTGGACCCGCCGAAGCGGCGCTCCAGCCGGGCGTACGCCGTCTCCTGCGTACCGTCGAAGTAGCCGGGCAGCAGCCAGAATGCCACGACCGTGCGTCCCACAAGGTAACCGAACGCGAGCTGCAGGAAGCGCAGGTCGCCGCGCGCACCGATCCCCGGCACGGAGATCACCGTGAGCGCCGAGGTCTCGGTCGCGACGATCGAGAGCAGGATGGCCCACGCCGGCAGATTGCGGGCACCGAGGAAGTAGTCGGTCGTCGTCGTCTGGTGGCGGGAGCTCCAGAGCCCGATGCCGACCGTGACGAGGAAGTAGGCGACGATAACGATGAGATCGAGGGGGGTCAGGAGAGCTCCTCGGTGGGTGAAGCGTTGCGCAGAGCGCCGCGGGCGGCAAACAAAAAGCGGCGAACGGGACAGGCCCCCGTTCACCGCTTGCCGCTCACTGGCTACCGCAGGGTCACGCCGTGAAGCTGGTCCCGCACCCGCAGCCGCCCGTGGCGTTGGGGTTGTGGAAGGTAAAGCCCGACCCCTGCATCGAGGTCACATAGTCGATCGTGACACCATTGAGGTACTGGGCGCTGAAACCGTCCACGAAGACGCGCACGTTGTTCACCGAGAGCACCAGATCGTCCTCCAGCGCGCGTTCCTCGATGTTCAGGCTGTATTTGAACCCGGAGCATCCACCGGGCAGCACGCTGACGCGAAGCCCCGCCGTCTCCAGGGGGACCTGCTCCGCTTCCATGAACTTGGCCACCTCACTGGCCGCGTTATCGGTCAGCGTCAACTGAAACCCTGCCGCGGGCGCCTGGGGCTGCTCGAGACTGGTCATTGCTACTCCTCTCCTGCATGCGCCCGGACTGGTGCCGAGCGGAAAAGACCGTAGGAACGGGTCAGGATCGAAGCTACGTCGATCGCACGCGGGGGTCAACGCCGGACGGGGGGCGAACTTGCGACACAGGCCGCGTCGACGACCCGGTCGGCAAGCCCGGACCTGAGGGGCCCGATCCGCGGGTTGGCCCGGGTCGGATGCACTCGGTTGGTGAGCAGCACCAGCACGAGATGCCGCGTGGGGTCGATCCAGATCGAGGTGCCGGTGAAACCCGTGTGGCCGAAGCTCTCCGGCGAGAAACGGCGTCCCGCGCTGCTGCCGGAGGCCGACGGCGTGTCCCAGCCCAGCGCGCGGGTGGAACCGGGTGGCAGGTTCTGGCGCCGGGTGAACTCGCGCGCCACCGACGGGTGCACCGGGATGGGGCCCGATCGGGTGTCCGGCGCCTCCGCTCCGCCGGAGTGGACCGCGCCGAGGAGCCACTCGCCGAAGCGGAGCAGGTCTTCCGCGTCGCTGAACAGCCCGGCGTGGCCCGAGACACCGCCCAGCCGCGCCGCGTTCTCGTCGTGCACCTCCCCCCGCAGCACTCGCCCGCGCCAGGGGTCGTCCTCGGTGGGGGCGATGCGGGCTCGCCAGGACGGCGGCGGCAGGTAGCGCGTGGACCGCATGTGCAGTGGGCCGAAGACCCGCCGGGCCAGCAGGGAGTCGATGCGTTCGCCGTACCTGGCCTCGACGGCCTGCGTGAGCACGATCGCGCCGAGATCGGAATAGACCATCGTGTCCCCGGGAGCCCGGATGAGCGGAGTGGTGTCCACCAGGCCGAGCGCTTCACGGCGGCTGTTCGCTTCCCGGTACAGCGGGCGATGCCCGGGCAGCCCGCTCGCGTGTGCGAGGAGATGGCGAATCGTCACGGCCGAGCGCTCGGGCGCACCCGAGCCGAAGGCCGGTACGTACTTCGTTACCGGATCGTCCAGCGCGATCCGGCCCTCGCTGACCGCCAGCATCACCGCCGTGGTGAGGCCGACCACCTTCGTCAGCGATGCGAGGTCGTACACCGTGTGGCGATCCGGTCGCCCCGGGTCGTCAAGGCCGAGCCGGCCGGCACCGTGATAGAACCGCTTCCCCCGATACGACACCGCCATCACGCCGCCGGGCGCGGCACCGGCGGCGATGGCCGAATCGAGGAACGCGACCGGTCCGGTCCAGTCGTGGATGGCCGTTTCGCAGCCGGGCGCGGGTGCAGCGGACTCGAGCGCGGGTCGCGCGCAGGCGGGGAGAGCGAGAGCCGCGATGAGCCCCGCCGATGCGACCCGCCTCATTCCCGGCCGGTGGTTGGACGGTGCGCCGGGCCGGCCTTCGCCGGCTTGTCGATGCCATGGCCGGCGGGATGGTACGGCGGCAGGCTCACCGGCAGGCGGCCGGTGATCGGCGCCGCGCCGAGCAGGGCCTGTGCGACGGCAGCCTCACTGATCTCGTTCGCGGCCCAGCCCAGCAGGTACGTGGAGACGTTCGGCGCCTGGAGCAGCAGATAAGGCGAGCCCAACGCGACCAGGGCCGTGCGCGGGCCGGCCCCCTGCAGCAGGTCCGCCAGCGCCTGCGGCATGCCCAGCGTGCCGCGGCCCGCGGCGAACCGCACCGCCGCGGCCACGATGCCGACCTCCGCGCGGGCGAGCGCGTTTCGCGCCGAGTCGTAACTGGCCGGGCCGCTCGCGGGCCAGAGGCGCAGCAACGTGACCGTGTGCCCGCCCCGGCGAAGCTCGGCCGCGAGCGTGGTGCCGGCGGGGGAGGTGACGTCGTCGGCGAAGCTCACCACCGCCACCGTCCGCGCCCGGGCGCGGAGCGAATCGAGCACACCGCCGTCGCGCACCAGCACCACCGACCGCGCCGCGATCGCCCGGGCCGAGTCGAGGAACGGGCGCCTGCCCACCACGTCGGCCACACGATCGAGCGTGACGTATCGCCGCTGGAACAGTCCGGCCCGTTGCTTGAGCTCGAGGATCCGGCGGGCCGAGCGGTCGATGCGCTCCTCGCTCAGCCGTCCCGAGCGCACCGCGCTTTCCACCGCGGCGATCACCTCGGCGGGGTCGGCGGGCTGGAGCAGCAGGTCGGCGCCGGCCTCGAGCGCCAGCACGGCCGCCTCGCCCGCCCCGAATGTGCCGGCCACGCCCGCCATGTTCATCGCGTCGGTCACGGTGAGCCCGCGAAACCCGAGTGAGTCGCGGAGCACGCCGGTCAGCACGCTCGGCGCGAGCGTCGCCGGCCGATCGGGCAACGCGATCCCCGGCAGCGCGATGTGGCCCGACATCACTCCGGTCACGCCCGCGGCCACTGCCGCGCGGAACGGCACCAGCTCGACGGCATCGAGGCGGGACCAGTCGGCGCCGAGGTGCGGGAGCGCGAGGTGCGAATCGACGTCGGTGTCGCCGTGGCCGGGAAAGTGTTTGACGGTGGCCATCATCCCGTGGTCTTCGAGGCCGCGCACCGCTGCGCGCACGAACCGGGCAACCAGCGCGGGGTCCTCGCCGAACGACCGGGTGTTGATGATCGGGTTGGCCGGGTTGCTGTTCACGTCCGCCACCGGGGCGAAGGCGAGATGGATGCCCACGGCACGGCCCTCCAGTGC
Organism: Gemmatimonadota bacterium; assembly: GCA_049323575.1. GTDB lineage: Bacteria > Gemmatimonadota > Gemmatimonadetes > Gemmatimonadales > GWC2-71-9 > JBMOPM01. Next base: position 448 of record JBMOPM010000105.1, on the reverse strand, counting down.
GGTGACGCGCCCGATCTCGTAGGCGTCGGCATCCCGGCCGCCCGCGGCCACGCCCATATTTGGCGGGAACGGCGTGCCGCCGGCGAGGCGGAAGGACGTGCCGCTCTCGAGGTCGGACGCCACAAGCAGCGGGATGCGGGCCCGCTGCTGCAGCCGGTTCAGCTTGGCGGCGAGCTCGGTCGGCGGGCCGATCGACACGATGACGCCGCCCACGTGGAGCGAGTCCACCCACCGCTCCGCGCGCACAAAGGCGGGGTCGTCCGCCGCGGCGTACCCACCGGCGACCCACGGCATCACCAACTGGGCGATGCGATCGGCGAGCGGCAGACTGTCGAGCAGGCGCTCGATCCGGTCCGGCGCCGCCATGGGCGCGGGCACGCTCGTCGGCGTGATGGCGGGCCGGCAGGCGGCGAGGGCCAGGGCGCTCGACAGCGAGAGGAGATGCAAG
>JBMOPM010000104.1:0-8300 GCA_049323575.1 Gemmatimonadota bacterium | reverse complement strand
CGGGCGGGGGTGGTGGACGTGCCGGGTCACGAGGACTTCGTGCGGACGATGGTCGCGGGCGCGTCGGGCATCGATGTCGTGCTGCTCGTCGTGGCCGCGGACGACGGCATCATGCCGCAGACGCTCGAGCACCTGGCGATCGTCGAACAGCTCGGGGTGGCGCGGGGGATTCCCGTGCTCAGCAAGGTGGATCTGGTGGACGCCGAGTGGGCCGCGCTGGTCGCGGCGGATCTCGCCGAGCGGCTCGCGCGCTCCCCGGTCTCGTTCACGCCGCCGATCCCCGTCTCGACCGTGACCGGCCAGGGGATCGAGGAGTTGCGCGCCGCGCTCGCTGCGGTGGCCCGGTCGGTCACGGCGCGGGACGCGGCGGATCTCGTCCGGCTGCCGGTGGATCGCGCGTTCTCGGTGGCGGGCACCGGCACGGTGGTGACCGGCACGCTCTGGTCGGGTCGCATCCGCGTCGGTGACCAGGTCGCGCTGCTGCCGGGGCGGGAGCGGGCCCGGGTGCGTTCGATCGAACAGTACGGGCAGGCGGTCGATGTGGCAGGGCCCGGATCGCGCACGGCGCTGGGCCTCGCCGGGGTGGCCCGCGAGGCGATCCGGCGCGGCATGGTGGTCGTGGAGCCGGAGCGCGGCTGGGAGGAGGTGCCGACGATCGACGTTGTCGCCTCCCTGCTCGCCGATGCCCCGCGCCCGCTCGTCTCCCGCACCCGCGTCCGCCTCCACCTGGGTACGGCCGAGGTGATATGTCGGGTGTATCCACCCGCGCCCATCGAGCCGGGAGGGAGTGGTGCCGCGCGCCTTCGCCTCGAGCAGCCGCTGATCGCGCGCGGCGGCGACCGCTTCATCCTCCGGAGCTTCAGTCCGGTGACGACGATCGGCGGCGGATTCGTGGTCGATCCGATGCCTCCCGGCGGCAAGCCGTGCTGGAGCGACGCGCTGCTCACTCAGGAGCCCGCTGCCCGCCTCGCAGGGCTGGTGGCTCGACGGCGGGACGGGGTTGCGATCGCGGAGATGCCGATTCTGCTCGGCGCCACCGTGAAGGAGGACAGCGGCGGCGATATCGTCCGACTGGGTGCGCGGCTGGTGTCGCCCGGGCGCGCGGCGGAGCTGGCGCAGCGCGCGCTCGACCTCGTGCGGCAGTTCCACCGCGACTCGCCCACGGAAGCGGGCCTCGCCATCGAGACCCTGCGCCAGCAGCTCGGCGCACCGGCCGCCCTGGTGGAACCCGTGCTGGAGCGTCTCGTGGCGGCGCGCCGGCTCGTTCTGAGCGACGGCCGAGCACGCCTGACCGGCTTCGCACCCCGGGTGCCGGGCCGCCCGGCGGACGTGGAGCGCGTGGTGGCGCTGGTCGCCGCGGCGGGCCTCATGCCGCCCACGGTGGCGGAGCTGGCAGCCGCGCATGGGCTCGAGGACGCGGGCGCGATCCTCGCCTTCGCGGCAGCCAGCGGCCGCGTGGTGGCCGTGGAGCGGGATCGGTTCTACGCCAGAGAGGCGCTGGATCAGCTCGTGGCCGCGCTCCGCGAAATCGGAGCGTCGGGACCGATCACGCCAGCGGCGGTCCGGGATCGGCTGGGCCTCACCCGGAAGTACGTCATTCCGCTGCTGGAGTGGGCGGATCGGGCTGGGGTGACCGTACGGGTGGGAGAGGGCAGGAAGTTGGCGGGGCTCCGCTCCGACACCTCCGCTCCCGTCTGCTGATGGCGCCTGATCGTCTGACACCATGCCCGGAGTCGCCCAACCCGCCCACGAACCGAAGCGTTCCATCGCTTGACACCATTCTCGGCCTCCGACGATCTTAGGCCGGTCGTGGTAAACTCGTTCATCTCCACGTCTCTTCCGGGGGTGCTGCCAGGGTCCCAATCGTCGTCTGAAGAGGAGTCTCCATGGGCCGGCTCGTGTGGCCGGGGTGGTGGCTCGGGCTTCTCCTGGTGGTGCCACGCGTTCCGGCAGCGGCCCAAACCGCAGAATCGGTCCAACGTCCCGCCCCGGTCGAGCTCAGAGAACCCTACCCCAACCCGTCGTTTCCTGCGGCGGTCATTCCCTTCACGATTTCACCGGAGGTATGCAGAAACGGGCATCTGCCCACCGTCAGTCTGCGGATCTACAACGTGCTGGTGCAGGTGGTGGCGATCCCTGTGCTTCCGGGGGCGCCGCCCCAGCGGCTGGAAAAGACTCGGCTCCGATGCGGCGAATTCGAGGCCGTATGGGATGGGAAGGTGCAGGATGGCAATCGCGATGCAGCCCCCGGCATCTACTACTACCAGCTGACCGTCGATGGCCTGCGTTACACCGGGAAGATGATCGTCCCAGGCAAGCCACGATAGAGGGCGCCCCCGAAAGGCGCCCTTGTCTTTTTGAATGACGGGTCTGTCATTTCGGCAGAGAATCGAGGTACGGCGGTTGCCGTGACCCGTTGATGGTCGGGCGCGACCCCTGTGCACGCCGTCCTGGATCGGGCGCGGGTCGTGTCGCGTCCGACGCACAATTGCCGCAGCGGGGATGGAGCAGTGGGCGTTCCGCGCGTCGCGGTATGATAGAGGAGCTTTCCTATGATTCGACCAGAACGTTTGACCATCAAGGCCACCGAGGCGTTCCGCGACGCGAGCGTGGAGGCGCAGCGTCGGGGTAATCCGGTCGTCAACGACGCCCACCTGTTCGCCGCCCTGCTCGCGCAGGACGAGGGCGTGGTGCGTCCGCTGCTCCAGAAAGCCGGGCTCAATGTGAGCCAGTTGGCTGAAGCCGTGGGGCGCGAACTGGACCGCCTGCCGCGCCAGTCGGGCGGCGCGGAGCCCACGCTGAGCCGGGAGCTGCATCAGGTCTTCGACCGCGCGGAGAAGGAGGCGAAGGAGCTCGAGGATGCCTATGTCTCGACCGAACACCTCCTCCTGGCGCTGGTCGACACGAAGGGCACGACGGCCCGCGAGCTGCTGCGCGCGCAGGGCGTGGGGCCGGGCGAGCTCAAGGCCGCGCTGAAGGCGGTGCGCGGGGCGCATCGCGTCACCGATCAGACGCCCGAGGAGAAATATCAGGCGATCGAGCGCTACACCATCAACCTCACCGACCGCGCTCGGCAGGGTAAGCTCGACCCGGTCATCGGCCGGGACGAGGAGGTGCGCCGGGTGATGCAGGTGCTCTCCCGCCGCACCAAGAACAATCCGGTGCTGATCGGCGAGCCCGGCGTGGGCAAGACGGCCATCGTCGAAGGCCTGGCCCAGCGCATCGTCAACGGCGATGTGCCCGACTCGCTCCGCAATCGCGAGCTGGTGGCGCTGGATGTCGGCGCCCTGCTGGCGGGCACCAAGTTCCGGGGCGAGTTCGAGGAGCGGCTCAAGGCGCTGGTCAACGAGCTGGTGGCGAGCGAGGGGCGCTATATCGTCTTCATCGATGAGCTGCACACCATCGTGGGCGCCGGCGCGGCCGAAGGCGCGATGGACGCAAGCAACATGCTCAAGCCGGCCCTCGCCCGCGGCGAGTTGCACGTGGTGGGCGCCACCACGCTCGATGAATACCGCAAGCACGTCGAGAAGGACCCGGCGCTCGAGCGGCGGTTCCAGCCGGTGCTGGTGGGCGAGCCCAGCGTGGAGGACACGATCGCGATCCTGCGCGGGCTGAAGGAGAAGTACGAGATCCACCACGGCGTGCGCATCACCGACAGCGCGCTGGTGGCGGCGGCGACCCTCTCCGACCGCTACATCGGCGACCGGTTCCTGCCCGACAAGGCGATCGACCTGGTGGACGAGGCCGCCAGCCGGCTCCGCATCGAGATCGACAGCCTGCCGCAGGAGATCGATGAGGTCGAGCGCCGCATCGTCCAGCTCGAGATCCAGCGCCAGGCGCTGCTGAGCGAGAAGGACAAGGCCGGCGTGGAACGCCGGCAGGCGGTGGAGCAGGAGATCGCCGAGCTCAAGGAGAAGAGCGCCGCCATGAAGGCCCAGTGGCAGGCCGAGAAGAGCGCGATCCAGGAACTCCAGGCCAAGAAGGCCGAGGTGGAGGCCTTGAAGGCGGAGGTGGAGCAGGCCACGCGCCGGGGCGACCTGCAGCGCGCGGCGGAGCTGCGCTATGGCCGGATCCCGCAGCTGGAGCGCGAGATCTCGGCGCTCGAGAAGCAGCTCCAGGTGGTGCAGGCCAAGGCGAAGTACCTCAAGGAAGAGGTGGACGCCGAAGACATCGCCGAGATCGTGGCGAAGTGGACGGGCATCCCGGTGGCGAAGATGCTGGAGTCGGAGCGCGAGCGGCTCACGCACCTCGAGCGGGAGCTGGCCCAGCGCGTGGTGGGGCAGGAGGCTGCGGTGACGGCCGTGGCCAACGCGGTGCGCCGGAGCCGGGCGGGCCTCCAGGATGTCAACCGGCCGACGGGCTCATTCATCTTCCTGGGCCCCACGGGCGTGGGCAAGACGGAGACCGCGCGGGCGCTGGCCGAATTCCTGTTCGACGACGAGCGCGCCATGGTGCGGCTCGACATGTCGGAGTACATGGAGAAGCACTCGGTGGCGCGGATGATCGGTGCGCCACCGGGCTACGTGGGCTACGAGGAGGGCGGTCAGCTCACCGAGGCGGTCCGCCGCCGGCCCTACAGCGTACTGCTCTTCGACGAGATCGAGAAGGCGCATCCCGACGTCTTCAACCTGCTCCTCCAGATCCTGGACGACGGCCGCCTCACCGACAGCCAGGGACGGGTGGTGGACTTCCGGAACACGGTCATCATCATGACGTCCAACATCGGCAGCCAGTACATCGTGGACGCTGGACCGTCGGTGAGCGAGGCGCAGTGGGCGGAGATCGAACAGCGGGTCCGCGCGGAACTCCGGAACTACTTCCGGCCGGAGTTCCTCAACCGGGTGGACGACATCATCGTCTTCCGCCAGTTGAGCCGCGCCGACATCATGCGGATCGTGGATCTGCAGCTCGCGCGTCTCGACGACCTGCTCCGCAAGCGCAATCTCCGGCTGGAGGTCTCGCCGGAGGCCAAACAGCTCCTGGCCAACGAGGGCTACGATCCGGTGTTCGGCGCGCGGCCGCTCAAGCGGGTCATCCAGCGGCGGCTGCAGAACCCCATCGCCCTGGAGCTGCTGGAAGGGAAGTACGCCGAGGGCGACACGATCCATGTCGCGCTCGACCATGGCGAGCTGGTGTTCCGGCGCATCCCGCCGGCCCCGGAGGCCGCGAGTGCGTAGGGGGCCGCCGACGCTGGCGGACATCGCGGGAATGGAGGCCGCGCTCCGGTTGGCGCGGGCCGCCTCCGTGCGGGAGGAGGTGCCCGTCGGTGCGGTCATCGTCGGCGAGGGCGGCCACATTCTCGCGGAGGCGCACAACGAGATGGTGGCGCGCTCGGACCCGACGGCCCACGCCGAGTTGCTGGCCATCCAGCAGGCGCTGGGAAGGACCGGGGCCGACCGGCTGCCGGAGGCCACGCTGTACGTGACGCTCGAGCCCTGCGCGCAATGCGCCGGGGCCATCATCCTCGCCAAGGTCGGCCGCGTGGTCTTCGGCGCCTACGACGCGCGGGCCGGCATGGCGGGCTCGGTCTACGACATCCTGCGCCATCCCCGGCTCAACCATCGGCCCGAGGTGATCGGCGGGGTGGAGGAGGAGCAGTGCAGGGATCTGCTCAAGCGGTTTTTCAAAGCTCGGCGCTGGGGGAACGAATCGACGACTGAGTTGGCGTAGGCCTTCCGCCCCGGCAGCGGGATACCCCTTCCCCTATACTTCCCGATGTCATCGGGCGTGGTTGCCTCCGTATGGACATGCTCACCGCCTCGCAGGTTGCGGACTTGCTCCATCTGCACGTCAAGCATGTCCAGCGCCTCGCCCGGGCCGGCCGCCTGCCGGGGACGCGCGTCGGCCGCAAGTGGCTCTTCCCGCGTGACCGCGTCGTGGCGCTGCTCGGCGCGCAGGTCCGGCCCGCCGTCCCGTTCGGCCTGAGCGCCCGCAACCAGCTTCATGCCCGCGTCGTCTCGGTGACCGTGGACGGACTGCTGGCCGAAGTGCGGCTCAGGATCGAGGGCCAGGAACTGGTGGCGATCATCAGCCGCAATGCCGCGGAACACCTGGCGCTGAAGCCGGGAGTGGAGGTGCTGGCCGTCATCAAGTCGACGGAGGTGATCATCGTCAAGCCCTGAGCACGATGGCCGGGCCGAGCACGGGATGGCCCGGGGATCCCGTCCGTGATAGGCTTCTTTCCGCCATGCCCGCCCTGTCCCGGTGGTTCGTGAAGGCCGGTTTCGTCTCCCTCGCCGTGGCGCTCCTCGGTGAGCTCCTGCTGGCCCGGCCGGCCCATCTCTGGCCCGCCCTGCCGGACGCCGCGCTCCAGCTCGGCGCCGTTCACCTGCTCACCGTCGGCTGGCTGCTTCAGCTCATCACGGGCGTCGCCTTCTGGATGTTCCCCCGCCATCCTACGTTGCCGCCTCGGGGACCCGCCTGGCCCGGCTGGCTCGGCTTCGGCCTGCTCAACCTCGGCCTGCTGATCCGCGTCCTGGCGGAACCTTGGCGCCTGGGCTTCGGCGGCCCCGCGTGGCCCCTCGCGATCTCGGCCATGCTCCAGTTCGCGGCCGTCCTGTTGCTCGTCGGGCTGCTCTGGCCGCGGGTACGGGAGGCTCGCGGCTGATGCCGCAGCTGTCCGTCTGGATGGTGCGGTCGTCGCTCGTGGCCCTGGTCCTCGGTGCGCTCGCGGGAGGTCTGCTCCTCGGTGCCGCCCCGCTGGTCACGATGCCGGGGCTGGCCCTGCGGCAGATGCATCTCGACCTGATGCTGTTCGGCTGGCTGGTGCAGTTCGTCCTCGGCGTGGCCTACTGGATGCTGCCCCGCTACCCGGTGCAGCCGGAGCGCGGCCCGGTTCACGTGGCCTGGGGGGCCTTCGCGCTCTTTCAGGGCGGCCTCCTGATCGCGGTGGCGGGCGATGCGTCGCTCGCCGGCGGCCTCGCGCCCGCGGGCCGGATGCTGCTCTCGGGAGCCACGCTGGTCTTCCTGGCGATCCTCTGGGGACGGGCACGGCCGCTGACCCGCTGAGGTCATCGGGCCGCCGCTCGCGCCGTCAGCGGTTCCTCGACGGTGTCCACGCCGAACGGCGGCGGCGCGGGCGCTGGCGGTCGAGCGGACTGACCGCTTGAGGACCGGCGTCGAATTGGGTATTCTGACCGCCCGAATGACCCGCGGTTCCCGATCGGATATGGGGATGTGCGGGACGTTCACGTGGGGACAGGTGTCCGAGTGGCTGAAGGAGCCGGTCTCGAAAACCGGTATACCGGCAACGGTATCGTGGGTTCGAATCCCACCCTGTCCGCTCAGCTGTTGTAGCGTCAAGAGTCAGATGTGATTGCTGCCCAGTCGATTGAGTCTATCGGCTGGGCATTTTTCCGTTCAGGGGCGAACCGGGGATCGATCACCGGCCATCGACGCCTCGCCGAGCAGAGAGGAGGCACCATGAGCGCGCTGTTCGAGGCGGAGGATCGCGACAGGTGGCGGTGAAGGTGATCGATGAGCGGGGGAATGAGTCGGTGGTGGTGAAGCCGCTACCCTGATCGTGCGGTCGAGTCGGTTCCGGGGACCGCTTCAGGTTGGCGGGCGGTACTTGGCGGGGCGGGCGATCACCCGGCCGTCAGAGGCCAGGACGCGTTCGGGAAGCAGGGAGCGCTCGATGTGCACCAGCTTGATTCGTCGGGCGTTCGCCAAGCCGCCCGCGGCGTTGACAAGGTTCATGCTGTAGCTGCGCCCATACGGGGCAAGAACGCGGATGCTCTTACCGGGGAAAAGCGTCAGGACCATCCGTGCCGCTGGGGCGAGATCGGAGTCGCCCGAGATGAGCAGGGCCCGGTCGAACAGGTCGAGGTGGGCGTCGCGCAGCAGGTGGAGGGCGATGTTGACGTCAGTTTCCTTCTCCTCGTGGTCAGTCCAGGCACTGCCGCACGTGCGACAGGAACGGTCCTTCTCCTTGAAGACTCCCATCACCGGCTGGACCCCACTGGCCTCCAGCGCCCCAACGAATGCCTGGTGCCGGGCGTAGGCGCCGCGGCGCCAGGTCGCGTAGGCGGAGAAGTAGTAGACCGTGCCAAGCGTCTGATGGGGTGGCGGCGCGAACGCGAGGCAGAGACGACGGAGATCCAGCCATTTCAGATGATGCCGGCCGGTCTCATCTAGCGCATGGTAGAGGTTGAATCCGTCGACGAAGGCGCTGACGCGCATGTGCCCATCCCACAAGTAGAAAGCCCGTGGACCGTAGCCCACGGGCGCCGCCAGGACGTACCCGGCGGGATGAAGCATCTCCAATATACGCAGTCGTCAAGACGAGAAAAACGCGGGGA